>JAQUSB010000030.1 GCA_028715345.1 Candidatus Omnitrophota bacterium | reverse complement strand
ACCCCATAACCTTCTCTTCGTCCGGAGACTCGGCTATATTTATGCCCAGGCTCATGCCTACGGCATAAAATACTTCGTTATCGTCCAATTCATATCCGGCCTTTTTGATATCACCGGCTACTTTATTCATAACCGCAATGGCGCGATGGATCGGAAGGTCCTTCACCTTCTCGGCCCTCGCCTTCTCGTCCTTTTCTATAAGCGCCTCAAGCGGTATGCCGAGGAGGGCAGTATCTACCGGCATGAACCCGCTATTGATCATATGGTTGACGAGTATCTCGGTATCGACACTGTTCAATTCTTTGCCCAACTGCGTCTTCATTTCCCACTTTATATATTCACCGTAAATAAGGACCGTTCTGATAAAATCGATGGTCCAGCCGTCCTGCACCATCTTTATGACATAGAACTTTATCTTTTCCTCTTCGAGATCGGTCGGCTCCCTGCCGTATATTTCCCTGTATACCTGCCTTAAGTCCTCCGGGAAGAGATATGCCTCCTGCATAAGCTCCTTGGCCGTATTGCCTGATGCGAGCATAGCTTTCTGGAAATACCAGATGAGCCCGTCGGTTATCGTTATGGTTATCTTTTTACCTTTAGGCTGAGGACGTCCGGCAAGATCCTTATTCGCTTCGCCAAGAGCCTTCTTTACCTCTTTAAGCGTATATGCCAGCGCCTCTTCGCGCTTCTCTTTATTGCGCACCTGCTGGGCATATTTCTTACGATCGTTTTCCCATCTCTTTTTCGTATCCCGGCGGCTTTTAAACATGTCGTTAAGCCACTTTTTATTCAGGTATGTCCACCATTTATTCCTCTCGCGCAGGCCTATTATGGACTTACCGTTAGAGCCGCTATCTCTTATAGTCATGGTCTTAAGTATTTCCGGCAGTATAATGGCGTCGAGATTATTGGCGAACATATCTATCTTCTGCCGCCTGAATGCCGCGGCCTCCTGCACCGCTTCATCGTCCTCGGCATATTCTTTCGTATGGTCGGCGTAATCTTTCTTGGCAAGCAAATATACGATGTCATTGTGGAAACCGTTCAGATGTTCGATAGACTCGCCCCGTATCCTTACCGCGTCGCCGGGGTTCTTCGGATCCGATATCCCGGCAAGCGCTTCGGCCAGCATTTCACTGCGCGCGTCGAACAGGCCGCCGAAGACCACGCGCTCTGCCCAGAGATTATCTTTCTGCGTTTCTTCTTCAGCGCCCGCGTATTTGAAAGATCCTATGTCGTTTTTGAACATATCGCGGAATTTCGCCCTCATCCTGTCCATAGCCGTATAAATATAAGGTATGCCTTCAGACTTTTCGCGCATGGTCTTTATGCTGTCCTCAAGGAGCGGGTAAGGCAGGTAATATCCCAGATCTTCTTTAGCCCACGACTGGACCACAGTGCAGTCCATGAACCATGCCTTCAAGCGTTCCATCTCGTCGGCTTCCAGCAGGTCCATAGCGTCAAGGCTCATCAGGATACCCGTCACCTGGCCGGGACGGAACCTCGGGACCTCTCCGGACGCCTCTTCGCTCTTAACAAGATAATCTTCAAAGTCTTTTATTATCTTCTCGTATTTGATGTACTTGGCTACTTTATCCCTTACAAACCAGTCACCGAGCAGTTTTATCGCGGCTTCTCTCTTCGCCGCCTCGTCTCGATATTCGGCATTCTTGTTATATGCGGAAAGACGGCTAATGGCGAAATTGACCTCATTCTCGTCCTTACCTATAGCTTCCTCATACTCGGCCCGCAAATTCCTCAAATGCGTATTAAGGCGTATCTCTGCCTGGAGGAAACCGAGCTCTCCTGTTTCGAGCTCAAGGCCGTTAGATTTATAGACGGATCTTAGATAGGCGCCGTTCATCAGCCTGTCCAGGATGGTATTCTTTACGTCCTCCAACATAGCCTCTTTCGTCTTGCCTTTCTCTTTTGCCTTTTTATCCATCGCTTCCATTATCAGCTGGGCATCGGATGTCGCAAGTTCGTCGCCGCGTTTCTCGCGCAGAGAATCGAGGTTATAATCGAGTCTGGCCGCAAATATCTCCTGTCTCAGCCTTTCCGCGACGGCTTTATCGCGCTTCAGCGCTTCCGCCTCTTCGTCTGCGCTTAAATTAAGGCGCGCTATAGCGCGGGCTATGAAATTTTTGCCGAAAACGCGCTCGGCGGCTTTAGCATTTTCCTTATAAACTTTCCTCATAAAAGCCGGGACTTTAACGTCTGCGGCTATCAGCTTAAAGAAGCTGTCGCGAAGCGTAAGTTCTTCATCTCTCGTATCGTTAAAGATAGCGTTTATATCATCCGTCTTTTTAAGAAGAGCGTCCACCTTATCGTTAGATTCGTCGGCGGGTTCCTGAGGAGATACCTTGGCGAACTCTTCGACATCCTTATCAGAGACCTTATTTTTGAGTCCGGTAAGATCCTTAATATCTGCCGCGTACGATGCGGCCAGGGCCTCAAGCGCCTTCTTCTTCGCGCCGTCTTTTTCTGCACGCGCTTTTCCGACAAGTGCATCGCGTTGTGAGGTATATTCCGAAATGAAATTATCTACCTGTGTCAGTATGCCCTTCAGAGCGGCCGAACGGTCCTCCGAATCCTTTTTCCTCAAGAAAGCCGATTTGGCATCGTCCAGCCTTTCTATTGCAGGCCTTAAATTTTGCCACATCTTGAATTTTGGATCGTATATCCGCGCAACGACATCCTCGAGCGCCGCATCCATAAGGCCGGCTTCTTTAAGAGTGCCCAGCAGTTTGGCAAAAGACTCCTCCGTCCCGAAACCTCTTGAGGACTCGACCCAATCCTTCACGTTATCCACCGCATGCGTCTGGCCCGTCTGTTCTATATTTATGAGCGAGAACAGGTTCGCTATATCCCGATAGGTTTCGGCTATCTTTCCTGACGAGGCCTGCCATTCCGGAAGGTCCTGCGGATCTACGAGATACTTCCTCATCCTCTCCTCTTTCAGATCATCCGGCAGTTTCCGTTCTTCCGCGGACAGATAGCGCCTGCCCAGGAAGACCTGCGCCCAGTTCCAGACTTCGCCGGCATTAAGCGGACGCCAGTAACTCTTCGCAAGATCGTCTACGAACCTTTCGGCGCGCAATATCTTTTCCGCCGCGCAAAGCATACCCGCTGCTTCATCTTCGGCAGTCCCTGCCTTCTTTCCCGTCTTCTCCTCGACCGGACGATATAGCTTTTCGAGAAGGACTTTCGCTCTCGAATTGACCACTCCCTGCCTGTATATAAGGTCTGCGGCGCTCTTCACGGAATTCAGGTACGCATCCACGATCCGATCGGCCTTTTCGCCGACCACGCCGCGTTCTTTAAGCCGCTCGGACACCTCTTTCCTGCGTTCAGGCATAAAATGGTCGTTTATTTCCATTTCGAAGTCCGGCCCTTTATGCCCTACCGCGACTATCCTCTCATTTACAAGCTTGTCGACCAGCGCACGCAGTTTTAAGAGAGTGCCTATCCTGCCGGCGGGGATAGCCTTATCCAGAGGCTTATAGTTCCTGTCAAGATGCAGGTCATCGGCAAACGCGGCGATATAACCATACCTGTATATAACGGGAAATTCCGCGTCGCACTTTTTATCTATCAGAGTCTTCTCTTCCGCCGTAAGCGCCCTGGCGAAACGCTTTTCGCGGACCGCTTTCTCCGTGGTCTTATACAGATCGAGTTCTGCTTTGTACAGGTCGTTATTTATATCGACCTTCTCTATCGCGGCGGCTACGGCCAGACGGTAGGCGAGTATCTTATCCATAAGTTTCCTGTCGTTATTCAACTTTTCGGCAAGAAGCTTTACCAGGCCCATAGCTATGGCCGTCTTGTGCCCTTCGGTCACATCATCTTTATTTATTTTTGTAAGCGCGGCGATGTTGTCGTCGGTAAACCTGTCGGATATGTCGAATATTTCCGTCACATAACCTCTATTCAGGTCTTTTTTCGGCCCTTTTATATCGCCGGTCTTAAAATCGAGGTATACGGCCCAATCCGACTTATCGGCCTTGGCCACGAGATCCATCGCTATACCCATCCTGCGGCCTTCGGCCACGAGGTCATTTTTAAGCGCAAGCTTAGCGACCTTCTGTTCCTTCAAATTCTCGGCTATTCTGACTATATCGGCTATCTTGTCCTTCGCCGCGGCATTGACCGCTTTGCCCGTGTTGTAATCAAGATAATCCGACCATGCCGAATCGGCCTTATTCCTTAAAAGATCGCGTGCTACGGCTATCTGCCGCCCTGTCTTTATGCGCATTGCCGCGTCGCTTGCCTTATCCTCTTCGGTGATCGTAAAATACGGTATATTTTCCTCGTTTATATTTTTGGCTATATCAAAAAGCTTCTTTAAATTTTCTTTCTGCTCTTTGCCGATAACCGGCTTACCGTCCTTATCAAAATCTATCATGCCCGTCCAGTCGTTCGGCCTTTGCACAGCGCCTCTGGCGAAGGCCGCTCTTGTCCCTTTGGTGTAATCATCGTCCTTAGACAGTCCCTCGAACCCTTTCAGGGCTTCATCGGTAGCCAGCATCTTTTCTATATTATCTTCGAACAGTTTTACGGCGATCGTACCGTCAGGCTTTTCGGTTATCTCTATAAGGCCCTTCCATTCATCCGGATGAGCTGCTGCATCGACACCGTATGCCATCCTCAGACCTTCCGTATCGGGATCGTCGCCTTTCAGGGCGGCCACGCGGGAATTCATAAGCGCATCGTTAACCGCTCCTGCTCTTGTAAATAATTTCACGTTGGGTATTATTTGCCCTTTGCTATTCATATAAAATAAGCCGTCCCCGATGGGTTTCAATAATTCCTCTTTTGTGGTAGCATATTCCGATACCGCCATCCTGCGGCCTTCGGTCTTGGAAACGGGTTCCTTATTGCTGTCCGTAAAACTTTCTATGCGGGAATCCGCGAGGGCTTTTTCTCCCGCGAAAATAGTCTCGAGCCTTTCTTTGTCCAGCGTAACTTTCAGCTTATCGTCGACTTCGATAACGCCTTTCCATCTTTTTTTGGCGCCCGGCGAAATAGATTCCATGACGGCTTCTATGGCCAAAGACATCCTGCGCCCTTCTATTTCCGGCAGGTCGCCCCGCAATTTAGCGATACCGGAGGTCTCGGGAGCGGTGGCCAGGGCGTTTTCTACCGCGAATATTTTCGCTACCGTAGCGGCATTTATATTTATCTCACCTTTAGCATTTACATCTATTATTCCCTTCCATCTCACAGGCCTTATAACCACGTCCCTGGCTATAGATATCCTGCGGCCTTCGGCGGAAGGAACATCGCCTTCGAGTTTTTTGACGCCTACGCCTGCAAGCCTATTTTCTATCCCGAATATTAATTTTAGCTTTGCGGCATTAAGAATTACTTCACCCTTATCTATATTTATAACGCCCTGCCAATCGTCGATACGCGCGACTACGTTCTTGGCTATGGCCATCCTGCGTCCTTTTGCCACAAGGCTCTTCTCTGTAAGTTTGTCTATGCCGGATTTGTCCGCAAGCGCCTTCTCCACTTTAAACATAAGGGTCAATTTATTTTCGTCGAGACCGACCTTCGAGACATTGCCCTTACCGTCTACGAATACTTCGATTATACTGCCCCAGTCGCCGGGGTTCGCTACAGCGTCCCTTGCCAGCGATACTCTGGTGCCTTCCACGTTGGGCGATTCTCCCTGCAATTCTTTGACATCGGAAGCGGCCATTTTTCTCTCGACCGCGTATAGGCGTTTTAAGGTATCGCCCACCATAGTAACTGTGCCGTCTTTGACCGTTATTATCTTCGACCAGATCTCCGGCTTCAGCACTACGTCTTTGGCTATAGCCATGCGCCTGCCTATAACGTCGAGGGTACTGCCTATAAGTCTTTCTATTCCGCAATCCCTTAACGCAAATTCCACGGCGAATATATCTTTTAATTTCTTCTCATCGAGGGTTACATTGCCGGCGGCGTCTATAGATATAATGCCTTCCCATTCTCCGGGATTGGCCATCGCATCCCTTGCAAGAGACACCCTGACGCCTTCGACATTGGGCGAATCTCCCTGCAACCGGCTGACCGCGGACCCGGACATCTTCAACTCTATATCATATATTTTCTTCAGGCGGTCATCGCTTATCTTAGACCATATCTCGGGTTTCAGGACCATATCTTTAGCTACGGCCATTCTTCTGCCTATAGCCTCGAGGGTATTGCCGCTAAGCTTGCCTATGCCTGAGCCGCTAAGTTTCAGCTCTAAGGCAAATATTTCTTTTAACCTATTTTCATCGAGAGTAACAGTGCCTTTGTCGTCTATAGAAATAAGGCCTTCCCACTCTCCGGGATTGGCTATCGCATCTCTGGCGAGAGATACCCTGATACCTTCGACGTTCGGGGAGTCTCCCCTGAGATTTTTTACCGTAGAAACCGCCATCTTTCTCTCGATAGCGTATAAACGCTTTAAACTGTCGCCCAGTATCCGGGCCTTTGCGCCCTGGACCACGATCATTTTAGACCATATCTCGGGCTTCAGCACCGCGTCTTTGGCTATGGCCATCCTGCGGCCTATCGCTTCGAGATTATTCGCGGTAAGTCTCTCTATGCCGCATGATCTCAACTCGAATTCTACCGCAAATATGTCTTTCAACTTTTGCTCATCGAGTGTAACATTGCCGGCATCGTCTATTGAAATAAGGCCTTCCCACTCTCCCGGGTTGGCGATAGCGTCCCTTGCCAGGGAGATCCTGACCCCTTCTACGTTCGACGAAGTTCCGCGCAATTCTTTAACGGTGGATCCTGCCATCCTGCCTTCTATGGCATAGATCTTTTTGAGACCGTCTGTACCGATCACACCGGACCATATCTCCGGTTTTAACACCGCGTCTTTGGCTATGGCCATCCTGCGGCCTATGGCATCCAGGGTATTTCCTGCAAGCTTGTCTATGCCCGCATTCTTCAGTTCGGCTTCCAGCGCGAATATATTTTTCAATTTTTGTTCGTCGAGGGTGACATTGCCGTTAGCGTCAACGGATATTATGTTCCCCCATTCTCCCGCGTTAGCTATAGCATCCCTTGCAAGGGACACTCTTATGCCTTCTACTTTCGGGGAATCTCCCTGCAATTCACTGACCGCAGAAGCAGCCATCTTCCGTTCGACGGCATACAGGTTCTTCAAATTATCGCCTACTATATTGGCTCTGCCGTCCCGGACTGTAATTATGTCGGACCATATTGCCGGTTGCAACACCGTGTCTTTAGCTATGGCCATCCTGCGGCCTATAGCCTCGAGCGTATTGCCGGTAAGCCTGTCTATGCCGCAGCCTCGCAGTACAAGTTCTACGGCGAATATGTTTCTTAATTTCTGCTCACCGAGGGTAACATTACCTTTGGCATCTATCGAGATGAGACCTTCCCACTCTCCGGGATTGGTCATCGCGTCTCTGGCTAAAGAGACCCTGATACCTTCGGCCTCAGGGCTGTCACCCTGCAATTCATTAACTTTCGAAAGCTTCATAGCCTCGGTAATAGCGAATAATTTGCTTACTTTGGCGTTATTTATGGTAGTGATCTTGGTCTGCGGATCTACACCGATTATCCCCGCCCACACGTCCGAATGGACGACGACGTCTCTCGCAATAGCCATCTTCGTCCCGGATTTTTTATCTTTTGTGCCGGTAAGATAATCGTCTATGGGCGTGAGGTCCTGGTATACTTTGAGAACGAGATTTCCCTTATCCGATAAAGAATATGTGCCGTCTTTATTGTCATTAATAAGCCCGTCCTTTATCCACTGGGTCAGGCCTTTTTCCTCTTTATCCCTGGCTACGTTCATCGCGATACCGGCCTTATCCGCGCTCGGCATGGGGACTTTGCCCATGGCAAGGATTAGAGCGCCGGCCTTTCTAAACAGCTCTTTAAGTATAGCCGGTTGAGAGGCATCCCGGACGGTGCCATCCGGTTTAAAATTCTCTTCCCAGTCGGACACAAGGCCCATCGATCTCTTTTCATAAAGGTCCTTAGCGATCCATATCTCGGTCCCCTCTACGGCTCCTACTTCTTCGTAACCGGGCAATATTTCCTGGCCGGTCTTGCCTTTAAGCATAGGGTCTATCGCATCGCGGACATTGCGGTAAATGCCTTTATCTTTTTCCGCCGTAACCTTGGGCGACAATCCTTTAAACAGCGCTTCGGCGTTCTTCTTCTGCTCGGGCGTATCAAGTTTTCCTTTGGCGCTCATGAAAATGGGCGCCCATATGGACGGATCGTTCATAAGATCGTCCGCCATAGCGCCCTGTGTACCGTTCAATATATCTATTTCGTCCTGCGTATCTGTCGGGAAATATTTTTCAAGCCAGTTCAGATTGGCAAAATATTCTTCGCTGTTTTCTGCAAATTTCGCTTTGTCCGCCGCCGAAATCGGCTGTTTCACAACAGGCACAGGCGCGACCTTCGCCGGAAAAACTCTAGCCGGAGGAGCCGCAGGCTCGGCTTGAGGCGTCACGGCCTTCGGTTTCGCCGGTTCGGCTGAAGGCGCAGGAGGCATCGTCTCAAACGGCGTGATCGGTTTAGCTTGCGGTTCTGCCTTTGGAACTGTTACTGCAGGTACGGCCGGCTGTGCCGTTATTTCTCCGGTAGCGAAATATTTTTGCCTGAACAAATATACCGCGTCCTGCAACGCATAACCTTGCGGCGAAAACTTCTTATTATCCAATACGAGGTTAGGCATAAGACCTTCGAACATACTGCCGCCCCATGAAGGTATGAAATATATCGTCTCTTTTTTACCGTTTATGGTAGCGGTGTATTTATAGTAATCGCCTTCCGGCCGCTGGGCCTGCCAGTTCCATCCTGCGGGTAAAGTCTTGCTCGTATTTTTCCAAACTCGGGCCTGCACATCGCCCTTACCTATAGCGATAAGTAAAGTAGGCCGTATTTCCGTATAAATAAGTCCGTAATGCGAAGATGTAGGCCCTTTTTTCTCGTCGTATCCGTTCCTGAGCTTCCCTGCCGAACGGTCATAGAGACGCTCGAATTCCATATTATCGACAAAGGTCTGCGCTTCCTTCTTAAGATCGGGATAAGACTCGGCCGCGACTATAAGGCCCGCCGCAAGCCATCCATTATCGACGCTGGAAATAAATTTGTCTTTTGCCGAAACGGACAAAAGATTCGCCGTCCTGTAATAATTCCTGAAAAGGCCGTTCCATTTGTCGAGCTCCGCCAGCACCGCCAGAACTTTTGACACCCTTGTCTTAGCTTCGTCATTCGTAATAAAGCCGAGTTTTTCGGCGGCAGTAATACTCATAAGATATAAGCCGATATTCGTAATGGACGTATAACCTGCTGTTCCGTCCGCCGTGGTAATCCTGTCCGGAGGCAGCCAGTTAGTCTCTTTAGTTACGACGGTAGGATTGAAATACTGCCAGGTAAGACGCGCGAGTTCCGTAAGCTGTTTTCTGTCCTCTTCCGAGAGCTTCGTCTCGAGCGAGAGACCCGAAGGCGCCGATAACTTATCGAATTTTTCGTCAAGCAGTTTGAGCGCAGGCTTGACCGTGGCGCTCGAGGCAAACGCCTTCTGCACGGCGCCGTCTGTAAGATAATTCGCCGCCGCGATAAAGCTCATGCTCTGGTCCAGCGCCAGATACGCTTCCGATACCGTGCCGGTTTTTACGTTCACCGAGTCTTTTAATCCGTATCGTCCGACCAGTCCGGGGTAACGCTTTACCATTTCCTTAATATTGCGCATTGCTTCCTGCGGTGCCACGTCTAAGGCAAGGAAACTGGCATGAGGGGTGATGACCGGTTTCGAGCTTTCATAGCCGCCGCCTCGGTTCGCGCCTGATAAAGCGCCCAGTTCAAGATACTCGCGCGCATTATCAGGATTCGTAGCGGGCGAAAGTCCCCAGACAGGATAATCTTTCGGTTCGACGACAGGAGCCTCGGCACCGGGTTGAGCGCCGAATAAATTTGCCATAAATAAAGCATATATTGGCGGGACCGCCAGAGACACTTTACCCGCCGGCGCTTGCTTAGCCGGAGGCTGGATCTTCTGCGGCTCCGCAGGCTGGGGCTTCTGAGGCGTTTCTTTGCGTTTCTCCCGCATAGTCCTGAAGCCTTTGACCAGCCTCATCGCGACATTTGTCCTGTCACCTATAGTAATGTCCGCTAATGTCTTCTTGCGCGTATACATTTTTACGGCTTCGTCGCTCAAAGCCTTTTTGTCCTCCACAAGCCGGAATATGTCGTTTATGTCTTCTTTGGATTCGTCGCTTATGGTCAGTTTCTCGCCGTCCCTTCTTATATATACGGACCAGTCGGAATGGTATTTGTAGAGCCTGCCAGATCGGTTGCGCATGGACATGCCTTCCTGCACCAGGGCCATCGCTATACCCACTCTGCGTCCTTCTATCAATATCGCATCACCTGATAAAGACTCCACATTCTGCTCGCCCAGTTTTTCGGCGATGGCAAATATGGAGGTAACGTTGGTTCTCGCGGCATCATCTTTTACGGACCCGTCGGCATTGAAGTAGTTGACCCAGTCTGACGGGTTCATCCCTTTGGCCGCGTCGATAGCGCCTTTTACCATGGCCATCGCTATGCCCATCCTGCGGCCTTCGGCAAATTTATCTCTGCCTTCGAGGACGCGTATCTTTTGTTCTCCCAGTTTAACGGCGATCTCGAATATATCGTCTATGTGCTTTCTGTTGGCGTCCTGTTCGGCTTTCGTCTTGCCTTTTATAGTGCCGTCGGTATTGAAATAGTCGGCCCACCCCGAAAGCTTGTCGTATATCAAAAGATCGAGCGCGATCGCCATCCTGCGGCCTTCGGCGGTCTTCTCATTCTCCATCAGGCCTTTTACGCCGCTCGTCGTCCTTATCGCATTTTCGGCTTTGAAGATGGCGGATAGGAATTGAGGAGCGGTCATGCCGAGCCTCTTTATATCTGCGGAATATCTTTGAACAAACTGTGCCCAGTAAGATAAACGGCCGTACTCTATTATCTCTTTTTTCGTTTCGATCTCTTTTTTGAGCAAGGCTGATGCCATTTCTCTGTCAGCGAACGTAAGGCCCGGGGCGCGCAGCCTGGCTTCAAGGAATTCTTTATGTCCGGAAAGCTTTTCTTTCTTTATATCTAACTCGGTAACAACCCCATAGCGGCCTACTACGACGTCTTTTATCTCAACCATAATATCTACTTGCTTCTTAAGATCTTCCAGTTTCTTGAGCGGATCAGCGCCAAGTTCTTTTATATAGGCGGACCTGAACCAGCTTAGAATGACCGCCTTATCATCGTTCTCTCCCAGGTTAAGATCTTTGCCGTATAATTTCACGCATATCAGCGTCATCGCGTCCATCATGCTTTGCGGCTTCACTATGTGGAAGCCCCGGTATTTTTGCTGCAGCGCCGAGAGCTCTTCAGCGGAGAAAAGCCGCTCCAGCCTTTCTTTGGCCGCCGGGGTTATAAATGACTTGCTCCTTTCTTCCTCGGATGCCCGCCAATAAGTACCGGGCCCGTTTATGATCTCATACTCGATCCTGTCATCGATAACGCCTTCCATCTCTACATAGTCTATAAAGAATCTGTCCTCGACCGCCATGGCCCATACTTTATCGATAAAACTCCTGTTATCTTGACTAGTGTCCTCAGTAGTAAACAGGTTGCCGGGAAGATTGACTTCCCCCTGGACGATAAGGCCCAGGTCGAACGGATCATTGAAATTCATCGGCCTCTTATAATACTCGCTGAGGATCGCCGCCGACCTTTTCATCCTGTCAAGCCATCTCCTTGTGAAAGCATCCATGTCCGAGGTGATCGCAAGCATATGTTTTGTCGCGCCCCTAAGCGAGATAGGCACATTGCCTGTGATCTCCTGCCTAAAGTTAACGGCATTTAATCTCAGGTTCGCGAAGAAACTGTAGAGGCCGAGATCCTCGGGCGTCATTCCGCACTCAACCAGTATCTTCTCTATGGCCTCCATCTCTTTGAGCGGGAGTATTGTAATATGCTGTATCCAGGGATTTGCAAATTGCAGCTCCTCTGATTTTTCCCCTTCGGTTTTAGTAACCTCATCACGGAACGCATCGATAGGGGCGCGCTGCAAAGATAGCAGCTGTATATACGTTTTCAACTCCGGCAGGAGCTTGGCATGTGAAACACCATAGGTTGCGAAAAACTTGGAAAGCTTTTTAACGCTTTCTTCCCGCACCGGCGCTTTGTTCTTTTTAAGGAATTCTATTACATCCGGTTCGATGGCCTCGGCCGTAGCGGAGATATCTCCGGCAAGATCTCTGTAATCTGCCGTCCTGTACACTTTACCCTCATCGATTGTAACGATATCGCCATCGGCCAGGGTGCGCAATATTACGGTAGGATCGCTTTCCGATACGACGATAGTCTTACCGCGCCATTCGGGTTCAACGCTATCGTTATAAGCAAATTGCCTGTACATGACATTGACAGGCTTGCCGTCTATATATTCCTTCTTATACCCTGCAGATTCATAAAGCGATCCGTAATTTGTAATAGTCCCGTCAGCTGCGCGAGTAAAGCCCGTATGAGATCCTATCCACTTATCTAATTTGCCGGTAGCCGGATCCATTACATAAACATTCAGTTTCGAGCCGTCAGAAGTTACTTCAAAACGATGCCCCCATCTCTCGGTAATGGATATCTTCTGAGGGGCGGCGGTAACCTTCGGTTGCTCTTTGACAGGCTGGGGTACGGCAGCTTTCGGCTGCTCCTTAACAGGTTCGGGAACAACCGCGGGCTTTTTAGCAGCGGCTTCTTTGATAGCGGCCTCTTTAGCGGCGGCTTCCTTCTCGGCTTTGGCAGCGGCTATCTTTTTCTCTTCCGGCCGCATATTTTTTAACTGACCGAGCGGCCCTGCCCATTCGTCACCGCCGTCCTTCACGATCTCATCTATTATGGTTATACAATTCTCCAGGCGGCCATAAGCCTGCTCGTGATCGTTTGCTTTTAAAAGAGCCGAATAAGCCCTGTACTCTCTAAGGTATCGCTCCAGCCTTTGAGCTTTCATGAGTTCTACGAAATAATCCAATGATGTCTTCTGCGGCGCGGTAAACGGAGCGGACATCTCCGCAGCGGCTTTCGCCATGCGCTTTATTCTTTCCGTAGGGCTTGATGCCGCCACATCTTTATCCCTTTGGATCTCGGACAGGTTTTTCCAGTCTTTCAGCAATGTCCTAAGATTGGGGTTTATAATCAAAGCACCGGCGCTTATCAGATATTGTATAGATGTCATTGAGTTGAACGTGATCAGGCGCGCTTTTTCAAAATCTCCCGCTTTATCCGCCGCGATATATTCTTCGCCGCGCTTCGTCAAATATTCTACATTTTCATTATATATACGCAATAGCCTCTGGTAATCCGCCGGATAAGCTGCCTTATAGGCTTCCGCGATATTGGAATATTCTTTATTTAACTGCTCGGGCACTTTAGCCCAGCCCTTTTCACCTTCGCTTATAAAATCAGTCACGATGTCGACACAATTATTTAGATGCGCCACGGCTTTGTCGAAATCTTTTGCGGCAAAATATTGAGCGTAGAGCGCAAACTCCTTTTCGTATTCCGCGATGCGTTTAGCCCTCGCCGCGGCTTCTTCCGATCCTTCGGCGGTAACAGGCGTCTCCTGCGGACGGGCTTCTTCCTTCAAAGGCTTTTTGGCAACCGTAGCGGCAGGTTTCGTCTCCGGAACTGCGGCAATAACAGGTTTCTCTGTCTTCTTGGTAGGAGGCGGTGTTCCGGCTCCCGGACCGGCTCCGACAGCGCCCGGGCCCATTGCGGCTCCGCCGCCTATATGCGGTTTGGCGATCTCAGGCTTTACCGCCTCGACAGGCTTTTCCGCCAATTTTACAACCGCTTTATGCTTCACTACCGCGGGATGCTTCGCGGGTAAAACGGGCGCTCTCACCGGAGCGGGCGCAGCCTTTTCCGTCGTTACAGCCGCTGCTACCGGTGCTTTTTCCTTCTCGGTCTTTATCTCCTTACCGGCCTCGTCGTAATATTTCCTCGCCGCAAGATACATGTCTTTGCCGAAAGTGCCTCTTAAGGCCGTCTTGTCATCATTAAGGCCCGGTGATACCCATTCTTCCTCGCACTTTATCTGACCGTTATCGTAAAATTCGCGCGCCGCAAACACCCTGCCCGGCTTCGTTATCACAGTCCAGTATGAAAGGACTGCGCGGCCGTTCTTGCCGATATATGTATACTCTTCGGTGACGGATCTACCGTCCTTCCTTACCCATATCTCGGATTTTTTCACGTAACCCTTGTAAGGCTCTGACGAAAGTTTGCGCGTAAGAACTATGTCGGTGTCGGTCGCGGAACTTATCACAGCCTTGCCTCTGGAGGCGGTCATATCGGCTTTGGTTTTATCGCTGAGGCCGGGGATCGTGTTCATATCTATATCGAGACACTCCCAGGCGCGGTATTCTACGCCGCTTACGCCGAGGAGTTTATTCATATTGTCATTGGCTTCTTTGTCGTGGTAGCCGACGGTTATTATTACAGTCCCGGGGTCTTTGAATGTCTCGCCGCTTGTCGGAGACTCTTTGCCCGGCTCTATTACGACGCCGCCTCTTACCTCTATAAGTCTGCCGCGGGTGCCGGGGCCGTTCGGGTTTTCGGCAAATTCGTAGATGTTCCACAGGCCGTCGCCTCTCGGATCGTATTCGCGCGAAATATAAGTTCCGTCCTTATCCTGAAAACGGTATATGTAGGTGCCGGGATTCAGATCAGCTACCGGCACAATCTCAGCTGCCTTGGATGGCGCTTCAGCCGGCGTTTTCTCCGGAGGAACCGACATCAGATTAAGCCCGCCTTGTACTGCTGTCTGCGGCAGGAAAGGAACCTGCGCCATAGAGGGCTTTTCCGGCGGCGCGCCCGCGCCGGCTACTTGCTGA
>JAQUSB010000029.1 GCA_028715345.1 Candidatus Omnitrophota bacterium | reverse complement strand
GTTAAATCGGCTGTTTTCAGATAGTTTACGTCTATGCCTTCTCCCATTATATTAATATAAGGGCCATTTTCGGTGAGGTTCTCGATATATAACGAATCTGGCCTGTATATCTCGACTTTGGGAGACAAAGCTGTTATATTAACTAGATTTGTGCCCATTAAACTGATAAAACTAGGCTGAGTTTCATTGCCAATAAAGACAGCTCCGCCGTTCGTTATAAGCGTACCTCCTATTGTCACTTTCGCGGAGGTATTTATAACAATATTACCATACACTTCCATTATACCATTGATCATGATATTATCATTAGCGACGATCTTTATCATACCGTTCTCGTTTATGACCTTAGTTGCCTTTACGATACCGGTATTATTTACCGCATTCTCGAATATATCTTTTGCGGTCTGGGCGGTCATATAGACCTGATGGGCCTCTATGGTGCCTGAATTGAGCACGGCGTCCTTAACCGTATTACCCTCGCTATCGATGACTTTGCCGGAAGTCTCTTCCGTTACCGCAACCCCCAGGAAACCCTGCATATCGAACGTAACGACTGTCCTGTCGCCGCTCACAAGATGCACGGTCCCCGCTCTCGCTACAATTATCCCGCGATTTTCGACAGCCGAACCGATCAGCGCGATATTATTCGCGTTAATAGTTCCCTGGTTCAAAACTTTGGCGTACTTCGAATCCTGGTTTCTGATAAGTTCGTAATTGCCGTTTATGAAATTACTGCTGGCGATATCGAGCGTTGAAACGACAAGAGTGTTCACGTTAACATTTGCGGTTGGTGTGAAAGTAACTCCGTTTTGATTTATCAAAAATAAAATTCCGTTTGCGGATAAAGTTCCCGCGATAACACTTGCATCAGGTCCTGTGACTCTTGAAAGACACGCGGCATTATTTGCAGGCTGTATAAAATTTACTGTTTCATTCTGCGCTATATTGAATGATGAAAAGTTAATGATGGCGTTATCGCTTGCGGTGATATTCATCGTGGAACCTGAGGTCTCTATGGATACACTACCGTTCTCAACTCTCGCGTCTTGCGGTAACGCGAACGCAATCGTTGCGCCTATCATAGCGAATGCCAGGACTGTGAGGAACAATAGTTTGGGCTTCATCTGGGTTTTCCGGTTAAGTGCTCTATAATCATTATTGTTATATTTATGTCTACTATAAGTATAACATATATATTACAATATACAATAGAGATTGAGCTAACTTTTTCCTACTTAACGGAAGGTATTATGGGTTTTTTGAGATGAATTTACCGACGGGAATTCGTAGAATTATAGAATAAGAAAGGGGTTATATTTCGAAATTTGCGGTCATATGGAAACTTGACGGACCGGAATTGGCCGTGGGATCGGAACCTATGGCCTGCGCCCACTCTAAGCGCACGTTAAATGCGTTGTAAAGATTGATCTTGACCCCGCCCCCTACGCCCATGAGATATTTATACGTCATTTCACCTGAGAACGTTCTGAGTAGACCGCCTCCGCCAAAATCCATAAATATAACCGGCTGTATCTCATTTCTCAGAGGCGTTGGATCGCGCGGTAATTTATAATCTTTTGGGATCAGGTACATCGGGAAAACCCAATCAGTGCTTACAGTCGCCGCTATATCACCGAGATAATCGCCTTCCGGATATCCTCTGACAGTGTTCATACCTCCAACCTGGAATTGCTCTGAGGAGGGAAGCGTATGATTTGCTGCCTGGAATTGGTGGCGCAATGAAATATAACTTTCCCATGGCATGCGCTGTATGCGCCTAATCGTATGAGTATATTTAAAATAGTAACCGCACGTGCCGGCCCTGGAAGCTTTCGGGTTGTCTTCAAACGACGCGCCAAGAAAACCATTGCCTATGCTTAACTCTATTTGAGGCGAAAAGACGGTCTGGCCGCCGCCTAAGAAAGAATCCATCCTGGACATATCCATCCTGAAATATGGTATACGCAGCTGCTCCTGCACGGTAGTATTGCTATTGACCGATTTATAAGTGGATTTGATGTTAAGCCCCGCATCCGCTGAAATTTGCATCGTTTCGCCCAGGTATATTTCGCCCGTAACATGGGGAATATAGTTAAGCGTGTTACCAACTATGTCAAAATCCCGGAATTCGCGGCCTATTTTTGAGGTAAAATACGAAAAATCGAACCCTGCTTTTATCCCTGAAGTGGTCACAGGCACCATATAAGTGACGAATTGGCCTCCCGAATTGGCGGTAGCGACCGAATTGAAGAAGACAAAGTCGTTATTGGCGGTGAAATTCGTGGCCCTGAAAGACGCGGATCCCCGGTATTTACCGGTAAATCGCGTGCCCATATTGTCGGATCCGACGCTAACGTGATACGGGAATTTATCTTCAACTTTCAGAATTATATCCGAAGTTTGGGGTTCTTCGCCCGATTCTATTACGGTCTTTACGTCAAGGTCTGAATTCTGGTTAAGCCTAAGGAGGTCCCGCTGGAGGGTGAAAATGTTCAATAATTCATTTTTTTTTGAGTGTATGTATTTCTGGATGAGCGATTTCGTGGACCACTTGTTGCCCTCTATGACCAGCTTGCCCACTTTGCCTTCAAGTATCTTTATCTCGACGACGCCGCCCATGACCTGCTGCTCGGGAATGTAAACGTTAGTGGTGAGGAACCCGCGTGCCTTATATTTATTCGCTATCTGTTCGACGATGCCGTTGATCTCTTTGAAGGAAACTTCTTTGTCTATGTATTTGTGATATAACGGCAGGAGGTCTTCGTGCGTGAATATCGTCGAGCCGGTTATCTTCAGGTCTCTCAAAACGAAGGTAACTTCGGATACCATAGGGGCAGGCGCCTTCTTCTCCTGGACGTCTATCTTCGGCGCTTTTTGTTTTTTGGTCAAAAGTTCGGCGGCGCGGCGTTCGGACTCGTCCTGGAACCTTCTGGCGGAAGCCTCTGTATCGGCTCCGGGAGGTATGTTTTGCGCAGTTGCGTTAATGGGAAATAAAAAGGCCAGGGAGGCTGCGCAAACTATTATGGATAGATATGTTAGCTTTCTCATTTTGAAGAAAGTATACACTACAAACAGGTGCAAGTCAATGGCAAAAAAGTTAGTTTTTTTCAAACTTTTTTGAGCGCTTTCGCCACCGCTTCTTCGAAAAGGTCCACCCCGAGATCTATCTCTTTCTCCGTAATGTAAAACGACGGGGCCAGGGTAAAGACGTTCTTATAATAGCCTCCCACATCGAGGATAAGGCCGCGCGTCTTACCGCCGGCGGACAGCTTGCCGCTTAAACCTATATCGACTATGGCATCGGTCAATTTCTTGTTAGGAGTATACCCGTCTTTCTGGCACATCTCTATTCTTAACGCGAGCCCCAAGCCGTCCACATGGCCTATTTCCGGGTATTTTTTCTGCAGACTTTTCAGGCGCGAGACAAAATATTTGCCCTTCTTAGGCAGCTCCCTGGCCAGGTCCGATTCTTCGATCAGCTTCATCGTCTCAAGCCCTACTGCGGTGCCGAGAGGATTAGATGAGAATGTGGAATGCGTCGAACCGGGCGGGAATACTTTCGGGGAGATGAGATATTCTTTCGCCCAAACGCCCGATAACGGATTGAGCCCGTTAGTCAGCGCTTTCGCGAATACCAATATATCCGGCGTCACGCCGAAATGTTCGATCGACCAGAATTTGCCGGTGCGGAAAAATCCCATCTGTATTTCGTCGTCTACGAGCAGTATCTTGTATTGGTCGAGCACTTTCTTAAGTTCGATGAAATACTCCATCGGCGGGACCACGTATCCGCCGGTGCCCTGGAGAGGCTCGATATAGAAAGCGGAAAACTCGCATAGGTTCGTCTTTTTATCGACCACCCCGTAATATTCCGTCTCGAACAGTTTCTCGAACTGCTTTAAACAGAATAAGTTACAGCTATCGCGTTTCTTACCGTAGAAACACCTGAAACAATACGGGAACGGGACGAATAGCGCCCTGTCGCCGAAATGGCCGTACCTTTCCCTGTAACGAAAACTCGATGTAATGGCAGATGCCGCGAGCGTCCTGCCGTGATACCCGCCCATGAAAGCGAATACTAAGCTCCTGCCCGTATTATTACGGACCAGTTTGAGCGAATCCTCCAGGGCCTGCGCGCCACCGACATTGAAATGGACCCTGCCCTTCTCTTCGAAAGTCGTCTCCATCCTCTGCGCGAGTCGGGAAGCGAGAAGTATCTTCTCCTCGTGGACATACTGACATGCGAGCTGAGGTAATTTATCGATCTGTTTTTTTAGCGCATTATTGAGCCGCTCGTTGCCGTATCCGAAATTTACGGCCGAATATATCATCTGCAGGTCGAGATATTCGGTGCCGGAGTCGTCATAAAGATACGACCCTTTACAGCGTGTAAATATATTCGGCTTCTCTACGTAGTGTACGGTGTCGCCCCATGAGCAATATTGAGATTCGAGCTTTAAAAGTTCGTCTTTTGATATCTGTTTTTTGCTCATTACCGGGTCAGCTTCTTTAACTTTACTCATGCCAAAATCCTTTCGAAATAGTCATATACGTCTTTGAGCCCGTCTATCGCGACATGCGGCAGACCTTCCTCTTTAAATAAATCCTTCAGGTATCCTTTAGCGAATACGAGATCGGATACCTTCGAGGCGCAGACATCGGATTTCCCGTCTCCTATATAAACGGCCTTCATGCCGTCTTTTCTCTTTTTTAAAAGATGCGTCTTCTTGCAATTCGCGCAATCACCGCAATCACTGTTCGAATACGGAAAACTCGGGCTGAACCTTTCGCCGGCGATATCCACTTTATTGCAGTACACTTCCATCCCCGTTATACCGTTCCGTTCCAATATACCGTTAAGCATGTAATCGAAATTATCGCTGACTATCAGGACGGGGATCTTGCGGGATCCGAAAAAACCGAGAAGTTTCTTGAAGTACGGGTCTATCTTTACGGTGGAAAGGTAACTATCGAGCCTCTCCCTGCCCACTTTTATGCTCTCGACCTGCCCTTTAAGGCATTCCCGCGAGCCTATCTCTTCGCGGCGCCATTTCTCCTCCAGGTCTTTCCACTTGTCGTCCCCGGAGAAGCGCTCAAGCATATCGTCTATTACGTCTATCGTCGTTATCGTGTTGTCGAAATCGAAAAACACGATGAAGTTTTCCTGTTTTGCCTTTTTCATAATTTAACTATTTTATAATAAAACAATACCTTGCGCAAGTTATAAAGATCGTCTATACCCTATCCGCAGAGACTACCATCTTCTTTATATTCGTCTTAAGGCCGCTTTTCAACATCTCATCCAGGGAAACCGGGATCACCATAGACCAGTTCGTTTTGTTGACCGTGCCCGGCTTGTTTATCCTTATCTCATATGGGTCGCCGTCGAAAGCGCTGTCCATATACAGGTAATCATTCAGGAGCTCTATGCAGAATATCGACCTCGAGCCGAGAGTGAAAGAAAGCGCCGCGGCAATTATCGAGCTATCGCACTTCTCCCGCATGGGGCCCTTTAAGCCGAATCGTTCCCAGAGTTTTTCCTTCTCAAGATACGTATTCTGGTACATTTCGATAAAATCGGCGATCTCCTCCCGCCTCTTCCCCAACGCTTCCGCCAAAACATCTGCAGACACAACGCTCTTAAGCCATCTGAGCCTCCCGTGCTTAGAGAGAGCCGGGTCAAAAAGCCTGCGCTTGGCGTTCTCGCAATCTATCCCTCTATTAGCGGTGCGCCTGTCGAACAAGGCCCCGTCAATCGTGCCCGCTTCGTTCTCCCACCACGCCGCCCAGTTCGTCGTATCGTGCGTAGACAGCATCGCCACCGAGAAGAGCCTGTAATCTTTCGGCGCCAGAAAATCGTGCGTCACCGCCCAGTCTTTCACCCATCGCTGGACCTCGTTGCCGGGGATCTCGAACTCTTTCAGCGTGGCCGGGCAATCTTTCGGTATCATGCCCAGGTCCTCCGCGCAAAATAAGATCGAGGTGCCCTCGAGCATTACGGATAATATGGTTTTGGCATGCTGTGCCCAAACATTCTCATCCGCGGGGTCGAAAAACCCGTTCAGCCCTTCGTTTTCCGCGGGCGAATTCGCCGGAATGCTCCATATGCGAAACAGGCCGACTACATGGTCTATCCTTATCATGTCATAAAAATTTTCCGCATACCTCAATTTCTCTCTAAGGTACCTGTATCCGTCATCGGCGATAGCGCCCCAGTCATATGTGGGCATGCTCCACCTCTGGCCTTTGGCGCAATACATATCCGGCGGCGCTCCTGCAAGAAAGTCGAGTTTGAAGAATTCCCTGTGCGCCCAAACGTCGGCGCTGTCTTTTGAGGTAAGTATAGGAAGGTCGCCGCAGATAAATACGCCTTTAGAAGCGGCGTGATCTTTCGCGGCCTTGAACTGCTTAAAAGCGAGCCACTGCATCCATTTTTCGAATTCTATATAAGGGGCGTGTTCTTCCGTGAAAACGGCGAGCATTTCGGGATCGCGGTCGCGGTACCCGTCGGCCCATTCATACCAGGGCTTGCCCATATGGCAGGCCTTCAGCACTTTGAATACGGCAAAATCGTTTATCCAGTATCCGTTTTCGGACAGGAACTTCTCGAATTCGGCGCTCTTGCGGCCTTTTTTATGGCCTGAAAATACCTGCCACAAGAGCTCTCTCTTGGCCTCTTTTATCCCGTAATTTACGTTCTTTCCTCCAGCGGGGAACTTCTTTCTTAAAGCGGAAAAGCGTGATTTTGCGGCCTTATCGTCCGGCTCTGGAAGGCTCTTCAGCGATATATACATAGGCTCGAGGGCAAAGGAACTGACCGCGTCATACGGACAAAAGGTAGGGCCCACTTCATTCATCGGCAATAGCTGGTATGTGGAAAGACCTGAGTCTTTGCACCAATCGATCATAAGCTTCAGGTCGTCAAGATCGCCGATGCCGGCGCTGTCTTCGGAATATATGGAAAATAAAGGCGCCAGGACTCCCGCGCGCCTTGTTTTTCCCAATCTTTTCCAGTTATTCTTAGGCATCTTACCCCGGGGTTTTCCACTGCCGCACACCGGCATTATTTTGTAAAATATTTTAATACTGTATCGCGAATAAAGCAAGGATTAATGCGAGGTTTGACAACGGCGCTTTGGCCGTGATATTATATTGTCCTATGGCTCAGCCGATAACTGTCATCGCCAAAAATTTCATAAATCTCTTATACCCCATCCACTGCGCGGCCTGCAGATCCGCCATAGACCCTATGACAAGGACGGGTTTATGCAATATTTGCGAAACAAAGATAAAGAGGAATCCGAAGCCTTATTGTCCGTCGTGCGGACGTTCGGTAACTTCCGTAGACGATATATGCGAGGAATGCAAAATAACCCGCTTCGCCTTCGACAGGGCATGGTCGGCCTGCCTTTACGAGGGCGTGCTGAAAGAGTTGATACAGCAATTCAAATATAAAGGCAAACTCAGCCTCTCATCCGTATTATGCGATACGATGACCGGTTTCATCAAAGACAATAAAAACATTATCGAAGGCACAGATCTCATAACGTTCGTGCCTTTATATAACGATTGGCTTAACGAAAGAGAATATAATCAATCCGGCATACTCGCTTCGGCCATATCGAGGGAATTCATGATACCTATCGTAAAGCCCCTGGAGAAATCTGCCAGGACAAAGCGGCAGAATGAACTGCCGCGCGCCGAAAGGCTTACGAATCTCACAGGCGTATTCAAAGTAAGAGATAAGGGATCGCTTAACGGCTCCTCGATCCTGCTTGTCGACGACGTGATGACGACCGGCGCCACTTTGAGCGAGTGCGCAAAGGCATTGAAAGAGGCAGGGGCAAAAGAAGTGCGCTGCATAACTTTAGCGCGGGGAATGTAAAAAATGAAGATCGTCGATAGATACATGGTAAAAGGGTTCCTGTCGCCTTTCATCTGGTGCGTCTTCATATTTACCATAATGGCCGTGATAATCGACATATTCTCCTTCATAGAGAATATAGTCAAATATAAGATACCCGGCTCTTCTTTAGCCGCTTTCTACGTATACTACTGCCCCACCATCGTATTGCAGGTCACTCCGATGGCCGTACTCCTCTCATCGATATTCATCCTGAGCAACCTGAACAAGAATAACGAGATAACGGCAATGAAGTCCAGCGGCATAAGCCTGTGGCGCATAATGTCCCCTATAATCATCCTCGGTATCATAATAAGCACTGCGTCATTCATCATAAGCGACAAGATAGTGCCTACGAGCTCTAAAGTCGCCAATATGATAAGGCGCGAGGAGCTGGAGAAAAATAAGCGAGCAAGCACCCAGCAGGTGGTCGATAACGTGGCCGTATACGGCACCGGCAATAGGATTGTCTTCGCGAGGCGTTACGACACGGAAAAGAAACTTCTCACCGACATCATAATCCACCAGCACGACAAGTCGCAGAACCTCATATCCAAGACGACCGCGCAGGCGGCGGTATGGACGGGCAGTTCATGGAAATTCTATAAGGTGATCACCTGGAAGATAGACAACTCCGGCAAGATATTGAGCGAGCCCGTATTCTCCGAGGAAAAGATCATACCAATAAAAGAAAGGCCGCGCGATTTCGCTTATAACGAATGGCATTCGGAATATATGAGCTACGCGGAGCTTAAAAATTACATTAAAAATTTCAGGGGGACCGGCACGCGCCTTACGAGGAGCCTGCTCGTCGATCTCTACCAAAAGGTCTCTTTCTCCGTGATAAGCCTGATAATAATCCTGATAGGGGCCCCCTTTGCCCTGATAACTACACGCGGAGGGGTGATGATAGGCGTGGGAATGTCCATAGCCATAGGCCTCTTATACTACGCCTCCATAGCCATAAGCATCGCTTTCGGCAAAGCCGGGATATTGTCGCCGATAATGGCGGCATGGCTGGGCAATGTAGTCTTCGGCGCCATCGGCATTTATTTAATGAATAAACGGGCATAAAAAAACTGCGCGGGCGTGTTACACGTCCGCGCAGTTTCAGATATTTCCTTAAAGCTTAATCCGCTCCCTCTCCGTCCATCTCAACGTGAGTTCCCGCGCCCTTCCTGGATATCACACGTTTCAATGTCGTATTTTTATTCACGATCTCTCTGGTGTTACGGACATTGAGCTTCTCGAAAAGAAATTCGAATTTTGCCTCTATCTCTTTGGATATCGCCCCCCTGACTTCGGCAGGTAATCCCATTATCTCTTTTTTGAAAGGCCCCAGCGCTTTTTTCCTGGCGCTGTAAAGGAATTGCTCTTCGGTTTGGTCGGCCTTCTTCTCCGAAGCGAGGTTCTTCTTCACCCAATCGTATATCTTTGCCTTCAGCTCTTTGGGGAAGTGCGGGCTGTCGTAAACCATGTTCTGGAAACCCGTTGCAAGGTGGACTTCCGCCGTCCCCTCTTCGGGGAACTTGCCGAATGCCTCATCCGGCAGAGTCGACGCGCCGTGCTGGACAGCGCCCGAAAGCCCGTACTCTTCGCGGGCGATCCTGGACAATGTCTTCAGTGTCTCGAAATCGAGTTTGACTTTCGCTATGCTTCCGTCCGGCAGGACCACACCGCCGTGCGATGTCCCTGTCTGTACGCTTATCTTCGATATGCCGCATCGCCCTTTGCGGAGGCGCTCGTTATACCCGGTCATGAACGCGCGCAAGTCGTCGGGCGTGGAATTCTGATGCCCGACCTCGCCTATCTCGCCGCCGACAGAAACCTCTATACCGCGAGGCTGGTTCTGCCTGATAAAATTGGTGAGTTTGGCGCAGATCTCGTAATTCAGCTCCTGCTGCTTCTTTATACTGGACTTCGACAGGTCTACGACCGTGGATGAATCTATATCGATATTGTAGAAACCCGCTTCAAGCGCGTGGGTTATGAGGGCCTTGAGGCTGTCGAGCTCTTTTTCGGGATTCTCTTTATAGTTCTTCGCGTTCACCTGGAAATGGTCTCCCTGTACGAATACCGGGCCCGACCATCCTTCTTTTACGGCGGCGGCCAAGCATACGGCCGTATATTCCACCGCGGGCTGGTTGGTATAACCCATTTCGGATTTCGCTATTTCGAATATGAAGGCGCCGGCGTTATTCTTCTTCGCCACCCTGAAAATAGCTTTCGCCAGGTCGTAAGTGAGAACTCTTAAGTTCATCGCGGGGACGGTAAAATCGTTCGGCACCACGCCTTTTCCGCGCGCGAGATAAAATTCGTTTATACTCGAAAGGAATATCCCGTTCTTATAGGCTATATCCGTTATCTTTTTCGCTACCTTCTTCTTCTCATCGAGCGAATCCGTCATGATGAGGTCCGTTACCAGGTTATCCATGTCGATCGGCTTTCTACCCATTGCTGCAAACTTCTCCTTTCTTACGTTCCCATCTCCCAGCTCTCGAGATACTCTCTCTGCTCTTTTGTCAGGGTGTCTATTTTTACACCGAGAGATTCCAGTTTTAACTTGGCTATGTTCTTGTCTATGAATTCGGGCACTTCGTATACTTTCCGTTCCAGCTTCTTGTGATTTTTAGCTATATACTCGCATCCCAGGGCCTGGTTGGCAAAACTCATATCCATGACGCTGGCCGGGTGCCCTTCCGCCGAAGCGAGGTTTATCAGCCTGCCCTCGCCCAAAAGGTTCACGCGCCTGCCCGACTTAAGGGTATATTCTTCGACGTAATCCCTTACGATGCGCTTTTTCACAGCTATCTTCTCGAGCGCCGGTATGTCTATTTCGACGTTGAAGTGGCCGGAATTCGCTACTATCGCGCCGTCTTTCATCTTTTCGAAATGTTCTTTTCTTATGACATTTATATCGCCGGTAAGCGTAACTATGACATCGGCTTTTTTACACGCATCGGCTATAGGCATAACGGAATACCCGTCCATGACGGCTTCGAGCGCCTTGAGCGGATCGACCTCCACGATCGTCACGTTCGCGCCCATCCCCCTGGCGCGCATTGCCAACCCCCTGCCGCACCACCCGTATCCGCAGACGACGAAGTCCGATCCTGCCAGGAGCACGTTCGTCGCACGCAATATCCCGTCCAACGTCGACTGTCCGGTGCCGTATCTATTATCGAACAGGTGCTTGGTCAGCGCCTCATTGACCGCGATTATAGGATAAAGGAGAAGGTTCTGCTTCTCGAGGCTTTTTAACCTTATAACACCTGTGGTAGTCTCTTCGGTGCCGCCGATGATATTTTTGACCAGGCCGGTCCTCGTTTTTTGCACGGTGGAGACTAAGTCCGCGCCGTCGTCCATAGTTATGTTGGGTTTTACATCCAGTACGGCGTTTATATGGCCGTAATAGGTCTTATTGCCTTCGCCTTTTATAGCAAAGGTAGGTATCTTGAAATCCCTGACCAAAGAAGCCGCGACATCGTCCTGCGTGCTGAGCGGGTTCGACGCGCATAAGAAAACTTCCGCTCCGCCCTCTTTTAATGTATACGCGAGATTCGCCGTTTCCGTGGTAACGTGCAGGCAGGCGGCGATCTTCAGCCCTTTTAGCGGTTTTTCTTTCTTAAAATGCTTGCGGACGAGCGAAAGCACTTTCATATATTCATTCGCCCACTCTATTCGTAAGCGGCCCTTATCGGCCAGCTTCATGTCTTTTACGTCATACTTCATAATGTGTCTCCGATCCGATCATTTAAGGTATTTCTTGAGGTCTTTCGCTGCGTCCGTCTTTTCCCAGGTGAACGCGTCCCCGCTCCTGCCGAAATGGCCGTAAGCGGCAGTCTTCCTGAAACGGTTCCCGTCGGATTCGCGTAATTTCAACTCGGCTATTATCCCGTGCGGGGTCAGCTCGAAGTGGTCCCTTATTATTTTTATGATCTTGTCGTCGCTCAACTTGCCCGTCCCGTAGGCATTGACCATGACCGACACCGGGTCGGCGCGGCCGATCACGTAAGCGAGCTGGATCATCAATTTATCGGCTATCCCGGCCGCGACCAGATTCTTCGCTATGTAGCGCCCCATGTACGCCGCCGAACGGTCGACCTTCGTGGGATCTTTTCCCGAAAAAGCGCCGCCGCCGTGGGCGACCGATCCGCCGTAGGTATCTACTACTATTTTACGGCCGGTCATACCCGTATCGGACTGCGGCCCGCCTATAAGGAACAGGCCTGTCTGGTTGATATAAAATTCCGTGTCCTTATCGAGATAATCTTTCAGGATAGGCTTGGCCACTTTGGCAACGATCTCTTTTCTCGCGCTCTCGGAGAAAAGGCCGCTCTTTTTATCGACCGCTTCTTCGGTATGCTGTGAGGCCAGCACCACCGATGTCACCCTGGCAGGCTTGCCGTCGTGATATTCCACCGTGACTTGCGCTTTTCCGTCAGGCCCGAGATATTTCAATGTATTGTTTTTGCGCAGTTCCGCCATCTTCGCGCACAATTTATGAGCGAGCATTATAGGAAGCGGCATAAGCTCCGGGGTCTCGTTACAGGCATAACCCATCATCATTCCCTGGTCGCCGGCGCCTCCTTTATCTACGCCCATCGCTATGTCCGGGGACTGTGTGTGTATGGCGTTAAGTATAGCGCAGGTGTGGTAATCGAACCCGTATCTGGGATGCGTGTAGCCTATGTCTTTTAAGAGATTTCTGCAAAGCTTATGGATATCGACATAAGCGGTGGTCGTTATTTCCCCGCCTACTATTATAAGGCCCATCGTCACGTATGTTTCGCAGGCTACGCGGCCGGACGGGTCTTGTTTTAAAACTTCATCCAGAACGCTGTCGGAGACCTGGTCGCAGACTTTATCGGGATGCCCTTCTGTAACGCTTTCGGATGTAAAAAGGTACTTATGCTTGGCCATTCTATTTCTTCTCCTTATTTATATATTCTTCATCCGCTTTTTTGTAAGATTCCATCGTGCCTATATCATACCAATCTTCGGAAAACGCGAAGCCGTAAACCTTATCGCGTTTGGCAAGCCACCCGATATAATTTCCGGGGGCGTCAAGCTTGTTCTGCATTTTAACATATTCATTTATAAATGCAACTTTATCTTTGGGGAAATAATATATGCCCGTGGATATGAGGGTCGCTTTTGGTTTTTCCGGTTTTTCCTCGAAATCCACGACCCTGCCTTCGGCGTCCGTCTTCACCACTCCGAAATTCCGCGCCAGGTCCAGGGAACCTACGTCATACACCGCTATTGAAACCCCGTCGCGGGCTTTGGCGAATTCCAGGAAAGCGGCCAGATCGAATTCGAAGAGGTTATCACCGGCGACCACCAGCATGTCATCGGTGATCGCTTCTTCTTTTATTATGAACTCCAGGTCCTTTATGGCGCCGAGCCTGTTCTCGTTGGAAGTAGTGCCGTCGCATATCAGGGATATCTTTTTTTCATGTTTGGACCCGTGCAGCCAGTCGCTGAAATTCTTGAAGAACTTGGAATTGGTGATTATATATACCGATCCGATGCCTTTTACGTCCAGCGTCTTCTCGAGTATCCTGTCTATTATCTTTTTATTGCCTATGGTAAGCAGGGATTTCGACGTGTTTGTCGTTAATGGTTGAAGCCTTACGGCATAGCCTGCCGCTAAAATTACAAGTGTCATGATCCGGCCCCTTATTTTTTTAAAGCTTTTTTTATCTCCGCTACGCGCCCTACCGGCGTCGGATCCGCCCTGTTCAGCACAGCCAGGTAGAAGCTTATGAAATCACATATATATATGAGCGAAAAGATCCGCGCCAGCCGCGAACGGCCCAGCGAATGGATCTCTATGACCGCCGACCCCTCTTTTTTAATAATGCCGGCCGTTATGTCCATCCTCTTCGATATCCGCGGGTGGTCAAGATCGTCTCTTAAAAATACTGCCGTAAAACCTTTGAATACTTTTTTAGCGCCGCTCCAGCCCTCGATCTCATTATGGTTCATTTCCGGGAATAAATTGCCGGAGGAAAGGACCTTGGAATTTTCGGACAATCCGCCGCGCATCCTGGTAACCACACAATCCGTATGATCCTGGCTTCCGTAAATAACGGGGCACTTCCCGTAAAGCGCTTCGGCCGCCTTTTTCGCGATATTGTTCTTACTCCGGACCGCAAATCCCGCTTTTTCACGCCTGATCATGTCCAGGACCCTTACGGTCTCGTCTATCTGGCGCAAATTATCCTTAACGATCCCGACCTTCGCAAGCAAAATAAGGACCGGTATGGACATATAACCTGTCGCGCACCTCGGCTGCATCCCACCGGGCACCGGGATCACCGGTACGCCGTCTTTTTCGGCAAGCCTCTGCAATATCCCGCCCGTGGTCACAACGACCCTTTTAGCCAGCCTTTTTCCCGCGTCACGGTAAACACTTATGGTCTCTTCCGTGTTCCCGGAATAGCTGAATATGAAGACGAGCGTATCTTCGCCCGCAAAAGCGGGAAGCGTGTAGTTCCTGTTAACAAAGAACGGTATCTTTATCTCATTCCACAGATAAGAACGCAGGATATCGGCGCCTATAGCAGAACCTCCGAGACCTGCGCATATTATACTGCGGTACGGAGTCCTGTAACTTGCGGGAAGGTTGAACGATGATCCTATGCTCTTGGCTTCAAGACATTGTCTCGGGAACGATTCTATCGTCCCGAGCATGCCGGAGCGGTCATACTTTTTTATCAGTTTCGGGTCATCGAGCAAAGCCACCTCTATTCTACTTCTATCGCCAAGTCCGGCACTATCTCCATCAATTTTTTCTTCGCGAACTTTTCGACCTCTTTGCCTGTGTTAAGGCCCATTGCCTCCTGGGCTATCTCTTTGGCCTGACGAAGCGTCACGGCCCTTATTATGCGTTTTATTTCCGGGATCGCTATCGGAGAAGTGCTGAATTCGTCCAGGCCGAGCCCCAGAAGTATGATGGTCATCACGATATCACCGGCCATTTCGCCGCACATACCGACCCAGATACCGGCGTTATGCCCGCTTTCTATCACGTTCTTTATCAGGCGCAGCACGGCCGGGTGGGCAGGTTCGTATAGATACGCTATCTTCTCATTGACCCGGTCTACAGCCAGCG
>JAQUSB010000054.1 GCA_028715345.1 Candidatus Omnitrophota bacterium | reverse complement strand
GCTTGCGCTGCTATTCTTCATATTCAAGGTCAACCGCATGGCCACGTTATTGACTTTGCCCATATTCAAAACAGTGTACCTTCTCGGTGTAAGCAAGCTGGCAGACGGCTTCGGGGTATATTTTCTGGAGAAGGCCGATTATTTGACCGGATTCTGGAGGCTGGTGACGAACTTCCCGGTTATCGCGTACCTGGATATAAACAGGACCACGGTTGCGGGAGGGATCATCCTCTCGGCGATACTTTCGATACCGCTGTATTTTATAGTAAAGAGCGCCAGCGCGCCTCTTTTGGCAAAATACTCGGGCATGATGAAGAACACGGCATTGTCGAAATGGGTAAAAAGGGTGTACCGCGCAAGTAATATCATAGGGCCCGGCGCAAGTTCCGTTATCGGCAGGATAAGATCAGTCATAATAAAACCCAAAGCCGCCAAGGCCGGCATAATGAAGAGGATAAATCTGACCGGCATCATTATCGCGGCGGTAGTCCTCATCGTGATCCAGGTCGTAGTGGGCCTTGTCATAAGCCCGGCCGTAGGCGCGTTCATAATCGATAACCTTAACCGTACGAGCGCCGCCAAGATAACCGTAGAAAAAATAAATGTATGGCCGCTTACGCTTTCATTTTCTATGAAAGAGTTAAAAGTTTTCGATCCAAAATACCCTGAGAAACGGATCGCCAGGATAGGCGCTGCGTCCGTTCGCGTAAGCCCTGTCGCCATTCTTTCGAAAAGGCTGGTATTCTCGACGGTAAATATGAATGAAGCCGAGCTGGACCTGGAAGGCGAGCCTGACGGCAGCTTCAATGTGCAGCGGCTTGCGGGGCCGGCCGAGCCGCCGGCAGCAGGTATCGCAGGTTTATGGAAAACCGCGTACGAAAAGCGGGACCTGTTCGGCAAGGTATATTCGATAATAAAAAAGAAATTCTCTAAATCCGGGCAAGCGCAGGCTAAGGCCGCGAATAAAGTGGCCAGGGTAACCGAGGATCTCCCGAAGGGCAGAGTAGTAAATTTTAAGACGCCTTCGGACATGTATCTCTTCGAGATAAAAGACTTGAATATGAACGGGCACGTAAATATCGTTCCGAGTGGAGCTCAGGAGCCGGTGGAGCTGAAGAACGCGAAGATCGGTTTAAAGCGCGTTGCCTTCGATCCGCAGAACGGTACGAGGCTCGACGGGATAAATTTACGCGGGGAATTGTTCAAGGATAACGCTTCCGCCGGGAGGGTCGAATTTTTATTTTCAAAAGGGCATGCCATCACAGGCCAGACGGCGGTGTGTAACGTGGAGCTTAAAGACGTCGATCTTAACGCGGTAAGTTTTATATATGAGGACTCGCTCCCTGTCCGTACGGTCAAAGGGAGAGTGTCGCTCGTATCCAATACGAAGATATCCGGCGAAGCGCTCGATTCCAGGAATTCCATTACTTTGACCGGCCAGACGCTTGAACCGAAAACAGGATCCGCTCCGGCTGTAGGATTTATTCCTATAGGGGTCGTATGCGATGCGCTGAACAAGATCGACCCAGCGCGCCTTAAATTTAATATAAAGGGCACGCTTGAAAAACCCGAATTCGGCGGATTTCAGGAAACACTTCTTAACCTGATCAAGCCATATGTCGCTAATATAGGCGAGCAGGTAAAAGCCAAAGGCATCGAGGCTCTCGGGAAATTTTTGAATAAAAAATGAGCGTTTTTTGAATTGCATTTTTTATTGACTAAGCTATAATCATATGCTATACTTATGTTATACTAAAAGGAGGGTAGCATGAAAAAGCTATTGGCAGTATTGCTTATAGTTTTGGGAGTAGTCGGTTTTGGCGTTACATGCGCCATTGCCGCAGATGACGCTTCCGGGAAAGCGGTGGAGGATGCCGTTCTCGCAGCGCCAAGGGCAGTGGGCGCTGTTACTGACGCGGCCGCTCCCGTAGTACCGGCCACGGTAAAAGCTGTCGGCGACGCAGCGAATCCTATAGTACCGGGAACCGCTGAACTCGTTGATGCGACGGCTACTCCGGTAGCGTCAGGCGTAGCGGATGTCGCTACTGCCGTAGTTTCTCCGGTAGTCCCGGAAGAAAAATAGGCAGAGCCGAAGAAATAAAAAGAGTACGCGGTTAGGTTTCAAATAAAAGAGCCCTTTGACTATATATGTCGAAGGGCTATTTTATTTTGCCTAGACGGCAAATATCCTGTATAATATCGTTAGTTTATAATGCGGGAGAGATGGCTGAGCGGTTGAAGGCACACGCCTCGAAAGCGTGCGACCCTTTACGGGGTCCCTGGGTTCGAATCCCAGTCTCTCCGCCATAGTTGACGCACAGGCGAACCCTGTCCGGTAGAGATACCGGGCGGGGTTCCTTGCTTTTCAGGGTCTATAAGACAGGCCATTTCCTGCGAAGGTTCCCCAACATATAGCCGCATCATCACGTGATCGTCGTGGATATCGATTACCCTGATCATGGATTTCAATAAGCCGATCTGAGCATCAGCAGGGGATTCGTCTATGTATTTCATGGCAAACTGCAGGGTTTGATATAAGTATTGGCTGGAGTTGGCGGACATATCAGCGGCCCGCCTTTGGGCTTCGACTTTGGACAGATTAGTTTCTAATTCGGCGATCTCTTTTTCAAGGCCGGTCATTTTCGCGGTATAAGTCACGCCTTTCGGGATCTTTTGTTCCATCGCAAGATTCAGCAGGTCTTCCGCGGCCTTCTTGGCTTTCTTGAGTTTCTTTTCAATTACTTTGATTTCCTTTTCGTAGCTGTTCAGCTTTGCGGTACTGTCTTTAACCGCGCTTATCATGCATTTAATAAGAATATCCTGATCTTCGGACGCCCGTCTGAAGAAATCAATCACCGCTTCATCAAATGCCGTAGCGGATATCCGCTTGGCATCACACCCAAGTTTTTGCCTCGCCCGGCTACACTCATAATAATAAAAGAGTTTATCTCCATGTCCGTGGGCAATTGTGGAGACGAAATAGCTCCCACATTTTCCGCACCGTACGATTCCTTTAAGCCGATTAGCATAATCCTTAGATATTTTTGAGAACTTATGCCCGGGTAGTTTTGCGGAAATCATTCGGTTGGCTCTATCCCAGAGATCTTCATCAACAATGGATAGGTGCGTGCCTTTGTGTTTTTCGCCTGAATAGGCAATTATGCCTTTGTAGAAGGGATTCTTGATTATCTTGGCCACCGTTTGTTTTCTCCATACCATGCTTTTAGAGGTGGGTACCTTGTGTTGCAGGAGGAGGGATCCAATTTCTGACAGGGTCTTATTGTCAGCGGCCATCCGGAAAATTGTTTTTAAATATGGGGCGATTATTTCATCGACTTCGATCTTGTGCGGTTGCCTTCCATTGGGGAGGGGATCGCCGTTTTTAACTAGTTTGTAACCGAACGGCGGTTTTCCCCCGACCCACCTGCCTTGTCTGGCTCTTGCGATCGCGGAAGCTTTCACGCGTTCGCCGGTCAGTTCTCGTTCGAACGCTGATAACAAACCGATGATTCCAATGACGACGCGGCCAATTGCCGTTGAGCTATCAAGATTTTCACGAACCGATAAAAAATCAACCTCTTGAGCTTTGAAGAGGTCGATCATGCCGTAGAGGTCACGTGGATTACGGGTCAGGCGGTCAAGCCTAAAGAAGATGATGCCGTCAAAAGATTTGTTTTTCTGGATGTCCTTGAGGATTGATTGGATTCCGGGCCGGTTTAAATCTTTGCCGGAGTATCCATCATCGTTAATAATTCCATTTTTACCAAAACTTGCCAGTTCATAGCCAAACGCATCGAGCATGTTTTTGCAGTGATGCGCTTGCGCGTCCAATGTTGTGAAATCGCCCTGCGCTTGATCGTCGGTCGAGCACCGGGTGTAGATCACGAATCTTTTCTTCTCTTTCGATTTAATAATTGGCGCTATGCCCATAGTTAAAACTCGTTTTTTGATTGCCGACCCAACCCTATAATAGAACCTATCGCAAGTCAAGCTATTACAACAACTTAGAGCTGTTCTGCTTGGGGATCGCACACTCGCGCACTCTCTCTATCTATATACGCAGATTTCCGGCAGGGTGACGGAAACTTTTTTATTTTCGAACTTTTTTTCGTCTGTTTTCAAAAAGTCTGCGTATGTAGCT
>JAQUSB010000028.1 GCA_028715345.1 Candidatus Omnitrophota bacterium | reverse complement strand
AGATGAAAGTAGTTATCCTCGCCGGAGGCAGGGGGACGCGTTTAAGCGAAGAGACGGAAGCGCTGCCTAAGCCGATGGTCGAGATCGGCGGGAAGCCTATACTGTGGCATATAATGAATACATATTCCGGGTACGGTTTCAACCAGTTCATCGTCTGCCTGGGGTATAAAGGGTATATAATAAAGGAATACTTCTCGCATTATTTTCTGCACAAGAGCGACATTACCATAGACCTTGCCAAGAACAAGACGACCATTCATAACACGTCTTCCGAGCCATGGAAGATAACCCTCGTCGATACGGGGCTTGAAACTATGACGGGCGGCAGGCTGAAAAGGATAGAAAAATACATAGATAACGAGACGTTCATGATGACTTACGGCGACGGGGTGAGCGACCTGAACATAAAAAATCTCGTTAAATTCCATAAAAAAAGCAGGGCATCGGCTACCGTTACGGCTGTCCAGCCGCTCGGCAGGTTCGGCTCGCTCGATATAAGCGATAACGACAAGGTCCGGTCATTCCTGGAGAAGCCGAAAGGGGATAACAGCTGGGTCAACGCCGGATATTTCGTGCTGGAGCCGGAGATCTTCAGGTACATAAAAGGCGACGACGTATCCTGGGAAAAAGAGCCGTTGGAAAAATTGGCCGCTCAAGGAAAGTTGGCCGCGTATAAGCACGAAGGTTTCTGGAAATGCATGGATACGCTGAGGGATAAGACTGAGCTCGAACATCTCTGGCGCTCCGGCAAAGCGCCATGGAAGGTATAATATGAAACCTAACTCAGGCAAAGTCAGATGGTTCCATATGCAATTGTATGAGGTAGGCATATGAAATGCAGATTCTGCGGCACGCCGCTAAATAACGTTTTCGTGTCATTGGGGAGATCTCCGCTGTCGAATTCCTATCTTACAAAGGAAGACCTGGATAAAAAGGAGCCTACATATCCGCTCGACGTCTATCTCTGCGAAAAGTGCTTTCTCGTCCAGCTGCCCGAATTCGAAAGCCCGGAAAATATTTTTACCGATTATGCTTATTTTTCTTCTTACTCCGACACCTGGCTCAAGCATACAAAAGATTATTCCGAGAAGATGGTGAAGAAGTACGGCCTTGACAAAAACTCGTTCGTCATCGAGATAGCCAGTAACGACGGGTGCCTTTTGGAAAATTTCGTCCGGATGGGCATACCGGTGCTCGGGGTCGAGCCCGCGCGGAACGTCGCGGAGGTGGCAAGGAAAAAGGGCGTTCCCACCGAGGCTGTTTTCTTCGGCGCGGAGACGGCCAGCCGCCTGAAAAAGGAAAACAGGCCGGCGGACCTGCTTCTGGGCAACAACGTCCTGGCGCACGTGCCGGATATAAACGATTTTGTAAAAGGTATGAAGATACTCCTGAAGGCCGGCGGCGTCATAACGATGGAATTCCCGCATCTTATGAAGCTGATAGACGGAAACCAGTTCGACACCATTTACCATGAGCATTTCTCGTATTTGTCTTTTATCACCGTGGAAAAGATATTCGATAAATACGACCTTACGATATTCGACGTCGAAGAGATACCGACCCACGGCGGGTCATTGCGCATATACGCTAAGCATAAAGGGGATGAGTCGAAGCCCGTCTCGGCCGGGGTGGATGAATTGCGCGGCAGGGAACTGAAAAAAGGTTACGCGGACGTGAATTATTATTCCGATTTTAAGGACAGGGTGAGTAAGCTAAAAAAAGAGATACTCGATTTTTTGAGCAAAGTTAAAAAAGAGAAGAAGATCATCGTAGGATATGGTGCGCCCGCCAAAGGGAACACTTTATTGAACTACTGCGGCATACGGGCAGGGCAGATACTTTACACGGTGGACAGGAGCCCCCATAAACAGGGCCGGTTCCTGCCGGGCAGCCACATTTCTATAGAAACGCCGGACAGGATAAGGCAGACCAAGCCCGATTATGTGCTGATCCTGCCGTGGAACATAAAAGACGAGATCATGAAGCAGATGTCATTTATAAGGGAATGGGGCGGTAAATTCGTCACGTTCATACCGGGAACAGAGATCAATTAAAAGGAAAGCCCGATGGAAAAAATTTACGATAAGATAAAGACGCTGGATGAGTTAAAGACGATCGTCAGCGGACATAAAAGGCAGAATAAAAAGATAGCCCATTGCCACGGCGTTTTCGACCTGATCCACCCCGGGCACATAAGGCACCTCGTTTCGGCGAAGAAAGAAGGCGACGTACTCATAGTTACGGTCACCGCGGATAAATTTGTGCGCAAAGGGCCGGGCAGGCCCATATTCAACGAGAACTTGAGGGCGGAGACGCTCGCATCGTTCAGTACGGTCGATTACGTTGCGATAAACCACGCGCCTACGGCCACGAACTGTATCAAGCTATTGAGGCCGGACGTTTATGTCAAGGGGCAGGATTATGTGGATAAGAATAAGGACGTCACCGGCAAAATATCGGAGGAGGAAGACGCCGTAGTTTCCGTCGGCGGCAGGATAGCTTTTACCCACGACATAACTTTCAGTTCCTCAAAGCTTATAAACGACCATATGCAGGTCTTCCCGGAAGCGACGAGAGCATATTTAAAACAGATAGCCTCGAAGTATCCCCTCGAATATATTTTCGGGCTGCTCGACAAGGTAAAAAATCTAAAGACGCTCGTCATAGGCGAGGCCATAATAGACCAATACCACTACTGCGAGGGAATGGATAAATCGCGTAAATCCAACGTCGTCGTATACAAATATATGGCCGAAGAATCGTTCGCGGGCGGAGCGTTGGCAATAGCCAACCACATAGCCGGCCTGTCGGGCAATGTTACGCTGGCGACGGTAATGGGTGATGACAATAAGTCTTACGGTTCGTTTTTGAAGAAGAAGATGCGGCCTGGCGTGAAGATGCTGAATTTTGTCCGCCACGATTCACAGACGATAGTGAAACGCAGGTTCGTGAATTCCAACCAGAAACTCTTCGAGGTCTGCTATCTTAACGACGCGCCGCTTGCGCCCGAAGTGGAAAACGACGTCATGAGAAAACTGAAAGACATGATCCATGATTACGATCTGGTCATAGTGTCCGATTTCGGACACGGGTTCCTGACGGATAACCTGGCCGGGATGATATGCAAGGAAGCGCGGTTTTTGGCGGTCAATACGCAGACCAACGGCGCGAACATGGGCTTCAATTTCATCACCAGGTACGCGAACGTCGATTACGCGGCGCTGGACGAGCTCGAGATACGTTACGCCGCCCACGATAAATCCGGGGCGCTCAAAGACATAGTGAAAGACGTGAGCCGGAAGATCAGGTGCAAAAACATGATAATAACGAAGGGCCCTAACGGGGCACTGAGCCTTATAAAAGGAAAAGAGTTCTTGAGCGCGCCGGCCCTTGCCACAAATGTCATAGACCCGATCGGCGCGGGCGATGCCTTCTTCGCGTTCACGGCGCCTTTGGCAGCGATGGGCGTTCCGCAGGAGCTGGTGATCTTTATCGGTAATGCCGTCGGGGCGCTGGCGGTCCAGATAGTGTGTAACCGCGAGCCGGTGGACCCGGTCGACCTGAAAAAATTCATCACAACCATATTAAAATAACCTATGGATAAAAAAATAAGCTCGTATTTCGAAACGGTAAGGGATCTTACAAAGAATATAATCGTTACCGGGGAGACCGCCTCCGGCCTCGGGTTCCGGGACGGGCTTAAAAAAGCGATAAGCATGATAACAGCGTGCGATAAACGCGGCAGGAAACTTATCTTCATCGGCAACGGCGCCAGCGCTTCCATATCGAGCCATATGGCGGCCGATTTCTGGAAGAACGGCAGGATAAGGGCCGTCTCATTCAACGACGCGGCCCTTCTGACGTGCGTTTCGAACGATATCGGGTATAGCCAGGTTTTCGAAAAGCCGATAGAGATGTTCGTCGATGCCGGGGATATCCTTGTGGCCATAAGCAGTTCCGGCAAGTCGGAGAATATAATCAACGGCGCGCGCATGGCCCTGGCCAAAGGCTGCGATGTCATCACGCTGTCGGGTTTCGGTGAAAATAATCCTCTCCGTTCCATGGGAGCGGTCAATTTTTACGTGCCCCATTCTTCGTACGGCCCTGTGGAAGTAGTGCATCATGCCATATGCCATTGCTTGCTCGATACCATCGTTTCCCGCGCGGATAAAAGAAAGGCGAAATGAGCGAAAAAGTCGTTGTCATAGGTAGTAATTCATTTTCCGGCGCCCATTTTGCGGATCTTACTGTCCGGCAAGGCCTGGATGTTATCGGTATGAGCCGCTCGCCCGAGCCTAACGCGGTATTTTTACCGTACAAGAAGATAAAAAGCCCGAAATTCAAATTTTTCCGGATGGACCTTAACAATGACCTAGATAAGATCATGGAAGTTATCCGGGACTTCAGGCCTGATTACGTAGTAAATTTCGCGGCGCAGAGCATGGTGGGCGAGAGCTGGACGCATCCCGAGCACTGGTTCCAGACCAACGTAGTGGCGAACATAAAATTGCACGACCAGCTGCGTAAATGCGGGTCCTTGAAAAAATACGTCCACATATCCACCCCCGAGGTATACGGCAGCTGCGAGGGCCTGGTCAAAGAGAATACGATGTATAACCCCAGTACCCCGTACGCGGTTTCCCGGGCGGCGGCGGACATGAGTTTGATGAGTTTTTACAGGACGTATAATTTCCCCGTAGTCTTTACGCGGGCAGCAAATGTTTACGGCCCCGGACAACAGCTCTACAGGATAATCCCGAAGACGATCCTGTTCTTTCTATTGGGCAAAAAAGTGCCTCTTCACGGGGGAGGGCACTCCGTGCGCTCCTTCATCCATATAAGCGATGTTGCCGACGGGACGCTTAGGGCAGCCAGGGAAGGCCGGCCCGGCGATATTTTCCATCTCTCGACATCGAGGACGATATCGATCCGTTCCTTAGTCGAACTGATCGCTAAGCAGATGGGCGTTTCGTTCGAAAAGAACGTGGATGTGGTCGAGGACAGGCCCGGCAAGGACGCGGCGTATCTTCTCGACAGCTCGAAAGCCAAAAAGGAGCTGGGCTGGTCGGATAAGATAGGGCTGGAAGAAGGGATCGAGGAGACGATCGCCTGGGTTAAGAGTAATTTAGGGACGCTCGAAAAAGAGCCATTGAGCTATATACACAAACAATAGGAGATATTTCAGGATGCGTATTTTGTTGACCGGCGGATGTGGTTATGTGGGGACGGTTTTGACCAAAGCTCTTCTTGCGGAAGGGCATAATGTCACGGTAGTGGATATACAGTGGTTCGGGAATTATTTAGGCGAGCATAAAAACCTGAAAGTCATAAAAGAGGACGTCCGAAACATAGAAAATATCCCGATGGAAGGCATCGAGGCGATCATCCACCTGGCAAATATCGCCAATGATCCGTGCGGTGAATTGAATTCGAAACTGAGCTGGGAAGTGAATGTCCTTGCGACTATGCGCCTCGTCGAGAAAGCCATAGCGAATGGCGTGAAGCAATTCATATATGCCAGTTCCGGCAGTGTTTACGGGGTCAAGGACGAGCCGGAAGTCACCGAAGACCTTTCCTTAGTGCCGATATCCGATTATAACAAGACGAAGATGGTCAGCGAACGTGTTTTGATGAGCTATCAGAACAGGATATTGGTCCAATGCGTCAGGCCGGCCACGGTTTGCGGTTATTCCCCGAGGATGAGGCTCGACCTTTCGGTCAATATGCTCACTATGCAGGCTTTGGCCAACGGCAGGATCACGGTCCTGGGCGGGAACCAGACGCGGCCCAATATACATATAAACGACATGGTCGCGCTGTACCTCCATTTCCTTAAGATGGGCGAGAAGGCAAAAGGCATATATAACGCCGGGTTCGAGAATATCTCTATCCTCGATATAGCCAAGAGGGTGGTTAAGGTAATACCTGCGGAAATAGTGGTAAGCCCGTCGAATGATCCGCGCTCTTACAGGCTTTGCTCGAAGAAATTGCTCGCGACTGGATTCAAGCAGAAATATTCGGTCGAGGACGCGATACAGGAATTGACCCGGAAATTCAAGGCCGGGGACCTGAAGAACGAAGAGAGGTATTACAATATCAAAACGATGCAGAAATTGGAACTCAAATAACGGACATTGTAAGAACGCGAAAGAGCCTGTCATGAAAAAAAATACGAAGATAAAGAAGATACTCCTGATCCAGCCGAATTATACCTGGACGACGAAACGGACGTGGCATTTCCCGCCGTACGCCTTATGCCTCCTGAAAGCGGCTGTCGGCCCCCGCGCCGAGACGATCGTCTTCGACCCCAATTTTTCCAACCTTTCCGAAGAGCAGGTGGCGCAGGTAGTGAAGAAGATAAACCCGGACCTTGTGGGGATCACATCCGCTTCCACCGAATATTTCAACACGCTGGCACTGCTCATCTCGGTCGTGAGAAAAGCGCTTCCTAAGACGACGATAGTGTTCGGCGGCGTTATCCCGACGGTATTCCTGGAAGAGGCGATGAAAAATAAAGATGTCGATTACTGGATGGCCGGCGAGGGAGACCATTCTTTCCCGAAGCTGGTGGACGAATTGCAGAAGCCGGCCCCGGACCTGGCGGGCGTGAGCGGCCTGGCATATTGGCAGGATGGTAAAGCCGTGATAAATAAGAATACGTTTATCGAAGACCTCGATACGGTCCATTTCCCCGATTATTCCAACATTATCCGCAATGAAGATATGGACAAGGTGGGCATCCACGAATACGGGAACGTGCCCCTTAAATACGCGCCCCATTTTTTGGCGAAAAAATATCCATTCGCTATGACCATAACGACGAGGGGGTGTCCGTTCAGGTGCGTATTCTGCGCCGGCAGGACCGTGAGCGGCCAGAAAGTGCGATTCAGGAGCGCAGAGAACGTCCTCGCGGAGATAGATTCATTATACGAGAAAGGCATACGTGAAGTGATCTTCCTGGATGATCACTTCCTCGCGAACAGGCAGAGGGCGATCGATATCATGAACGGCATAATGGAGCGTAAATACAACATGGCCTGGCGGTGCGCCAACGTGACGGCGTGGCTTTTGGACAGGGAGATATTGGAATTGATGTATAAGAGCGGCTGCGACTTTCTTACGGTGTCGCCCGAATCCGGCAACCCGTACGTGGCGGAGAAGATAATCAAAAAGCCGATAAATTTGACTAAACTTCCCGGCATACTCGATATGGCCAAATCGATAGGATTCGGCATAGTCGTGAATTTCGTTATCGGATTTCCCGGCGAGACATGGGAGCAGATAAGGGATACCGTAAGTTACGCCGAAAAGCTCAATGTAGACATGGTCAATTTCCATATTGCCACGCCGCTGCCCAAGACCGAATTGATGGAGATATGTTTACGCGACAAACTGCTCCCCGGCGATTATAACGAGAACATATCGAAATATTCCGGCTACGGCAGGGGGCTTATCACGACCAAGGAATTCACCCCGACCGAACTGGAGGTCTTAAGGTCGTTCGAATGGGACAGGATAAATTTCACTTCCGAGAACAGGAAGAAGGCCATAATGAGGCTTAACGGCATCACTATGGAGGAATTGGAGAATTGGCGGGTCAATACGAGGCGCAGCCTCGGGGTCAACAGCCTCGTAAAGAACATAATGGACCTTCCGGCCAAGGCGAAAGTTCAATAAGGCAGGCGAAGATCGCGATGCATAATATAGGAATAGATTTTGACAATACGATAGTTGTCTATGACAACGTATTCCACAAGTACGCTCTCAGGGCGGGCCTGATATCGCCTGAAGTTAAGAAGAATAAGCAGGCTGTCCGCGATGCGATCAGGCTCCTGCCGCGGGGCAATGACAAATGGACCGAGCTGCAGGGGCTTGTCTACGGCAAATATATGGACGAGGCCGAGCCGACGGAAGGCGTAGAGGATTTTTTTCGCGCATGTAAGAAGAATTCGTTTAGAGTCTCGATCATAAGCCACAAGACTGTCTATCCGGCCATGGGCCCCCGGGTCGATCTTCAGGCGGCGGCAAAGAAGTGGATCGAGGACAGGGATTTTTTGTCGAAACTCGGGCTGAAGAAGAGCGACATTATATTCGAAAAAACCCTCAGCGGTAAATTGGCCAGGATAACCGGCAGGAAATGTACACATTTCATAGATGACCTGGCGGAGGTTTTAGGACATCCCGATTTTCCGGAAGGCGTCAAAAAAATACTTTATAGCAGTAACCCGGGCAAAAATATACCGGACGACATAACGTGCTTTGAGGACTGGAATGCGATCGAAAAATATTTCTTTAGCTGACCCAAGCAATACCGGCGCGGATGTCGACGGCATTTTAGACAGGCTCTTAAGGGATGAGCTTGGCGAGAGGGTGTTGTCCGTAAAAAAAGTCCCCGGCGGCGTCAATAGCGAAGCGTTCAGGGTCTTTACCGATCATAAGAACGTATATTTCGCAAAAAAATATTTTACGAGAAAAGGAGACAAGAGAGACAGGCTGTCTACGGAATTTGCCGGGCTTTCCTTTTTATGGAAAAACGGCGTTAAGAATATACCCGAACCTATGGCGGCATCGAAAAAAGATAGTATCGCCGTATACAGGTACATAGACGGCGTGAAGATCCGTCCGGGCGAAATAACGGCGGGCGATATCGATCAGGCCGCGATATTTGCGGGAAAACTCCACTCGCTTGCCGGCGCGGAAGGCGCTGCTGCCCTGGCGGCGGCTTCGGAGGCCTGCTTCAGCATAAAGGAATATCTCGATTGCGTCGAGGACAGGGCAGGCAAGCTAAAAGCAGCGGCTGAAAAACGTGCCGCTTTCGGCGCGCTGCGCTCATATCTTGATAATGAATTTTTTCCGGTTTTCGAAACCGTAAAAAAAAATACGAAAGATGCGGCGCGGGCGGCAGGCATAGGCCTGGACGAGAAGATAGGGAAGGAAGAAAAGACCTTGAGCGCGTCCGATTTCGGATTTCATAATGCCCTGAAGGCGCCGGACGGCGGTATCTTTTTCATCGATCTCGAATATTACGGGTGGGACGACCCGGCAAAGATGATAGCGGATTTTTATCTTCAGCCGGCTGTGCCGGTCCCACAGGTATTCAGGATGCGTTTTTTCGATAATGTCAGGAAGAATTACCCGGAGGGCGCGGGGTTAGAGAAACGGCTTTCGATAATATACCCGCTATTGGGATTGAAATGGTGCCTCATAATGCTGAACGTATTCATCCATAGCGGCGCCGGCAGGATCAATAAGGCGTTTTCGTCGAAACAGATCTCGAAAGCCGTCAAAAAACTGGAAGAGATACGGGAAGAGATGGAGATGAAGGCGTTCCCGATCGGAGGGCTCCGTGGAGCATAAAAGGCTCGATAAGAGATCCATAGAATTCAGGAAGAAAATACTGCGGATGGTGGATAGCTCGCGCAGGGGGCATATAGGTTCCGCGCTTTCCGCCGTGGAGATAGTGCGCGTCCTGTATGAGGACGTGCTTCGCGTTGACCCGAGGAACGCCGCATGGCCGGACAGGGACCGCTTCATATTGAGTAAAGGGCACGGGTGCCTTGCGTTATACGCGGCGCTTGCCGAAAAAGGGTTCATCGGAGATAAGGAGCTTCCCGGGTTTTGCAGGTTCGATTCGATCCTCGGAGGGCATCCCCAATACGGCAAAGTCCCAGGGGTAGAAGCCTCCACCGGATCATTGGGCCACGGCCTGTCCGTCGGAGTAGGGATCGCCCTGAACGGGAAGATCGACAAGAAAGATTACAGGACTTTTGTATTGATGGGCGACGGGGAATGCAATGAAGGCTCGGTGTGGGAGGCTGCCATGTGCGCGTCGAAGCATAACCTGAGCCGCCTCATAGTCATGATCGATTATAATAAAATGCAGTGCTACGGCCCCACGTGCGAAGTGCAGGACTTGGAGCCGTTCGCGGACAAATGGCGCAGTTTCGGTTTCAATGTCAAGGAAGCGGACGGTCACGATATGGCCGAGCTGCGCGGCATCCTGAAGAACACGCCTTTCGACGACAAGAAGCCTCAGGCCGTTATTTGCCATACCATAAAAGGCAAGGGAATACGCTCGCTCGAGGCCCACGCGCCGTCGCACCATAAGAGCAGGATAAGCGATGAGGAGATGAAAAGCCTTTTTAATGAACTGGAGATACCGGGATGAGGAAGACTTGCCTGAACGAAATATATAAACTCGCGAAGCAGGATAAAAGAGTGGTCTTTTTCGGGTCGGATATCGCGTCGGGAACGTTATCGCAGTTCCGGGAAGAGATGCCCGACAGGTTTTTCATGGAGGGTGTTTCCGAGGCGAACATAGTGGGCGTGATGTCGGGCCTGGCGATGAACGGGAAGATACCTTATTTGAATACGATCGCCGTATTCCTGACCCGCAGGTGCTACGAACAGATATTTCTCGATGCGGCAATGCACGATCTGAAGATCAGGCTGGTCGGGTCGGGCGGCGGGCTCGTTTACGCGCCTCTGGGGCCGACGCACCTCGCGTTCGAGGACATATCGCTGATGAGGGCCATACCCAATATGACGATAGTTGCGCCCTGCGACAGCGAAGAGATGAAACGGCTCATGCCTCAAACGCTTGACCGCGAAGGGCCGATGTATATCAGGCTCGGCAAAGGCGGGGATCCGATAGTCAGTTCCCCGGATAAAGATTTCAGGATCGGTAAAGCCACTCTTATGCGCGAAGGCGCGGACGCGCTCATCATTACCACGGGCGTAACGCTTAAAATGGTCCTCGACGCCGCCGCGGGATTGAAAAATAAAGGCATCGAAGCGGCTGTCCTGCATATGCATACCATTAAACCGATAGATTCGGAAGCCGTCATGAAAGCGGCCCGGAAAGTAAAAGCTATCGTAACGGTGGAGGAGAATTCGATAGCCGGCGGGCTCGGTAGCGCCGTCTCGGAGATAGCGGCGGAGGCCGCCTTTTCCCCGGCAAAGAGATTTGCGCGCTTAGCGCTTCCCGACGCGTTCCCGGCCAAATACGGTTCGCAGGAACAATTGATGGATTTTTACGGGTTGACGACGGAGAAAATAATTTCTTCGGTCGGGAATTTATTGAAAAGATAAAGGGAGAAACGAATGGCGTATATAGATTTTTTAAGCGCTATACATAAAAGCACGAAGCGCGATTATCTCGGCAGGGTTAACGAGTATCCCAAGGCGGAGGCCATCAAGCGGGCAAAGAAGTACGATTACGACTATTGGGACGGAGACCGCAAATTCGGATACGGCGGTTACAAATATGACGGAAGATGGCAGAAGGTGGCCAAGGCGATAGCGGATCATTATGGACTTAAACCGGGCGATAAGATACTCGATGTAGGTTGCGGCAAGGCTTTCCTTCTTTACGATTTTACGCAGGTCGTGCCCGGTGTGGAAGTCAGAGGCATAGACATATCGCGCTACGGCATCGAGCACGCCAAAGAGGAAGTCCGCCCGTTCCTGGATGTGGGGGACGCGGCAAAACTACCGTATAAAGACAAGAGCTTCGATCTGGTCATATCTATCAATGCGCTGCATAACCTTTTTTGCTACGACATGGTCAAGGCCGTAAAGGAGATAGAGCGTGTCGGTAAGAAGAATAAATATATCGTCGTGGAGTCATACAGGACGGAAGAGGAGAAGGTCAACCTTATGTATTGGGTATTGACGGGTGAATGTTTCTTTGCCCCCGAAGAGTGGAAATGGTTTTACGACCTCGCCGGATATACGGGCGACCACTCTTTTATCTATTTCGAATAGGAGCTGTATATGAAAGCGGCCATTTTGGTAGAGCAAAAGAAACCCCTCGTGATAGCCGATATAGATCTGCCGTCGGAGCTTCAATACGGGCAGGTCCTGGTCAAGATAGCGTGCAGCAGTGTGTGCGGCTCTCAGATAGGCGAGATAGACGGGGTCAAGGGGCCGGACAAATTCCTGCCGCACCTGCTCGGGCACGAGGGCGGCGGCATCGTTTCCGGTATAGGGCCCGGCGTAACAAAAGTCAAAAAAGACGATCACGTGGTCTTGCATTGGCGCAAAGGGTCCGGCATAGAAGCGCCCCTCCCGAAATATAAATGGGGGAATAAGACGGTGAACGCGGGCTGGGTCACGACTTTCAGCGAGTATGCCGTAGTATCGGAGAATAGGATCACCGCTATAGATAAAGACGTCGATCTAGAGATCGCCGCGCTCATGGGATGCGCCGTTACGACGGGATTGGGAATAATTTCCAATGACGTCGGATTGAAAATGAGCGAGTCTATCGCCGTCTTTGGCGCGGGCGGCGTGGGGCTGAACGTGATACAGGGCGCTGCGCTCGTCTCGGCGGGCCCGATAATAGCTATAGATATCCATGACGACAAACTTAAGCTGGCAAAGAAGTTCGGCGCCTCGCATGTTATAAATTCTACAAAGGCCGACCCCGATAAAGAGATACGGAAGATAACCGGGCCTCGCGGAGCGGATGCCGCCGTAGATATTACCGGGATAGTTTCCGTTATAAACCAGGCTTACGAAGTCACTTCCGATAGCGGCAGGACTATCCTTGTAGGCGTCCCGCGCAAAGGCGAGAAGATAAGCATCTATTCGCTCCCGCTGCATTTCGGAAAAAGGATATCCGGTTCGCACGGCGGCGGAGCGAACCCGACCGTAGACATACCGCGCTACCTCGATCTTTATAAAAAAGGAAAATTGAAATTCGACGGTATGATAACGGATCGTTACGGTTTGGATGATATAAATGACGCTATAGACGGTATGAGGAAGGGCAGATCGGTAAAATGTATAATAAAGATGTAAGGATACCCAAGACAGCCGTGATAGGGGCTTCCGGATTTTTGGGCAAAGCCTTCCTGGACGCTCACAGGCAGATACATCCCGATTGTATCGGCACGGTAAAAACCGCGGCGGATGCGAGCCGCAACATATTTACCCTCGACTTACTTAAGCCGGATATCGGGCCTTTAGGGCTGTCCAAAAGCGGCCATAAAGAAGCTCTTATACTTGCCGCCTTAACGAAAGTCGATAAATGCGAAAAGGAAAAGAACGCTACGAGGATGGTCAATGTTGACGGCACACTTGATGTCATCCGCCAGCTTGCAGGCGAGGGCATTAAACCCATATTTTTCTCGAGCGATTACATATTCGACGGCAGGGATGGGTCATATACCGACAGATCCCCGGCACGCCCCATAACGGAATACGGCCGGCAAAAAGCTGAGGTTGAATCGAAGATAGCCGATATTACGCGCGGGAATTTTTTGGTCGTGAGGTTGAGCAAGATATTTTCGGTCACAAAAGGCGACAACACTCTGCTGGATGAAATGGCCGGTATCCTGGCGTCCGACGGAACTGTCCATGCCGCTTTTGACCAGATATTCTGCCCGATGCTTATAAACGACGTCATAAGATCCGTGAGCTGGCTTCAGGCTAAGGGCTTGACCGGCGTGGTAAATGTATGTTCACCCGAGAACTGGTCGAGGTACGATCTGGCCGTCTCTCTTGCCGGGGCTATGGGCGTGAACGCGGATAATGTGGTAAAGGTTTCGCTGGACGATATCATGGTAAACCCGAAATGGCCGAAAAATACGAGCATGATACCGACCTCGGTCCTTAATTCCAACGTGCCCGCCACTTCCATATCTTCCTGCATAGAGCGCGTGGCGAGTAACTGGACGGGGCGCGCGAAGGCGGCGGAAAAGAAAGTGACGATTTTCGGTAAGACCAGCAATATCGGTTCGGCGCTTTTGGAGTTATTGGGCCGGGAATATAAAGATATCAGCTCTTTCGGTTCCGGGGATTGCGACTTCCTGGACAGGGGGCAATGTGTGAACTTTTTTAAAGGTTTGGGGGCCGAACCGCGGTCTATCATTTTTCTCTCAACGGTCAATAAACAGCTGCGCAACGATTACAGGTCATTTTCGGACAATATCTCTATAGTAAAAAATTTCATCGAGGCCCAGTCTTACATTAACGTGAAACATATAATATATTTCAGCTCCGTCGACGTTTATGGTATGTCCCCGGCTTTGCCGGTCACGGAAGAGACGAAGATAAATCCTGATTCATGGTACGGCCTGGCAAAATATTGCAGCGAATGGATGCTGGAACACTCTCCGCATATAAAATGCCCGGTAACCATCCTGAGGTTCCCCGGCGTATATGGCAGCCCGCACAACGACCGCAGCGCTATAGGCAAGATCATCTCTGATATCAAGGCGAAGAAGCGGGTAACGATACACGGTTCGGGTTCCGTCCTGAGGGATTATGTCCACGTAAAAGATATCGCCTGCATAATCAGGTGGCTGATCGAAAAACCATACCCGGGCATCTTGAACGTAGCCACCGGTTCCAGTAAGGCCGTCTCGGAGATAGTGGATATCATACGCTCCGCCTCTTCTTACAAATTCGATATTTCGCATGAATCGTCGATGCTTGAGCGTGAATTCGATTTTGAATTCGATATAAGTAAACTGAAACGCATTTTCCCGGAGCTGAAATTCACCGACCTTGAAACAGGCGTAAAGGCTTACCTGGGTGACGTAAAACAGGAGGAAGCGGTATGAGCGACAAGACGTGGAGCTCTATAAAGGAAGATATAAAAACAAAAGGGATGAAATTGGGGCCTTATTTCACGCACCAGGTGCTTGATACCCCGAGGCATCTTCTTTTTGCCCTGTCCCGCTATAAATTTGCCGCTAAGATGCTGCCGCAGAATGAAAAGATAAAGGTGCTGGAGCTTGGATGCCAGGAAGGTATCGGGACGCTTGTCCTGGCCGAAGCGGGGCATACGGTTCTCGCCGTCGATTTTGACAAAGAAGCGATAGCGTACGCCGGGAAGAATATTAAAAAGGACAACATATCGTTCCGGGAAGCCGATTTCCTGGGAAAGAAATTCGGCAAATTCAGGGCCGTGGTCAGCTTAGACGTCATAGAACATATAAACCGCAGCCTTGAAGATAAATTCATGGAGACCGTCCATTCTAACCTGGAAAGTTCCGGCTTTGCCGTGATAGGCACGCCTAATATAACGGCTAAACAATACGCGTCAAAATACAGCCAGATGGGCCATGTAAATTTATATGATGCCGGCCGGCTCGACGCGCTTTTGCGCAGGTATTTCGATAATGTTTTCATATTCGGGGCGAACGACGAGGTCGTTCATACGGGTTTTAATCCGATGTGCCACTATCTTATAGCATTGGCCTGCACGCCGAAAAAGAATATTTCAAAATGACAAAAGCGAACGTTGCCATGTCCTGCCATGTGTGTAAAACCGGGACGCTCAAGGCCGTAGAAGGCTATGAGCGGTTCCCGCAGGTTACCTCAGACTGTAAGATATGGCGCGGCAAGAACCGGTTATGTGTTTGCCCGTCGTGCGGTTCCGTCCAGAAGATGATGAGCCCGGCCTGGAAAAAAAGCGCGGAAAAGATATATTCGGCCTACACCATCTATCACCAGTCTAACGGCGTGGAACAGGCTGTTTTTGACAAACATTCGGGCGCGGCTTTTACGCGTTCAGGCCGTATCCTCGAATTTGT
>JAQUSB010000027.1 GCA_028715345.1 Candidatus Omnitrophota bacterium | reverse complement strand
ATACGACGCCCCTCGATATGAACGCCATAGCCGGTATACTTCCGAAAGGCGGCACCATCCTCGGTACGTCCAGGACAAATCCTTACAAAAACCCAGGCGACGTCCAGAAGGTGATAGACACATACAAAAAACTTAAACTAGACGCCCTTATAGCGATCGGCGGAGAAGATACCCTCGGTGTGGCGAATAAGCTCAATAAAGAGGGTAAAGGGCTCAACGTCGTCGGAGTTCCGAAGACGATCGATAACGACTTGAGCGCGACCGATTACACTTTCGGGTTCGATACGGCGGTCAATATCGCCATGGAAGCGCTCGACAGGCTTCACACGACAGCCGAAAGCCATCACAGGATAATGGTAGTTGAGGTCATGGGCAGGCACGCAGGATGGATCGCCATCCACTCAGGCCTCGCTTCGGGCGCGGATGTTATACTGATCCCCGAGATGCCGATCGATCTAGATGAGGTATGCGCGCTCCTTCAGAAGCGCCACAGCCGCGGCAAGCAATTTTCGATCGTAGCGGTCGCGGAAGGCGCCGAATTCAAGGCGGGGCAGGTCGTTACGAAAGAAAAGCAGCTCGACGCATTCGGGCACGTCAGGCTCGGCGGTATCGGAGAGATACTGGCAGGCGAACTCGAGAAGCGCCTGAAGATCGAGACGCGCGTGACCGTCCTCGGCCACATCCAGAGAGGCGGATCGCCTACGGCTTTCGACAGGGTCCTCGGGACGAGGTTCGGCGTAAAGGCGATGGAGCTTGTTCTGAATAAGAAATTCGGATACATGGCGTCTTTGGCCGGCACAGAGATAAGGGAAGTCCCGTTATCGGATGCCGTCGGTACGTTAAAAACGGTCGATCCCAAATTTTACGAGATGGCCAAAACATTTTTCGGATAAACCATATCATGAAAAATATCGCAAAAGCGAAAATAGAAGAGAATATCGAGGTCAATGAAGACCTGCACGTAAAGCAGGTCGAGAATATCGTGAAGGCCGCAAAGCTCATCATCGCCGCCCTCAATACGGACGGCAAGATACTCGTATTCGGCAACGGCGGCAGCGCCGCGGACAGCCAGCATATAGCGGCCGAGTTCGTCGGAAGGTTCAAAAAAGAGAGAAAAGCCCTGCCGGCCATAGCGCTCACCACCAACACGTCCACCCTCACGGCGATAGCGAACGATTACGATTACGATGCCGTCTTTTTGCGGCAGGTGGAAGCTCTGGGCAAGGAAGGCGACATAGCGATCGGACTCTCGACGAGCGGCAATTCTAAGAACGTCACGGGCGCCCTGGAAAAAGCGAAGTCTCTCGGGATGAAGACGATAGGCCTGACGGGAGCGTCCGGAGGCGATATGAAAGCCCATTGCGACGTCCTTATAGCGGTAGGGTCGAAAAATACACCGCGCGTCCAGGAATCGCATATGCTCATATATCATATAATATGCGAACTCGTCGAAGGTGCTTTATTCAAATGAAGAGTAAATTAAAAAGTGCCGCGGAGGCCGCAAAGATAATAGCCCGCCTTAAAAAGCAGGGCAAGCGGGTGGTCTTTACCAACGGGTGCTTCGATATACTGCACGTCGGGCACGTCGAATACCTCTCGCGCGCTAGGAAAATGGGAAACGCGCTCGTCATAGGGCTTAACGGCGACATATCGGTGCGCAGCCTGAAGGGCAAAGGCAGGCCTGTAAATAACGAGAAGGACCGGGCTAAAGTTTTATCGGCGCTCGGCTTTGTCGATCACATAGTCATATTCAATGAAGATACACCCGAGAAATTGATACGCAAACTTGTCCCCGACGTTCTCGTTAAAGGCGCGGACTGGAAAAACAAGACCGTATCCGGCGTAGATTTCATAAGATCCCGCGGCGGAAAGGTGATATTCATACCGTTCGTGAGCGGTTACTCGACAACGTCCATCCTGAAAAGGATCGCGCGGGACTAGGCTATGAAAAACAAATTATACCGGATAATAGACGCGAACCTGAACCGTTCGCGCGAAGGTTTGAGGGTCTGCGAGGACATAGCGCGTTTCGCGTTAAATTCGAAAACTCTCACAGAGGAATTGAAAGCGGCCAGGCACGGGATATCTGATATAGTGAAAAAACATTCCGGGCATCTGGAACGGCTGTCGGCGGCAAGGAATTCCGACGATGACGTTTTGAGGCGCTCCGCTTCCGCGAGCGAAATGAAAAGATCGTCATTGGGCGACATTTTCGCGGCAAATATAGAGCGCGTGAAAGAATCCCTGCGCGTCCTGGAAGAATTATTCAAATTGATCGACAATAAAAGCTCTTCTCGATTTTGCGGCCTTAGGTTCAAGGTTTACGCGATAGAAAAGAAGGCGTTAAAGAGGTTGAAGTGACACAGGTAAATATTGCGAGGAGCGGGCGGGTTTCGCCGGAAGTGAATAAAGCGGCAAAAGAAGAACGCCTGTCTGCCGATATAATAAGAAAAGGCCTTTCTGACGGCACGATAGTCCTGCCTAAAAATAAAAACCGCCCGCTTGCAAAGCCTTGCGCCATCGGTAAAGGGCTTAAAACCAAGATAAACGCAAATATAGGGACATCCAAAGACTCGTCGAGCATAGCGGGCGAGATCAAAAAGATGAAGGCCGCGATAGAGGCCGGCGCTGATGCTATCATGGACCTTTCGACGGGCGAGGCGATAAACGAAACGCGCAGGAAGATCCTCGAGGAGTCGACGGTGCCGGTCGGGACCGTCCCCATGTACGAAATAGTCGTGTCGGGCCTGAAGCGATTCGATTTCGTTAAAAAGATACCCGCGGATTACATGCTTGGGGTGCTCGAGAGCCAGGCAAAAGAGGGCGTGGACTTCTTCACCATCCACGCCGGTGTTACCTCGCAGGTCGTAAAAGTCCTGAAAAATAACCCGCGCATACTCGATATAGTGAGCCGCGGCGGCGCGTTCCTGGCCGAATGGATGATAGAGAACGACCGCGAGAACCCATTTTACGAACATTTTGACAAAGTCATCGACATAGCCAAGCGCTACGACGTTACGCTGAGCCTGGGCGACGGCCTGAGGCCGGGGGCGGTGGCGGACGCTACCGACTCACCTCAGATCATGGAGCTCCTGACGCTGGGCGAACTGCAGAAGAGGGCGCTCGCCAAAGGCGCGCAGGTGATGATAGAAGGGCCGGGCCACGTCCCGATCGACCAGATCGAGGCCAATGTGCTGCTCGAAAAGTCCGTCTGTAACGGCGCACCGTTCTATGTCCTGGGGCCGCTCGTCACAGATGTAGCTCCGGGATACGACCACATTACCGCGGCCATCGGCGGCGCCATCGCCGCAAGTAAAGGCGCGGATTTTCTGTGTTACGTCACTCCGGCAGAGCACCTGCGGCTTCCGTCGGTGGAGGACGTGAGGGAAGGCGTCATAGCCTCGAAGATAGCGGCGCATGTTGCCGACATCGCCAAAGGCGTGAAGGGCGCGATCGACTGGGATATCGCCATATCGAAAGCCCGCAAGGAGCGCAATTGGGAAAAACAGTTCGCCCTCGCGATCGATGACGTTAAACCGAAAAAGTACAGGGCCTCGTCGAAGCCGGGCGTAAAGGACGCATGCACGATGTGCGGCGAATATTGCTCGATGAAGACGGCCGAAAAATGTTTTAAGAGGTAAAGATGAGCATACTGGTGGTGGGTTCCGTAGCGATCGATGCCGTAAAGACGCCTTTTGGCAAACGCGACGAGGCGCTCGGCGGCTCGGCGACATATTTTTCGATGGCCGCGTCATTTTTCAGCAAAGTGAACATAGTCGCGACCGTGGGCGAGGATTTCCCGAAAAAATACGTATCGCTCTTCAAAAGCAAGAATATAGGTACCGAAGGCCTGCACGCGGCAAAAGGCAAGACCTTCAGGTGGCAGGGCTGGTACGATTACGACCTCAATACGGCGCACACCGTAGCCACTCACCTGAACGTTTTCCAGAATTTCCGGCCCGAAGTCCCGAAAAACCTTAAAAATTCCAAATTTGTATTCCTCGCCAATATCGATCCCGAGTTACAATACAGCGTCCTGAAGCAGATCGAGAAACCGAAGCTCGTTGCCTGCGATTCCATGAATTACTGGCTTGAGCATAAGAAAAAAGAGTTCGAGAAGCTCCTCGATAAAGTCGATATCATTTTATTGAATGATTCCGAAGCGCGCCAATTTACCGGCGAGCCGAACCTTATGAGGGCGGCCAGAACGATAATCTCTTTCGGGCCGAAAGCCGTCATCATAAAAAAAGGCGAGCACGGGGTAATTTACTTCTCGAAAGATACGCATTTCATAGCCCCGGCGTACCTGTTGGAGACTGTCTATGACCCGACCGGCGCGGGCGATACGTTCGCCGGCGGAATGATGGGCTACCTCAGTAAAGCAGGCCGGATGGATGAGGCGACCATACGTAAGAGCATAATATACGGCAGCATTCTCGCGTCATTTGCCGTAGAAGATTTCAGCGTCGACAGGATGCTCGAGATAACGATGGACGATATAGAAGCAAGGTACAAACATTTTAAACAGATAACGAAATTTTAATGACAATATTAAATCGCGAGCGTAGTTCAATGGCAGAATACCAGCTTCCCAAGCTGGCTACGGGGGTTCGATTCCCCTCGCTCGCTCCAATATTATTGAGCATTCTCATACTGGGTACGCTCGCAGGATGCGCGACGGCGCCGAAGAGAGAGCCTCCCGTCGTGAAAACGAGGATCCCCGGCGAGACTTATTACACGGTAAGGCGCGGCGACACTCTCTGGAGTATTTCCAGGCGATACGGCGTCGACCTGCAGAGCCTGATCAAAGCGAACTCTATCATGTACACAGGCACGATAGAGAACGGCCAGGTTCTCCTGATCCCGCGAGCGGGCACTAACACTGTGGCGGCCCCGGCAGTCCGCGCGGTTCCGGGCGAGTCATTCCTCTGGCCGGTGCGGGGCACGCTGATCTCGCCTTTCGGCAGCACCGTCGACAAGATAGTCAATAAAGGTATCGACATAAAAGCGGCGGAAGGCGCGGGAGTGCGGGCTTCACGCTCGGGCAGGGTAGTTTACTCCGATCATTTCCTTAAAGGTTTCGGCAAGACTGTAATAATAGACCACGGTGACAGTTACCAGACGGTATATTCCTATAATTCGGATATACTGGTCAAAGTCGGCGACGAGGTGGCGCAGAATACCGTAATAGCGAAAGTGGGCAGGACCGGCAGGGCCAAGGGCCCGTCACTTCATTTCGAGATACGAAGGGACGGCGAGCCGCAGAACCCGTTCTATTACCTGCCGCGTTAAAGGGGAGATATGTTCAGCGAACCGGTCATAGGCGAGAAATTTTTCGGCAGAGAGGAAGTGCTTGAGCTTCTGAATAAGCGCGTCCTCGCCTTAAAAGACGGCTACAGACAGAATATTGCGCTGACAGGCCAGAGCCTGTCCGGTAAATCCTCGATAATACTACACTTCCTGCATATCGTGAATTCCGAAGGCTTCATACCAGTATATGTCGAGGTCATCAAAGAGCCGTTCCGGACATTTGCGAATAAATTTATCGCGACGGTGTTTTATAATTCCTTAAAAAAGATGGGCGAGGCGGTCGAGGCCGATATGCAGCGCCTTACCGAGATCGCCCAGAAACGCATACCAAAAACGAGCCAAATAGCGAAACAGGTAAACGCTTTTATAGACAAAGGAGACCCGGAGGAGGCATACATGGCGCTCCTCGGCCTGACGTCTGTATTAAAAGAGGAGGCGGGCCTGTCCTGCGTGGTGATCCTGGACGAATTCGATAACCTCGAGCACCTGGGCATAAAGAATCCTTTCTTGAGCTTCGGCAAAGTTATAATGGTCCAGAAAGATACCATGTATATCGTCTCCAGCTCCAGAAACGAGGCGATAAAAAAGATAATATCGGAAAAACTTTCGCTCCTTTTCGGCAATTTTGAGGTCGTGAAGGTGGCGAATTTCGATACGCGGACGGCCGCGCGCCTCATCGATATAAAATTCAGCGGGTTCGATACGAGCGTATTTTTAAAGAAATTTTTGGTGATGTTCACCGACGGCAACCCGTTCTACCTGAGTAAGCTCATATCGCGCGTCCGCGAGATCGCCATCGAGAAACCATCGACCTGTATCGACGAAGAGATCGTCGCCAGGGCGATACTCGATCTCGTCTATCACGCCAACGGCGTTATACACCAATACCTTATGACTTTTATGCTGAGCATACTCGACACCAAGACCCGCGACGGTCACCTGTCCATACTGACGGCTATCGCGGAAGGCTACAATACGCAGTCGAAGATCGCCCGCGGCCTCAAATCGAAGCACGGCGACATATCGAAGAGCCTCGCCAGGCTCGTCGAACTGGGGCTTTTGTCCAAGAACGGCATCTTCTACGAGATAGAGGACGCGATGTTCAGTTTCTGGCTCAAGTCCGTGTACCAGCGCCGTAAAGACCTGCTCGTCGACGGGACATTCGACAAGATGGAATTTTTCCGCAAAGACATACTGGCCTCCATATCGGCCTATGAAAAGGAATGTGCCAAGCCCGCGCCCCAGAGGATCGCGGAGCTGTTTAACCTGTTTTCGAATGAACTCGTATCGATCGATTCAAAACACATACGCCTGCCGCATTTCACGAAGGTGGAGATAAAGGCTTCCAACGATCCTATACCGATGATAATGGCGTCCTTCAGGGGAAATTCATGGGCGGCGAGGATATACGAACGCGCCGTGAACGAAAACGATGTCATCGTCTACATCAAAGACCTGAAAATGTTGGGCGGAAAAGTTTCCAATAAATTATTGCTGGCCATGGGCGGCATAGACGAGAACGCGAAATTGATCGCCAAGGAGTTGAAGATAACGGTCCTTGACGGCCCGGCCGTAAACAAGCTCTTGACATTTTACGGGATGAAAAGGATGATAGTGTTATGAAGATACTGGTAATTTCGGATACGCACATACCCCGCTCTGCACACGACCTGCCGGATGCGATCTATAAAGAGATAGAGAATGTCGATATGATAGTCCACGCCGGGGACTTCGTCGAGAAAGAGGTTTATGACAAGCTGAAGAGCCTGCGGGAACTTAAGGCGGTGTGCGGGAACATGGATTCCGGCGAATTGGGCCGCATCCTTAAAAATAAAGAAGTCTTCGAGGTCGAAAAATTTAAAATAGGGCTGATACACGGTTACGGCGCGCCCGCAAATTTAGTCGAGACGGTAAAGAGTGAGTTCAAGGATGCGGATGTGATAATTTTCGGCCATTCGCATTCGCCCATGAACGAAGAGAGGGGCGGCATATTATTCTTTAACCCGGGCAGCCCTACCGATAAAATTTTTGCGCGAAATAATACGTATGGGATACTGGAAATAACCCCTAAAAAGATAGAAGGGAAAATAGTCAAGATATGACAAACGAGATACCTGTTTTAAGAGTTGAAGGGGCGACATTGCCCGAGGCGTGGGAGAAAGCGGTCCTGGCGACGTGGAAAGACGGCCTGGACATAAAGACCGAATACGACAAGCCCGGCGATCCATTAAGCAAAGATTGCACGATGATGATGGTCGTGAACGATCCGATGAAAGAGCCCAGGATACACAGGGCGTTCCCCGGCGGGTTGGAAGACCTCGAGGTATACCGCCAGGAGGTCGTCTTCGGCATACACGACCATTGGATAAAGCCCGAAGAGGGAAAATGGACATACACGTACCACCAGCGCCTGACAGGTTACCCGATAGAGGGCGTGAAGGTAGACCAGATAGACTACATGATAAAGAAACTTATACAGACGCCCTATTCACGCCGCGCGCAGGGCATTACGTGGAACCCGAAGACCGACCCGGTCACCGACGATCCGCCGTGCCTGCAGAGGATCTGGTGCCGGCTCGTAAAGCTCGACGGTAAAAAATACGCGCTCAACATGAATACGCACTGGCGCTCCCGCGACGCTTTCAAGGCAAGTTTCATGAATATATTCGCGCTGACCGATCTTCAGAGGTATATGGCCGCTGAGATATCTAAGGGGTTGGGCGCGGAAGTCGTCGTCGGCCGATACGTCGATATTAGCGATAGCTTCCATATTTACGGCAGCTATCATGAAGACTTCAAGAAATTCCAAAAGATGGTTTCCGACAGGTCTTTCGAGGAACGGACATGGGCAAGCTCATTCGCCGAGCCTTTCTTCGAGGACGCGAAGGCAAAGCTCGCAACCGAAAAGAAGGTGTGATATGGACAAATTATGGGCGCCGTGGCGCAGTAAATACATATATATGCGGAAGCATAAGAGATGCATATTTTGCGGTGTTAAAACCTCGAATCCAAAAAATAGTTACATCATCCGTAAGGCGAAGCATTCTTTTTCTATGCTGAACCTCTTTCCTTATAATAACGGCCACGTCATGGTCGCGCCCTACAGGCACGTGAAGAGCCTGGAGCTATTGACGGATGTCGAATTGGCCGACCTTATGAAATTGGTGAATACGACCAAAAAAGATCTCGATAAGAAATTAAAGCCTCACGGCTACAATATAGGTATGAATATAGGCAAAGTGGCAGGCGCGGGATTTGCCGGGCACGTCCACATCCACGTCGTCCCAAGGTGGGAAGGCGACAACAATTTTATGCCTATCGTATCGAATACCAAAGTTATTTCCGAATCGCTCGACGCAATGCACAAGTTACTGAAGAGGTAATACGTGTTAAAATTACGCGACCTGGAAAAACGGGAAGAGCTTCTCGCGCCTTACGCCCAGACGAGTAAAGCGACGAAGGGCAGGGTATATAAGGAAGAGGAGCACCAATACCGCTCGTGTTACCAGCGCGATAGAGACAGGATCATATACTCCACAGCGTTCCGCCGCCTCGAATACAAAACGCAAGTCTTCGTAAACCACGAAGGCGACTATTACCGCACCCGTCTTACCCATACGCTCGAAGTAGCGCAGATAGCGCGCTCGATAGCGCGTGCGCTCGGGCTGAATGAGGACCTCGTAGAGGCGCTGAGCTTAGCTCACGACCTCGGCCATACGCCGTTCGGCCACTCCGGCGAAGACGCGCTCGACGAAGTAATGAAAGATTACGGCGGGTTCGACCACAATACCCAGGGCCTGCGCGTAGTGGACTTTCTCGAAGAGCGATACCCGAATTTTCCCGGCCTAAATCTCAGCTACGAGGTGCGGGAGGGCATCATCAAACATTCCACGCCTTTCGATAGGCCCAGGCCTGCCGTGTCCTTCGAATCCAAAGGCTCACCGCTTCTCGAGATACAGGTAGTCGACATCGCCGATGAGATCGCCTACGACAATCACGACTTAGACGACGGCATAACGAGCGGCCTTATAAAGGAAGAAGATCTCGGCGTATTGAAGCTGTGGGCCGATAAGTCGAAGGAGATCAAGAAACGATATCCTAAAATAAAAGGCGAAGTAAGAAAATATCAGACGATAAGCTCGCTCATAAATACGCAGGTCACCGACGTCATTACTCAAACCGAAGCCAATATCCGTAAATTCAAGATCCGCAAACCCGGCGACACGGTCCGTATCCCGGAGCGGGTCGTCGCAGCCTCAAGCGCAATGCAGGCCATGCGCGCGCCGATGAGAGAATTCCTCACCGAGAACCTCTACCACCATTACCGGGTCGTCAGGATGTCGAACAAGGCATCGCGCTTCATCACCAGTCTATTCAACGTCTATCTCGATAAACCCGAACAACTTCCGCCGACCACTCAATCACGCCTTAAAAAAGAAGAAAAACACCGCGTCATATGCGATTATATAGCAGGAATGACCGACCGTTACGCGCTCGACACGTACAAGAAATTCTTCGAGCCGTATGAGAGAGTGTAAGCACCCCCTCGCGGGATCCATTAAAAGAAGTTTATAAGGACTTCGTCCAATGGTAATAATAGAAATGGCGGTTATGCTATATGGAAGCACGCAACTAATAAGTATCACATACCAAACAACCATTTATAGGGTAGCAAAGGAGAAATAATGTCTAGAATTAGAAAGAATATGCCGCGCGTTTTCGTGGGACATCCATTTGGTGGTCGGTTTTCAGTGTCAAAATTTAGACAAATATTTAAAGATTTACCTTTTAATGTTCAATACGGTAACACTAACTTGCAGACGAAACATTTACTTACTCTTATGAAAAATAATATCAAAAATCTGATTTCTCGATATTTGATCTGTCAAATTGGAATCCTAATGTTGCCCTGGAATTAGGAATTGCGGAAGGATTAAAGAAAAAACCAGGTAAAAATTACTATATTCTTCTTAATACAAGACGCTCTAAAGAGGTGCCGTCAGATGTTCGTGGTCTCCAACGATTAGAATACACTTCGTATGATTATAAAAAAGAAGTTGGATTAGGCGACCAATTGGTTTCATACATTTTAATGAATGAATATTGGGTAAAAGAAATTCACAAAGAAATATCAGGAAAACAATATCCGGAACGCAAGCTATTATTGTCGCTAAAAATACTGGCGCATTTTAGAGATCATGATAAACTAACACCTGACAATCTTAAGACTCTTGTGCGAGGCACACGTCTGAGGCATGAAAACAGAGAAGAGGTCTTGGGAATTCTTAACAAATTAAAATTAATATTTAGGATAAGAAACACGACCGTTTATAGACGAGGGCGAAGCATTTACAAATAGATAACAATTATGAAAAAGCGATGCAAGAAATGCGGAGTCCCGCTCGAAGGATTCCTGTACAAGCTGATAGCGCTGAGAATATTCGGCGTAAAACCGTCGGAAAAGGATCCCGGACTTTGCAATAAATGCGAAGGGAAGAAAACATGAACTGCGTAAATAAAAAGAAAAACGACGAGAATTGCAATTGCACTTACCCCGGATGCCCGAGGCACGGGATCTGTTGTGAATGCATTGCGTATCATCGTTCGAAGAGCCAATTGCCGGCGTGTTATTTCGACAAAGCGGGCGAGAAGACATACGACCGCTCGATAGAAAGGTACTTAAAAACCAAATGAAAACTAAAAGCACAATAATATTTACCATAGGGCTCGCGATGTCGCTTGCCGCGGCGTGTTATGCGGCGGAAGGGGATGAACAGAAAGGCTTGTTCTCGAAGGGCAGTTTCCTTTCGGACGCGATAACTTCGGTCACGGGTAAGTTCGATAATATAGCATCGGGCGGAGAGAGGGTCGTCAGCGATGACGCCAAAGGCCTGCCGCAGGGAGTGCTTGAATATGACGGTAACCCGCTGGGCAGGCCGCTGCCCAAGCCGACTTATGACTACAGAGACAAAGAAGAGTAGGGGGCTGGTATGCTTAAAGAGCTGAATAAGAGGATAAAGAAGCTGACCGTCATCGATATAGGCCTTACCAAATGGTCGGTGCTCTTTGCGACGATCATCCTCGTCAAGATCTTCCCGCAGATATTGAGGATACATTACTCCGTATTGATAATACTTCTCGTATTATGCTCGGTAAAGCCGATATATGATTTCTGGTTCAAAAAATAGGAGAACCGCATGAAAAGAATGAAATGGCTTATTATAATGACCGGTTTTTTATTTCTCGCCGTATCCGGCGAAAGCGCCGCGCAGCAAGGCAAGGAACCTTTTCGCGCCGGGCAGGATGAGAAAGTCATAGAGTCACTCACGAAGAATATACAGGAGAACCCTAAAAACGCGCAGGCTTATTTCTTACGCGCGGCGTCTTATTCGGTCGCGGGGCAATTTAACCAGGCCATAGACGACTACACGAAAGCTATCGAGCTTAATCCCCAATACAGCGAAGCATACTGGAGCCGCGGGTTTTGTTACGCTAATATGGGAAAGGACGATAAGGCGATCGAAGATTACGCGGCTTATCTGAAGTTAGCGCGGAAAATGCAGGCTCTCGTTTACGAGATGCGCGCATCGGCTTATTACAGGAAAGGGATGTTCGACGAGGCCGAAGCGGACCTGAAATCAGCCCTCGAACTGCAGCCCGAGTTTAAAAAAGCCGCGGAAGGCTTGGAAGAGATCAAAAAGGCCAGGAACGACCCCGGCTTTATACCCAATTCGATAAAATTCAGGAACCTCACGGAGCAGCCCGAATACGGCGGAATCCAGTTTGACGCGAAACTGCAGAAAGCCAACGATGCTTTTGTCGGGACGCTCATAAAAAATTACGGGACCAAAGAAAACGCCGTGAAAGAACTTATAAAATGGGGCTGGCAATTCTACAATAAAGGCGATTACGCGAATTCTATGAGAAGGTTTAACGAGGCATGGCTGATGGATAAGAAAAACCCGGAGATATTTTACGGCTATTCACTGAACCTGCGCGCGTGGGGATATACAGGCGACGCGGATAAATGGGAAAAGAAAGCCAGGAGCAGCGGTTACCGCGGCAGCGGCCCCGGTAAGGCGAAATGATCTTAGGCCCGGATATGAATAAAAAAGTCGTCATGATATCGGCGCTGGTGGGCATGTTAATGTTTGCCGCCACCGCGGTCGAAGCGCGTGTAATGCACGGCGATAGTTTTACGGTCCCGCGAGTCGCGTACTCCGAGCCGAAAGACCAGTCTACGGTCGATCTCACCGGCAAGAGATCGCTTACCTTCAGATGGGAACCCGTTCCTATGCCCGCCGGCGGCAGAGAAAAGTTCAGGTTTAAAATATACAAAGGCTTCAGTTACGACGTTCTTGTCTCGCAGGATCCTGACGGAAGAACGTTTTCGGCGGATGTCCCGTCGGATCTATTCGAGAACGGGCAAGTATATACCTGGCGGGTACAGCAGCGGGATTCGCGCACCATGACCTGGAGCCCTTACGATACCTGGAGTTTTAAAGTCAAAAAATAATTAACGGGGGAAGGCCATGAAAAATGACCGATGGGTCGATGTCGGACCGGTAAAAGAATTAAAGAAACATAAACTCCGGCAAATAGTCATCGGTAAGACATCCATTGCGCTCATCCACAAAGACGGCGAATTCACAGCCACCTCCGGAGAATGCAACCACGAAAAAGGCCCGCTGGGCAAAGGGCACCTCAAAGGCGACTACATATATTGCCCATGGCACGGCTGGCACTATCACAGGAAGACCGGCCATGCGGAGCCGCCGTATTACACGGCATGCCTGCCGCGCCACTCGGTAAAAGAGAAAGGCGGCCGCCTTTTCGTCAATCTGCGGCCCGAGAACCGTCGTGTCCAGTTCCCTCATCCTCCGCACCCTTTATCGCGAAAAGTCGCGCGCCGGCCGGGCCCGATCAGGATGGCCGGCATATCGGCGACACCGATGAGTAAAACGCTCGGCCGATATTCTACCTCGGAGAACCTGCTCGAGACCGCCTTGAACCACGCCAAGTCAAAATTAAAGGCGGAAACTAAACTGATAAAATTACGGGAACTCAAGTTCAATCATTGCGGCGGTTTTTATTCCATAGATGAGAGGGCCTGCACATGGCCGTGCACATTCTCACAGATCGACGAGAAAGACCAGCTGAGCGAAGTGTACGAGGCTCTTGTATTCTGGGCGGACGTCATACTCATAGCCACACCCATAAGGTGGGGCAGCGCCAGCTCTCTCTATTACAAAATGGCCGAGCGTTTAAATTGCATAGAGAACCAGCTTGCACTTCACGACAATAGGTTACTAAAGAACAAAGTCGCGGCGTTCATCATAACGGGCGGCCAGGACAATATCCAATCCGTGGCAGGCCAGATGCTGAGTTTCTTCGGACAGCTTGGTTTATTTTTTCCGCAGGAGCCTTACATAGGGCATAGCAGGGGCTGGGCGGCCGAAGATATGGATAATAATATCGGATACGTAAAAACGCATTCGGAATTAAGAACAGAGGCTAAGCATTTGGCGGAGCGGGCAGTCACAATGTCGCGGCTCCTGCTAAAAGACGTTGTTTAACATTGACACGGCGCGGCGAGCGAATTATAATCATAGTTACTCATGGAAGAGATAAAGACCAACGGCGGTAATACTCAATATCAGAGAGAATTGTTCGCTCGCTTGAAGAAGAGCATCAGCCTGAAGCGGGAAGAAGAATGCATCGGCTGTATCATACAGCCCTCCGCCTGGTGGATCATCGAAAAAGCGAACCCCAGGATCCCCGACCTGAAAAAAGTCATCTCCTGCGATTGCCCTAACTACAAAGGCCCGTCATCGGCCAGGAATGCCAACTGCGTCAAAATGGTCTTCGGTATAATCCAGAAAGTGCGCGAAACGAAGGCCCTTACGAAATTCGACTGCATCTATTCGCTTCACGGCTTCATATACCCGATCATACAGGGCGACAAGATATACGGATACATAGGCGCCTGCTACAAAAAGAAAGACATCGCACCCCAGATATTGGACATATTCGCGGCATTCACCGATACGATAGTGCGCGAGGTGCAGAAAGAACTCGAGCTGTCGAAATTGTACGAGACGGTCCGGCCGCGCGCCATCGCGCTTTCCACCGTTCATACCGTCCACCGCCTTATAAGCTCCACGCTGGACTTAAGCGAGCTCATTCCGCGCATCGCACGCTTGTCTCTGCAGATAATGCGCGCCAACCGCTGTTCCATTAAACTCGTCGACTCTAAGCGCAAAATACTTCTGCCGAAAGCCACGGTCGATCTGCGCAAAAAGACGGTAACGCTTAAAAAGGTCAAGATAGGCAGGCACGCGCCGGGCAAAGCGTTCAAATACGGCAGGCCGATAAGAGGCCGGGACTATTTAGCGGTGCCGCTCATAGACGAGGACACGATAGGCGTCATAACGGTTTACGATAAGATCGACAGGAAGCCTTTTACGCAATTCGACCAGGAAATAATGTCCACCATGGCGGAGCAGGCCGTCATCGCGATAAAGAACGCCCAGCTCTACAAAGAGCAGGAACGCCTGACTATGGGCAGCATCAAATCGCTGGCAAAAGTGCTCGACACGCGCGCGCCCGGCACATACGTGCCGCGAGCGTCTTTTTTGAAGATAGCGCTCGCCATGGGGCAGGAGATGCACCTCGACGCCGAGAATATGAAGTCGCTCGAGTACGCAGCCATCCTGCACGACGCGGGAGAAATAGTCATCCCTTACAAACTGCTCACAAAACCTTCTAAGCTTACCGGCAAAGAGTACGAGATAGTGAAATCGCATCCGATGGCCGGCGTCGAGATCATAAAGCATATGAAGGCGTTGAAATCGGTCATGCCGATCATCCTGTATCATCACGAGAATTATGACGGATCGGGTTATCCGAAGGGCTTAAAGAAAGAACAGATACCGATAGGCGCGAGGATAATGGGCGTCGTAAGCGCCTTCGAGGCCATGATAACGAAGAGGCCGTACCGCACCGTCCGTAAGATCTCCGATGCCATAGAAGAGATCAGAAAGAATTCAGGCACTCAGTTCGATCCGAAGGTGGTGCATGTATTCCTGAGTGTCATAAACAGAAAAGACGTACAACAAGCGCTGGAGAAGGAACTTTATGGACATAGCTAAAATTTTCAGATCGGACATCCATTTAAAGATAATCAAATTTTTTCACGAAAATCAGGCCTCGATCGACACCCCGCGCGGCGTAGCGACATGGATAGGCGGAGAGCGCGCTAAAGTGAAGAATGCCCTCGAGGACCTCGTTAAAGCCGACATACTCGTAGCGCATCGCGCTACATCGACGACCGGCTACAGTTACACGAGCGACGATAAGCTCATTTCGAAGATCGCGAAACTGCTTAAGAAGACAAAGCCCGCGTAATCCTTTTCGATGAATAACCATTCAGAATCTTACGAAGCGCTGAATAAACTTCAAAAACAGGCGGTAGACGATACCGAAGGCCCGTTCCTTATCCTGGCAGGGCCGGGGACGGGGAAGACGCAGTTACTTTCCGTCAGGGCCGCATCGATAGTCGCGAAGAAGAAGGCCGCTCCCGAGAACATCCTCATACTCACCTACACGAACGCCGCGGCCAAGGCTATGAAAGAGCGGCTTGCCGCAGTCATAGGGCTGGCGGGCTACGACGTGGAGGTCGGCACGTTCCACAGTTTCGCCAATAACCTCATTCAGGAATCCGAAGAGGCGGCCAATTATATCGGCGACAAGGTCCAACTCGACGAGATCGAACAGACAAGGGCGATGGAATACATCCTCGACAACACGGACGGCCTCGAAGAGATCCGGCCGTTCCGCGCGCCGTACACTTATCCAAAAGAGATACTCCGCAGGATAAGCGACCTGAAGCGCAAGAGCATCTACCCCGCAGACTTTAAACGCT
>JAQUSB010000008.1 GCA_028715345.1 Candidatus Omnitrophota bacterium | reverse complement strand
AATTGTAGTCGGGGCTTCTCAAGAACCCAAACCCGTCGGGCAGTATCTCGAGCACGCCTTCGCCGAATATGAGCCCTTCCTTTTCGGTCTTGGCCTGCAGGATCTTGAATATCAGGTCCTGCTTTTTGAGGCCGCTTATACCGTTCACATTAAGTTCTTTGGCAAGCTTCGTCAGTTCCAGTATGCTCATCGACTTAAGTTCGCCTATTTCCATAACTTTTCCCCCCATACCTTTCGGACCTGTTTTCTCGTGTGAGCTTTTGTCCGGCTGTTGTCTATCACTATGTCCGCCATTGCCGTTTTTCTCTTTAACGGCATCTGGCTCTTTATTACCCGCGATATTTCCTTCTTTTGCATGCGTGACTTTTCTTGGCATCTTTTTATCTGTCTCCTTTTTGAACACTTGACCACTACAAGTTTGTCGACAAGCCTGTTCAGATTCGCCTCGATCAAAAGCGGCGCGTCTATAACAACGACCTCATCTTTACGCGCGTTCTCCACAGAACGCTTTATTTTTTTTATGACCTGCGGGTGGACTATAGCGGATAATTTCCGCAGAAGCCCCGCATTCGAAAATACCACCTTCCCCAACTTCTTCCTGTCTATCTCTGCCTTTCCGGTCAATATCTCTTTGCCGAAAAGTTTTACTATCCTCCTGTATTCGGGCGTGCCTTTGCGGATGACTTCGTGCGCGATCTTGTCAGCGTCGAGCACCTTCGCGCCCAGCGACCTGAATATCGAGGCGACGAACGTCTTTCCTGTCCCGAAACTGCCCGTAATGCCTATGACCATAAATTATTTCCCGAGGATCTTTTCATATAACTTCGCGTACTCTTTCGCGGAGGCTTCCCACGAAAAATCAAGCGCCATTATCTTCTTTACGAGCTCCATCCTTACCGCCTTATTCTTAAAGAGCGAGAGCGCGCGTTTTATCGCGGCGAACAGATGGTCGGCCCGGTATTCGGAGAAAGTAAAACCATTGCCCTCTCTCGTCTTCAGGTCGAACTCCTGCACGCTGTCTTTAAGCCCGCCCGTTTGCCTCACGACAGGTATCGTGCCGTAGCGGAAACTTATCATCTGGCTCAACCCGCACGGCTCGTATTTCGACGGTATGAGGAATATGTCGGATGCGGCGTATATCTTCTGCGCCAGCGTCGCGTCGAACTTAAGGTTTATCGAGGTGTTCTTACCGTGTATCCTGGCCATCTTCTCGAACAGTATGTGGTATTTGTTGTCGCCGGTGCCGAGGAGGATGAACTGCACTTTCAGGTTCAGGAGATCGTTTATTATCTTTGCCACGAGGTCCAGCCCCTTCTGGTCGGCCAGGCGCGATATCATGCCTATCATAGGTATGTCGCGATCGATCTTCAGCCCCATATCTTTCTGCAGTTTCTCCTTGTTCGCGTATTTGTCGTCGGCCGTTTGAGCGGAATAATGCTTAGTTATCTTCCTGTCGGTTTCCGGATCCCACAGATCATAATTTATGCCGTTCAATATGCCCGAGAGCACGCTCTCCCTGTTCTTCAGCACGCCTTCGAGCCCGCAGCCGAATTCTTTCGTGAGTATCTCTTTGGCGTAGGTCGGGCTCACGGTGCTTATCGCGTCCGCGTAGACAAGCCCGGCTTTCATCAGGTTCACTTTGCCGTAAAATTCGAAATACTCGATGGTGAAAAGCACCCAGTCGAGCCCCGTCTTGGTAAATTCATCCTTATTGAAAAGCCCCTGGTAAGCAAGATTATGTATGGTGAACAGGACTTTTGTGTTCGCGAAGAACGGGTCGTATTTATACAGGGTGTTCAGGTAAACCGGGATAAGCGCCGTCTGCCAATCGTTGCAATGTATTATGTCGGGTTGGAAATTTTCCTGCTTGCATCTTTCGAGCGCTTCCCTGCAAAAGAACGCGAACCTGTCGAGGTTATCGTGATAATCGCCGAATTTATCGCCGTAAAGTTCTTTGCGGTCGAAAAATTCCTCGTTCTCGATGAAATAGACCTTCACATCCTTACCGATAACGGCCTCGGAGCCCTTGGCCTTGACGCAGCCGTATTTGGGCATGACCAGCCTCGCGTCCGCGCCCATCTCTTCCAGCGCGACCGGCAGGCTGCCCGCTACGTCGGCGAGCCCTCCCGTCTTTGCGAAAGGCACTGCCTCGCTTGCCGCGAACAATACTTTCAATTTGCTCATTCCGCCTCCGTTAATCCATCTCCAGCCAATTTTTACCGACTTCTATGTGCGCTTCAACCGGTACTTTTAATTTAATGATATCTTCCATTCCTTCTTTTACTATCTTTCTGGCTTTTTCGAGTTCGTGCTTCGGGACATCGAATACAAGTTCGTCGTGCACCTGTAAAGTCATCTTCGTTCCCATCTTGTTTTTCGCAAGCTTCTCGTCGATCGCTATCATCGCCACTTTTATTACGTCGGCGGCCGAACCCTGGATCGGCGCGTTTATCGCTGTGCGCTCGGCGAATTGCCTTACGCGCATGTCAGGATTACTTATCTCCGGTATATAGCGCCTGCGCCCGAGTATAGTGGCGACAAAACCGTTGTCCCGCGCTTCTTTGATAAGGCTCTCGAGATACGTCTTCACGTCCGGGTATCTTTCGAAATAAGCGTCGATGAATTCTTTGGCCTTGTCTACGCCGATATCGAGCGACTGCGAAAGGCCGTACGGGCTCATCCCGTAAACTATCCCGAAATTCACCGTCTTGGCCATCGCCCTCATATCGGGCGTGACGTCTTTCTCTTTTATGCCGAATACGAGGCTTGCCGTAAAAGTATGTATGTCGAGCCCTTCCTTGAATGCCTTGGCAAGCTGCTTGTCGCCCGACATATGCGCCAGTATCCTGAGCTCGATCTGCGAATAGTCCGCGGAGAGGAGCACGTTGTCTTTAGACGACGGTATGAACGCCTTCCGTATCTTCTTGCCCTCGTCCGTCCTTATGGGTATATTCTGCAAATTGGGCCCGCTCGACGAGAGCCTTCCCGTCGCGGTCACCGTCTGGTTAAAGGATGTGTGGACTCGGCCCGTCTTCGGGTTTATCAGTTCCGGCAATGAATCTATGTATGTCGATTTGAGCTTCGAAAGCTCCCTGTATTCCAAAAGCATCTTCGGCAATTTGTGTTCGGCGGCCAGTTTTATAAGGACGTCTTCGTTCGTCGATATGCCGGTCTTCGTCTTCTTCACTATAGGCAGTTTCAGCTTTTCGAATAAAATTTTAGACAGCTGCTTAGGCGAATTGATATTGAACTCCTCGCCCGCGAGTTCATATATCTCTTTGGTCAATTTATCGAGCTTGTGTTCCAACTCCTTGGAAAGCTTTACCAGGTAATCCTTATCGATCGCTACGCCGTTTATTTCCATCGCGGCCAGGACCCTGATAAGCGGTATTTCGACGTCGTTGAATAATTTATCGAGCCCTTTATCCGCTATATCTTTTTCCAGGATATGCTTTAACCTGAAGGTGACATCCGAATCTTCACAGCAGTAATCGGATACTTTTTTGACATCGACCTTGTCCATCGTGATGGCGGCCTTGCCCTTCCCCAGGAGCTCCTGGATCGGCGTCGTCATCTTATGGCTCAAATATTCGAGGCAGATGTCCTCGAGGTTATGGTTCAATTTCGACGGGTTGAGGACATACGAAGCGACCATCGTGTCGAAACTTATACCTTTAAGATCTATGCCGTAATTTGCCAGGACGATATATTCATATTTAATGTTCTGGCCTATCTTCTTTATCTTTTCGTTCTCGAATATCGGCTTAAGAGCTTTCAAAACGGCGTCGACCGTGAAATATTTATTCATCGGCACGTAATGCGCGTGCCCGATCTTCCAGGAGAACGACACGCCTACAAGTTCCGCGAGCATCGGGTCTTCGTTCGTAGTCTCGAAATCGAACGCGAACTCTTTAAGGCTTGTCAATTCTTTAACTATCGCAGCAAACCTCTTCTCGTCCTCGATCAGCTCGTAAGTGGATTTGAGCGTTCCCTTGGGAGTGACATCTTTAAGCAGCGATTTGAATTCGAGCTCTTTGAAAAATTCCAGGAGCTTTTCCTGGTCGGGCTCTTTTATTTCCAGTTCCTTAAAATCTATCTTCAGCGGGACTTTCTCGTCTAAGACTGCCAGTTCGCGGCTTAAGTAAGCCATATCTTTATTTTCCGTAAGTATCCTGTTCTTCGCACCTTTCACCTTTTCTATATTCTTATAGACCCCGTCGATCGAACCGAATTCTTTGATAAGCTCCACCGCCGTCTTCTCGCCTATGCCTTTGACGCCCGGGATATTGTCTATGGCGTCGCCCATAAGCCCCATGATATCGACCATCCTGGCAGGCTCGACGCCGTATTCTTCTTTGACTTTGGCGGCGTCGTATATGAGGCCTTCCTTGTGGGTCGAATAAACTTTGATATGAGAATCGACTATCTGGAGGGCATCCTTGTCGCCTGTCACTATGAATGTCTCGATATCCTTAGATTCGGCTTCTTTGGCAAGCGTAGCGAGAACGTCGTCCGCTTCGTAACCTTCCACCTCGAATATCGGGATATTGTAAGCGGCCACTATCTTCTTTATATAAGGGATCTGGCCGACCAGGTCGTCCGGCATCGGTTTACGCTGTATCTTGTAATCTTCGTACTTTTTATGCCTGAACGTCGGCCCTTTCAGGTCGAACGCGACAGCGAGCATGTCCGGCTTATTCTCTTTTACGATCTTATTGAGCATCGTAACGAAGCCGTATATGGCGTTCGTGGGGCGGCCTTTCGAATTTGTCAGGGCCCTTATGGCATAGAACGCCCTGTAACAGAACGAGTTGCCGTCAATAAGAAACAATCTCTTTTTGGACATTAAAAGGCAAGCCTTATTAGGTCAGAACGCAGTAGGATATATTTGACATCTCAATATTTTTGGGATTTAGTATACGTTTAGAAAGGAATTAAACTATCAACATATTCAAGTATACGGATATATGAGATTTTGTCAAGGGATTTCTTTTGTCGCAATATTATCGGCCTTATCGGCGGCCTGAGCCTTAAAAACTACCACGGGAGCCTTTATAACAAGGTAGTTACCCACCTTCGTTATTATCCAGGTCTTTAAACGCGGAATTTTATTCAGGTACATTAACCGATTATTATCAACCGGGACTATCTTGTAAGCCTTCATCTGCGACAGTATATCCTGAGGATTTGGCGCTGTAATGATAAGGTATTTTGTTATTTCGTTAAAGACTATATATGTGCCTCTTCCCTTAATAAGCGTTACCCTGAATTTTGTCACATCGGGGATAGACAGGCCGGCCTTAATGTCCTTTATGCCTGACACTTTATCGGTGGCTGAATAATTAAATCTATAAAAAGATGGCCTTAAGAAACTATAATTACCGACCCTGAAGGGCGATCTGAGCTTATAGGGCTCCAGGCTAAGCGAGATTGATGGCGGAGTTTTGTCGAGTTGGATCGTCAGAGATTGCTGGCCGGAACTATTTCGCTCATTGTCATAGGCCACATAACGGAACAGATTGATCCCCTCTTGAGAAAATGGAATAATTGCCCGGTCCCCGCTAACGCTTTGCGATCCTTCGGTAAGATACGGGAATTCGTAGTATATTTCCTGTACCACATCCGGATCGTTAGCTTTTGCTGTAATAGTGATGGTTACATCTTTATTATACCAACCGGCGGAGCCAGGAGAAGGCCTTATGGTCACCTCAGTAGTGGGAGGAACCGTCTGAGAAGGCTTCATCCCCTCCGGCTTGTGAAAAGTTAAAGGTATAATCTTGCTAACGCCTGAGTTTGATACAGTAATAGCAGCCTGCCCGGCCTTATAAACATTATAATCACCCTTACTATTGATAGAGATTATAGACGGATCGCTCGATGTATAAGTCGTTGCAGGATCATAGGTTATATCCCTTGTTATACCGTCGGAATAATTGCCGTAAATCGATACCAACGAACCGGAGCGCTTTCCTTTTGCGCTTATATTGCCATCCCAATCAGTATCAACCCATATCTCATCCTCATTAATTTCAAGAGATTGAAGAGTTGCGGTTTGCCGGACATCAAGAGTTATATTATCTAAGGAAAAACCGCCTGGCGTACCAAGCGCTTTAGCGTAAACAAATACCGCCCCTACAGCTTCTTTATCTATTGTTACATTAAAATCCATAGGTAACCTTGAAAAGTTTTGATAAAAATTTTTAGGGACCGTCACATCTCCGTCCGTTACCTTAAAGCCGCCTACCGACTCTACTCTCACAACTATCGCCTGGCCCGGATTCACCGTAGACCCGTTAGCAGGTTTTGTAATCTTTATACCGGAGGCAGCGTTAGAGACTCCGATAAAGACAGTCAAAAAAAAGAAAGTAAGGAATATGCGCATACCAAGGGTCTGTTTTGCAGTATTTCTATTTAACTTCATCCGCATTGCCTTTCTTTATGAACTCTGCCGCGATTATTCTTTTAATGGAAACCCTTCGCTAAACAACCTATTATTTGATGGTGCGTTTAAGAGCTCAACCATATTAGCTACTACACTATCCGTAGCGGCATCCGTGTGATGATGCTTAAAGATATCCAGGGTATAAGAGCCGAAACCGCCGGCCTGACTACCTAAAGATACGACCAGGTCGGATCGGCCTGTTATTACATAAGGGCTCGGATCAAAACCTAAGAACTTTAACGACTTATGAATTCCCGCATAAGAAGCCGGTATAGCGCTAAGATCCGATACCGCGTAATCTCCTGCTATAGCATGGCTTGCCACGCCAGTCCGCGTCTTATTCATATTTTTTATAGGGATGCTTGTTGACATTAAATCAAGCACCGCTCCGCGCGTAAAAGAGCATCCACTCATTTCCGCTACCAAGAACAGTCCTATTTTAAAATCCAATTTCCGGCCGGTATAAGAATGATTCATACACCCCATCCCAAGATCCGCTAGAAAAGAGCCATAGTGAGGGGTGTTAAGAGTGATCAGCTTGTGTATATCGCCCTTCCTAAAATTATCATCTCGAAAATATTTGTCCTCTCCGGCTCCTGCCCAAATGCGCGCCAACAGACCGCCCATACTATGCCCTAAGACATCTGCCTGGATCATGGAAATTTTATTGGTTTTAAAAATGCTCTTGACTCTTAGTATGCTATATCCTTCACAATAGTAAGGGACATCTTTATTATCGGAAAACTTATTAGCGTTTTTCTTGCTATAATCAACCGTAAATATACGAAGACCGGGTACTGCGGCGTTTAATTTCACCCTGAAATCACCCTTCCACCACATCGCAGGGTTGGACCAAAGGCCGTGCACAAGGATCAGCGGCGGCCGGACCAATTTTATCTCTCTTTGAACCGACGAACCGATAGTAGGCGTGGCTTTTATAGTAAGTTTACGTTCTGTCGCCTGCTTGTCCTCGCTATGTCCTGAACGCACAAAACTATCGGGGGCCTGGTATATCGCTAAGGCATAGTTTTTACCGCTAACCATGTCAGTACTTACAGTTATGGAATCACCCTCATCATATCTATCCGCAGAACGCAGGATACCGTCTTCGTCAGGATCACCCGTCCCTCCCTCGATAGAAAATGTCACGTTACCCGCGTCATTAACAGGCAGCCTTAAAAGCAATCTCGCCACTCCGTCGGTCGCTACTCCTTCCATCGCAGTCCCTTTAGTAGCGACAAGCCTCTCGGGGTCATCCCAAACTTCTGCCCCTGCCCTAAAGTCAACTCCGTCCAGAAGTTCAAGAGAGGATTGTCCGGCTGATTGTGTATACATTATTGAATACACCACATCATATCCGTCACTAATGGCAGAGTTGGGATTCGTCTGGCCATACACAATGCTGATATTATCCTGGGGGTCCATTGCTATTGAAGCAGAATCAATGGAGAATCCTTGTGATGGAGCAGCAACAGTATTTACAATAATAGGGCTGGCCATTGTGCTGTTCCAATATTTTACATAATATGTGGTGCTATTCCAGCCGAAGCGATCCTCGGCCTTCGCGTATTCAAGATAAGCCATATGCCAGTTGCCTTTTGAGTCTACGGCAACGCTAGGCTCTTTGACTGCCTGGTATATGTGAGGATCCGCGAATTTACCGCTTGTAGCACATCTTACCAATTCCCTTGGTTGTGCCCAGGCGCCGGAGGCGTTACTTGTATACATTATTGAATACACCACATCATATCCGTCACTAATGGCAGAGTTGGGATTCGTCTGGCCATACACAATGCTGATATTATCCTGGGGGTCCATTGCTATTGAAGCAGAATCAATGGAGAATCCTTGTGATGGAGCAGCAACAGTATTTACAATAATAGGGCTGGCCATTGTGCTGTTCCAATATTTTACATAATATGTGGTGCTATTCCAGCCGAAGCGATCCTCGGCCTTCGCGTATTCAAGATAAGCCATATGCCAGTTGCCTTTTGAGTCTACGGCAACGCTAGGCTCTTTGACTGCCTGGTATATGTGAGGATCCGCGAATTTACCGCTTGTAGCACATCTTACCAATTCCCTTGGTTGTGCCCAGGCGCTGGAGGCGCTTTTGCCATATGACTCGTTAGAATCCGCGGCAAAGGCAATTGAGCTAACACAGCCTACGATAAGGATAAGACTTACAGTTGTTATCCGAAACTTCATTAACTACTCCTCGCTTAATATAATGACTGGATTATACTAAATGTCTACCAAGAAAGCAAAATAAAACTCCGATTCATTCTCCGTGCTTCACATTGTCCGACATATAATTGCCGGTCAGGTCATCTAAGGCCTGGGTCAGTTCCTGTATGCGCAATTCCCGCTCGAATCTCGAGCGCATATCCTTGGGAGGCGCCGTGATCAGGTCGAATTGGAGGCGTTTTCGCTCGTAATATACGCGCCTTAAATCATCGAGTATGTCGTTACGCAGCTGTGTATTGAGGCGGGAGCGGACGTCTATCGAGGTCTGATCGTTCGTCCAGATGAGGTTGCCCAGGTCCCAGGAGACCGAGAAGTCGAGATTATTGGAATAATCTTCGGGCCCCTGCACCGCGTAATCCCTTGTGGCGCTTGTGTATATCTCGGTATTGGATGAGCGGTCATTCCCCATGCCGACCGAAACTTTCGGCACGAGCGCTTTCAGCCTGGAGTCCCTATGCCAGTTACTTATCTTATCCGGGCTCACGTCGCAGAATTTTATCGCGGCCTTCTGGAGCTCGCGCAATGCCGGTTCGCCTTCGAACATTATCTTCAGGGCCTTCAGGTTCCTTTCGACGTCTATGTACCCGTCGCCCGAATACCTGCCTGCCTCTATTTTGTACAATCCGTTCTCGGTAACGGCCCACAAATACTTTTCCCTTTCGCTGTGAAATATAAGGCCCGTCACGCTAAGCGCTCTATCCAGCCCTTTATACAGCTCCTTCCATCCCCCTGCCTTATCATCAAATTCATACACGCCTTTTGTCGTCGCGCAATACATCTTTTCCGACGTCCTCGAAGGCAAAATATAATTTATCTTTCCCGCAAGGCCCGATGAGGGTAATGACTTCCACTCCGCGCCGTGATCATCGGAATACACTATCCTTTTATTAATACCGAGGTATACCCTGGCATTTTTAACGCTGACACAGCTTACCTGTCCGGGCTCAGTCTCCCCGGCTCCATCCGTATCCGGAGTCTCATCTCCCGCGCCCCCTTCTTCGACGGCGCTATTAACGTAGATCCTCTCCCAGACAAGCTCGCCGGGCTTTTTGGAATACAGCCCGCCCTCTCCCGCCGCGTAAATTACGTCCTTATTCAGAGCTGCGGATGTGATGCGTTTATTCCTGACGTTCGCGCTTATATCATCCCACCGGCCACCGAGATCTTCGCTTAAAAAGATACCCCGCGCCGTGCATATGATGACCCTCTTGGGGTCGTATCTCGATATTTCTATCGAAAGCACGTTATTCTTTTCCGGTATTATAGTCCTGAATACATTGCGCCAGCTCTTGCCCTCATCACAGGTCCGGAAAAGCCCGCGCTTTGTCCCCAGGAACAGGTTCTTACCCCTGCCCGCGAGGGCATTTATCTCATTCTCGCCCGGCGGAAGCGAAAAGACCTCGCTCCATTTATCGCCCCGGATGATGTCCCCTATCCTATATAATGCCGTCCGCGTCGCGAGATACGCGCCGCCGTCCTCTATCACCATCGCCCTGGTTTCGATGTTCTTTATGTTTCCGTCTTTACCTGTATATATCTCCTGCGCAAAAACGGCCGCGGTAAAGATGAGCAATAGGCCTGCCGCGCATACCAACCTTCTGAACATAAAAATATCCTCCTTTTTGTAAGAAAGCGAGGATATCATTTATTTCACTTTTTGTCAATTAAATTTTATTATTTATAAAAGTAATTTTGGCGGGCGCTTTTAGATGGTTTTTTAGAAGTTGTCCTTATACCATTCCATAGAGGCTTCGGCGAGCGAGACTTCGAATCCCCGGGCCACGCTGCATCTTCGCCGGTATTCTTTTATCCCTTCCAGCTCTTCGATGAATTTCCGCGTGAAGGCCTTGGGCTTATCCCAGAACTGGATGCCTACCTCGTAGGATTCTTCACCGTCGGCAGCCCGGATATGTTTGACCTTGCCTATTATGAAGAAAAGCTCATCCTGGAATTTGAATTTTAATATGATGTTCGAATCTACGGGAAGTTCGCGCTTGGCGGATATCAGGGCGCCGCCTTCCGAAACATTGAGTGTAACGGACGGTTCTTTAGGCAGGAAGTCCTCCCCCTTATATTCCAGAGGGCAATATACGGGGAATCTTTCGTGGCATCGCCTTTCTTGCACAGGATCGTCTCTCATAAAATCCCCTACCTGTATGCAATTTAAGTATATCATATCTTCATCGGAATGCAAGGGAGCTTACGCAAAATACTTGACAAATTGTCAAATAGCGGTATACTTATATCAAAAGGAAAAACGCCATGCACGTAGGACAGATAATAAAGAAATTCAGGAAAGAAAAACGGATGACTTTGGTCGAGCTCTCGCAAAGATCCGGCGTCGCGCTGGCCACTTTAAGCAGGATGGAAAACGGCAAGATGACCGGCACGCTCAAATCGCATATGCATATATGCGAGGCGCTGAATATAGCGCTCACGGACCTTTATAAGGAACTCCCCTCTTCCCAGAAAACCCTGAAGGTCGAGCAGAAGAGCGCAGGCGGCAAAGTTTCGGTACACGATAAAAAATCCTCCTCCATAATGCTCGCTTCGGGCGTCAAAAATAAAAAGATGATGCCCCTCCTTATCACAATAGTCAAAGGCGGGCACACGCATACTGAAGAGACTTCTCACGGGGTAGAAAAATTCATTTATGTCCTGGAAGGGAAGATCGAAGCGAACGTCGGTGAGGAGAAATACGGGCTGGGCGCCGGCGATACCATATATTTCGATTCTTCGGTACCACACTTTTTGCGGAACGCCGGCAACGGCGAAGCGCAGCTCATCTCCGTCTCCTGCCCTGCCGCGGGCTAAATCCGCCCGCTCAATACGCGACTTTGTATTTATTTTTCTTTATACTTTTCTTTATGCCGCATTTTGCCAACAGAGCTTTTACGCTGTATTCCGCCTCTTTGGCAAGAAACCTATGGTAACGTAACGCATTGACCATAAAATGCCTGGACAGTTTCTTCTTCTTTCTCAGGGCCTCGGCGTATATATTCAATTGCAGCCTGGAATTCTCCGCGGTATAGATCTTCCAGTTATAATCGGTCAGCCAAAAATCTTCGTTTATGAAATTCTTCTTTTTCGCGTGCTCGTAAAGACGGGTGCCGGGGAATACCATCATGCCGGGCGATACGCTTATCCTGGCTCCGTTAATAGAGCTCAAAAAATCGATGGTCTCGTTCACAGTCTTCCATGTCTCCCCCAGACAACCGGCTATAATAAATACGCCGGCTTGCACCCCGGAAGAAAGTGTAAGCCGTATCGCCTTCATAGGCCGCTCGGTATCTATCGATTTGCCCATTATTTTCAAAAGGCTCGACGAGGCCGTCTCTATCCCAAAATTTATTTTATAGCACCCGGCCATTTTAAGAGACTTGATTAGGGCTTCGTCGACGCAATCCGCGCGGGTCACTATGTCGAAATATATTTTTAGGCCCCTCCTTACGATTTCGTCGCACAGCGCTATGACAGCTTTTGAGTCTGTGGAAAAACAATCATCATTAAAGTGGAAATGCCTTATGCCATACTCCTTATTGATAAGTTCGATCTCGTCGGCCATATTTTTGGGAGAACGGCATCGCCACCTGTTCCACGTAAGCTTATTGGAGCAGAAATTGCAGTTTCCGATACAGCCGCGGGAAAAGATTAGGAAACCGCAGGGTTCGGCATCAAGATCCACCCCATTGTATATGCCGCGGTCATCGGTGCTGTATTTTCTGGGGCTGATAAGGTTCCAGGCGGGGAAAGGAATGGTGTCGAGATCTTCGATATTAAGGCGCTTACCGGTCAATACTATCTTGTCCGATCTCCTGAATCCGACGCCGGGGATATCTTCCGGGGCAACGCCGTTACAGATATCCGGGATAAGAAAATCACTCTCGCCTATGGCTACCATGTCTATAAACGGGTAGTGTTTGAGAAGCTGCTCCCCCATTATCGTCGCGTGAGGGCCGCCGAATATTATCTTTGCCCCGGGAACTTCTTTTTTTATCAGCCTTGCGGCCTCTAATGATTTGGACCTGGCGTATGTGGGACATGTTATGCCTATCAGGGTGGGTTTGAATTTTACGGCTTTTTCCACTATGCCATGCCAGCCGTCTATAAATCCATCTATAACGCCGACCGGAATGTTCTGTTTTTGCAGGACGCCGGCACAATACAGTAATCCGACCGGCGGGGTGGAAGCGGATCCTCTTCCGCTTTCGGGAGGATTTACAAGAAGTACTCTTTCGTGTTTTTCGGACATGCAGATATTTTACTATTTTATTACGTTGCATTCAATCACAAATCCGAGGATCATGAGGGACGGTCCATTCAGGGCCACCCCTAAATCATGATTTATATCCATACGTTGTTAAGTGGGAGGGGTATCCTGTTTCGCTTTTATAACCAAAACTCTTCAATATTTTTTCGATTTCCATGTATGTCTTTTGTCCATTAATACTATGGTATGATGCAATCGCAAGATGAGTATTATTTTCTGCCAGTATTTTTCTGGCTCCTTTAAGCGCTTCTATCTCGGCGCCTTCTATATCCATTTTTATAAAATCGACTTTTATTATTCCGAGATCTCCAAGTTCATCATCAAGGCTTGTAACAATAACCTCATATGAAATTGTGTTATCGTTCAATTTGTCGGCGAACAAATTACCGCTTTGTGTCCCTCCCACAAACTTCATTTTATCCGTTTTTGACCACACCCCTTTTTTGATTAAAATTACGTTCTTTAAATTATTCAATGAAATATTAGCACTTAATTTTTCATATGCATCCGGATCCGGTTCAAACGCTATGACCTTCCCATTCTCACCGACGGCTTTAGCTGCATATAAAGTAAATTCACCGATATATGCACCGCAATCTATAATAATGCCGCCTCTTCTTATAGTGTTTTTTGCTATATATCCGGGTAGGCTTCTCTGAAGGTCATCGATTATTTTCTCATAGCATTTAAATTTTATACCATTAGGAAATACATATTCATAATATCCTTTTTTATAGTATATGGAGAAACCGTTTTGTCCGGCACGCTTCTTGTTATAATAGAAAAAGTAATACGCGCTTCTCAGGATATCTTTTATCGTTCCGTTTGGGATTAAATCGAATAATACTTTATCAAGTTTTGGCATTTAAATTGTGTAAATTGGGGGGGACGGTCCATTCAGGGTCACCCTTAGCCCATCATAGCTGCATCTATTATATTCTCATACGGTCGAGCTTCCAACACATAATCACTATAACGACGCTGTCTCGCTTCCGGTACCGCGCTCATACCATTATAAAACGGATTTTCTGTTATTATATCATCTTGCCTACCTTTTGCGTAAAAATTGTAGCTAGACCAACTATAATCCGAAGGATATTTGGCAGGGCTACACCGTAACGGACTTTAAGAAGGATATGGAAATGATTCGACATTATACAATAATGATATATGTCAAATAGGTATGTTTCTTTGTATTTGTGGCACGTTATGGACCGTCCCCTATTACTATATTCTATTACTATTATTCTTATTTCGTCAAATCCCAGTTGGCGCAATATTCGGAAAGTATAAGGTCCGTCTTTATGGTCGGGACCTCTTCTTCCATTACTTCCCGCTCCATCAAACCTTCCTTATACACCAATTCCATAGCCAAAGCAAAGTCGCGCGCGGCGATAAGTTTTCTTACTTCGGCTATCAGGGATTTTGTAAAGAGATTTATCAAGTATCTGTGGGTTTTGCGTCTTCGGAGGGTAATGAGGATCTTCATCATATTCTCACCTTCTTTCGGCCATATTTAATTAGCCGGTTCGCCAAGCGAGAATACAAAAAGTATACCACAAAATCGCGCGCTGACAATAGCGGCGAAATCTTACTTTCGCAAATCTTTATATAAAAATGCTGCAACACATTTAAATTCAATATGTTGCAGCATTTAGTAAGGTTATAAAAAAGTCAGAAATTTACTTCATCCGGTTCTCTTGGTTACTGCTCGTAATTACATTCCCCTTCTCGTAGGCCAAAAGGAACGCGCTCACGATGACCGGATCGAATTGAGTGCCGGAACAGCGTTTTATCTCCTGTATCGCGTCCTCGATATTCTTCTTTTTCTTGTACGGCCTGTCGGTAGTTATGGCATCGAACGCGTCGGCCACAGCTATTATCCTGGCTATCAGCGGTATGTCCGTTCCCCGCAAGCCATCCGGATAGCCGGAACCGTCGAAACATTCCTGATGGTGGCGCACTTCCCTGGCGACATCGCTCAGTTCTTTGATCGGGTGAAGTATCGTCGCGCCTATTATCGAGTGTTTCTTTATCTCTTCGAATTCCTCGGGCGCGAGCTTGCCGTGCTTATTCAGGATATGGTCCGGCACGCCGATCTTCCCGATGTCGTGCAAGAGCGCCGATATCTGGAGCGTCTCGCGGAAATTCTTGTAATTCGCCATCTCGGGTATCCCCTCCAGCTCCCTGGCTATCGCAAGGCAGTAGGTGGTGACCCTCTCCGTATGGCCGTGCGTATAAGGATCGCGCGCGTCTATGGCCGCGGCCATCGCTATCGCCGTATGGATGAATATGCGGTGCTCACGGACGTACAGCTCTTTTATCTCCTCGATCTTCTGCTGCAGGTTCTCGATGAGCAGCGCGTTCGCGATCGCCATCGCGGCATCGTTGGCGAGCGTTACGAAGAAACTCATCTCCTCCCGGGTGAAACTTTCTCCCGATATCTTTTCGCCCAGGACGAGGATGCCGAGCAGGTCGCGCTTGAAATAGCATGGTATGCAAAGTTTCGCTTTGATCAGATCCATCTGCTTCTTTATAAGGAGCAGTTTGTCGTAAAGATCGGGTTGGCGCTCCAGTATCTCGCGGTTTCTCAGGCCCACGATGACGTCGTCGTATCTCAGTATCCCTGTCTCGGAGATGAGGTAACTCTGCTTTTCGGCAAATACGCTGATGAGCGGGTTGTCCGCCACCAATTTTATGAATCCTATCGGTATCTTTACGCCCTGGGAGCCTTTGGAATCTATCAGAATGTATGAGTGCTTATGCTCTTTGAATAATAATACGGCGGTGTGCGTGACCTTGAGCTGCTCGTCGATCGTCCGGACTATCATCTTGATAAGGTGTTCCGGCTTCTTGAACCTTATCATCGTCCTCGACGCTTTTTCCAGGAATGCCTGGTAATCGTATTTCGGGCCTTCCTTCTCCATGCTCGGCCTCTCTTCGGTCCTGTTGGTCCTGTTTTTATTAGCCTGCGGCGGCGTGCGATTGCCGGTCCTGCCTGCGGAATTCTCTATAAAGAGATTATGCAGTTTGTCCCAGCTCGGCGCTTTTTTAGGTTTAGCCATTAATCATCTGCCCCTTTCTTTTGCGGTCCACTTACCTAAATTTACTTTATTTTATATTCTTCTCCACGGCGTTTTCAAGATTATCGAGAACGAGCGGTTTCGTGATGTACTCGCAAGCGCCAAGCCTGCATGCCTCGTCCATCCTCTCCTGTTCCTCCATGGCGGTGACCATTACCACTTTTATATTCTTATCCATGTCCTTGATATGCTTCAGCGCTGCTATGCCGTCCATACCTTTCATCTTTATATCGAGAAGGACAAGGTCCGGTTTTTCGTTCTTGATCGCGACAAGGGCGTCCTCCCCGCTGGAAGCCGTAACAACGGCATACCCCCTCTCCTGGAAGAAGCTCTGAACAAAGTCGCATATGTCATGTTCGTCGTCAACCACCAGAATTTTTTTCATACTTCTACTCCTTTACTTTTCTGCAGCCTTATTGATCATGTCTTCCAGGCTTTTCAATGAACCTATCGGCTTGTCGAGGCAGGCGAATGCGCCCATCTTCGTAAGCCGCGCTTTGGTCTTTCCTCCGTCGTCATACGCCGTTATGAATATGACTTTCGGCGAAGGCGTCATCGATTTCACCAGCTTCAATACTTCGTCGCCGTCTATGCCCGGCATCTTCAGGTCCGTCAAAAGGACGTCCGGTTTCTTTTCTTTGACAAGTTCGATCCCTTCGGCGCCGCGCAGGGCGACGTGCAATTCATACTCGCGGGGTTCGAAATAGTCCTGCAAAAACCGTATAAATTCGGGCTCGTCGTCTATCGCTACTATTACGGGTTTACTCATTTCTTCGCCTTCTCTTTCTCCATCTCTTTGGCGCCTACGGGGAATTCCAGCGTGAACGTCGTCCCCTCGCCTATTTTGGTAAATTTAAGATAAATGCGCCCGCCGTTCTTTTCTATTACCTGGCGTGTTATGAAAAGCCCCAACCCCGTGCCTTTGCCCGGATCCTTGGTCGTAAAGAACGGGTTGAATAACTGCTTTATCTTGTCCTCCGGTATTCCGACCCCCGTATCCTGAACGTCTATGAAAACTCTGTCGCGTTCCGTATGGGCCGATATGGTGATCCTGCCTTTCTCGCCCACGGCCTGCCCTGCGTTGCGGATGAGGTTGAAGAGGACTTCCTGGAGCTGTTTTTTGTCGACGAATATGTGCGGCAGGTTTTCCTGTATCTTTTTCGCTATCTCTATCTTCTCCAATTTCAGCTCGTACCCGACCAAGCTTAAGACGTCGTCGATCTCCTTACCTACATTTACCAGCTCCGATTCGCCCTTGGCGGGCTTGGCAAACTGCGACAGCTTCTTCGTTATCGCCGTCGCCCTGTCCGTCTCGTGGATGACTTTGGCCATTATATCTTTGGCTTTCGTCAAAAGCTCTTCCGTCGTCTTCGCTTTGTAAAGCCCATCCTTTATATTGAGAAGGAAAGCTTCGCACTGCCCCCTGGCGATGCCGAGCGGATTGCATATCTCGTGGTTTATGCCGGCCGACAGCGTGCCGATGACCGCCATCTTATCTTTTTGGGCGGCCTCGGCCTGCGTCTTGCCGAGCTCGTCGAAGAGCCGCGCGTTCGCTATGGCTATGGCAAGGGTCTGCGCCAGCGGGAGCAATATGTCAAGGTCGTCCTGCGAATAATCATCGTCGGACTTTTTCTTGCCGAGTGAGACCATGCCTATGACCTCATCGTGCATTACCATGGGTACGATGAGCTCCGCGTCCAACTTATCTATTATCTCCTGCACGGTATCCGGTACGAATACCTTTTTATCGTGAAGTTCCTTCACGAGCAGGTAACCGTGCGTCTCTTCCATGAATGTCACGATACCGTCGGGTCTGATCAGCTTGATGTCCGGGTCTTTGATATTACGCTGGGCCTTCACTTCGAATTGCTGCTCTTCGCTATTGAATAGCAATACCGCGGCTGAATTGGGTTTTATCGTATTCATCAGGTTGTCGACGGTCAGATTCACAAGCTTATCAAGTTCAAGAACCGTCAAGACCTCGTTCGTAAAAGTCTTCAGCAATTCCTTATAGTCATATTTCTTTTGAAAAAGATATTTATCGGTAACATTTATCAAAAAATTCTCTATGCGGCGCATCGTAAGAATGATAACGACTCCGCTTATCGCCAGGCCCAATATTTTAGCGGTGAAACTCGCGCTCCTCAATATGTAGTCCTGCAGGAGCAGTGTCGGCAGGATCAATATAGTAAAGACCGAAGCCAAAAGCCCCGCAAAGACAAGGGTCTTTTTTATGATTATTTCTATGTCCATCAGCTTATGGCGGACTATGGCATAAGCCGTTATAAAACTAAAAACTGCGACCAAAAGATTATCGATAGGCGGTGATGCTACGCTGAATACCAGGGCCAGATACATACATGCTGCAGTATAAATAACTAGCATTGAAACAAGCATATATTTCAATTGCTGTCTTTTATAGGTGGTAAGATCTCCTCTAAGCGCTTTTATAAAAACGCATAATGAGCTTAATCCGCAAGACAAAAAATACGCCAAATAGAAAAACCATACCGGCCCCGGAAGCGCTATGTACCTGAACGGGAATATATGCTCAACATCCCGTATAAAAAACGGTCGTAATTGCGGCACGAGATTAAAAAACAAAAATAACACAGAAAATGCGTATGCGACCTTAAGCAATTTTCGCTTCTTGTTTTCGGTAACAACCAAACTGAAGTGTAAAAATAGTGTAGGCGCAAATGCTGCTCCGGTGTAGAGATATCTATCGCAAATCAGCGCCAAGGCTTTAGAATGAATAGAGCTTTCCAAAAAGCAGCCGGAAACCCATACACAAATTCCGAGACTAAGAAGCGCGAATGTCCTGTTTATATCCCTATCCCGATTTCTTAAATAAACGAAAATCCCCAGAAATAAAGACGAGGTCCAGCCTATTAGTGAAGTAACAGCATAAATATTCATATTTTTACCGCTGCTCCTTTAAATACACCGTCTGTAATCATTTTTCTGGAAACACTATACCCCGATATTGCGGCAGCCAGAACACCGCCGCCAGGGTTAGTCCAGTGACCGACGAGATATATACCTGCGTCCGCCAATCCATCCGACATGATATCGTTCCGATCATATTGGCCCGGTGTCATAGCCCACCCGTAGGCGGCACCGTTTCGATTAGCCGTATATCTTTCGATAGTAACAGGCGTCGCGCTATCTATAACTACCAGAGAATCTTTGATATCCGGGATTATTCCAACGACCTTCTCCAGCATTTTTCGCTCTATCTCTTTTTTGTATTTTTTGTAGTCCGCGGCTCCGGACTTCCCCGGAAAGTCCCAAATCTGGAAAACTTCCATTGCCGACATATTTTTGGGCGCAGCGGATTCATCGTAGAGGCTCGGCGAACTTATATACAAGCAGTCATCCAGGTTTATATTTACATCGTAATCCGGATAATGCCATCCGACCTTTTTCTTTATTACTTTTTTATCAAGTTCAACACCAAGATACAGTATGGCAAGCGACGGTGTAGGTTCGGAGACGCTTAAGTTTCTTTTTATCGTGTTATGCATTGAAGAACGCGGTATAAGGTCACGGAATAGACGGCCTATGTCTATGTCGGAAACTACCGCACCGCCGTAAAATTCTACCGCATTCCCCCTGCCGCTTTTTACCTTAACGACCGCGGACCCGCTATCATCGGTAATTACCCCCGCCACTTCGGCGCGGAGGCGCATTTCCCCGCCTAAAGATTTAAATCTATCCGCAAGCTTATCCGAAACGAGCCCAGCCCCACCCATAGGATAATATGTGCCGTCCTTAAGATAGCTGGCCATCATGGCGCACATAGCAACTGCGGATATGCGGTTCGGCGTTATTCCGAGGTACCCTATCTGCGCAGACAGCACCGACTTCAGCCTGATATCATTAAAATTTTTGTTCAGGAGATCCTCATAAGTGATTTTGTCGTATTCTATGCGGGAACTGTTTATATTTCGCGCAATATGTATAAGTTTATCAAAAAAATCTTTTATACCTTTTTTTTCTAAAGGAAATTTATCCTGCAAATACGTTATATATTCTCTGATATTCGCGGGTACCTCATACTCATCGTAACCGAAGAAAAATCTCTCCGCCGGTTCCATTCTTACAAACTCCTGGTCAATATTAAGACGCCTTAGGATATTCGACAATACGCTGTGTCTACCGCAGCTACCCAGAATATGCGCTCCCGCATCGAAACGGAACCCTTTCCTTTTAAATGTCACACAGCAACCTCCGGGCCTGTCATTTTTTTCTATTATAAGGACCCTGTGCCCTGCCTTAGCCAGATAACACCCGCACACCAATCCGCCTATGCCGGCACCGATTATTATCGCGTCATATCTGTTTTTGTTATTCATATTTAAATAACGGTTAGAATTTCATCCACAGCCATTCTGGGTGTTTTACCAGGCCTCTTATCATAATACCCAAGAGCGATGACGGCGCTTAGCTCATAGGGCGAACCTATTATACGTTTAATACCGTTACCAACCATAACAGGTGACCCCAGCCAGACTCCGCCTATCCCAAGAGTCTCAGCATATAACATCATATTTTCTATTGCCGCGGCTATTGCCTGCTCCTCAAATAAATTTGCTTTCTTTTGATAATAAGAACTAACCATTTTTTTATAGCGATTCCTGACCATATTGTTGTTAAAAACATATAATACTGAATCGCAGGACTTAAGCACTCTTATGGCATCGTTTAAAAATAGAGCGATCGCTATGCTTTTAATCGCCGCCTTATTCTCCAAGTACCCGATGACTTTCTTTGTAACAGCACTGTCTTTTTTAGCAAAATAAAATCTCCAGGGTTGTATATTATTAGGGCAAGGGGCCCATCTTGCCATATCCACCATATCTTTTATGGTATCTGTACTGATAGATTTACAGATAAACCTTCTTATGCTTCTTCTCTGTTCAATGATATTTTTTAAAGACAACGCAGGCATTATTCCCCCCAAAAGCAAATGAGTTATTCAATACCACCTCTACCTTGCGCGCTTTCGCTTTATTGGGCACGCAGTCGATATCGCATTCTTCGTCCGGGGTCTCGTAATTTATAGTGGGCGGGACCTTTTGGTCTCTTATAGCCAAACAGCAGGTGACCGCCTCTATGGCGCTGGCCGCTCCCATCGTATGCCCCAGCATCGACTTGATCGAGCTTACGGATATATTTTTATATTTTTCGCCGAACACTTTTTTTATCGCGGCGGATTCCGTCTTATCATTTGCCGGTGTGCCTGTGCCGTGCGCCGAGATGTAATCGACGTCCTCTTTATTTATGCCGCTATTCTTGACGGCACGCTCCATCACTTTTATTATACCGTCGATCTTCGGGGCCGTCATATGATGAGCATCGCAGCTTAAGCCGTAGCCGAGGATCTCCGCGTAGATATCCGCTCCTCTTGCCGCGGCGGATTCGAGAGGCTCTATCAGCAGCACCCCCGATCCTTCGCCAATCATCATCCCCTTCCTGTTCTTATCGAAGGGCCGGCATTTGTCCGGCGCCATCGCGTACAACCTGTTAAACCCCGTAAATGTTATCCTCGAGAACGGGTCCGCCCCGCCGGCTATCATGGCCTCCGCTCTCCCGCTCCTTATAAGATCGAAAGCGCATCCTATGGAGTAGTTGCCCGAAGCGCACGCCGTGGGAATGGTGTAATTAGGCCCGTTAAGCCCGAAAAAGTATCCGATGTGGTCCGCGAGAGAATTACTAGGATATTTAAGTATATTTATCGGCCACACGTCGGCCTCGCCGCTCTTTGTCCAATATTTATCTATCTGCTCCAGGGATTGGATATCGGCCATTGTAGTACCGATAACCGCACCCGTTATTTTCGATCTCAATTTTTCCGGCGCGACACCGGCGTCATCTATCGCCATTTTCGCCGCCGCGACCGCAAAGCGCGATGCCCGCGCCATTTCGCTGAGCCTGTCCTTGGGGATAAACCTGTCCGCTTCGAAATCCTTCACTTCTCCGCCCATATGGACAGGGTAATCGGCTGTATCGAAAGTCGTTACTTCGCTTATGCCCGACTTCCCGGCTATAAGGTTCTTCCAGAATTCGTCCCTGCCTATGCCTATGGACGAGACGACCCCGACACCTGTGACCACGACCCTTCTATACGCCATATTATTTCCCGTCGATGATACTCTTTATCATTTCCACAACGCTATTGATAGTAGTGACCTTCACAAGATATTCTTCCGGTATTTTGATCTTGTACTTCTTTTCGGCGGCCGCCAGTATCTCGAGGGCCATCATCGAGTCCATCCCGAGATCCTCGACAAATTTAGCGTCCGACGTTATCTTACCCTCCTCCGTCTCCAGTATTTCCGCGACCATAGAACGAATATCTTTTTCCAGAACGCTTGTTTCTATAGTCCCCATGAAATCACCTCCTTACTATATAGCCAATCCGCCGTCAACTTTTATGACCTGCCCTGTTATATACCCCGACTCGTCGCCTGCCAAAAAAGATACGACCTTCGCGATCTCTTCCGGCCTGCCGAACCTGCCTGACGGTATAAATTTAATAAGATTCTCTTTCTGTTTTAAGTCTTTCGTCATATCGGTCTCTACGTATCCCGGCGCTACGGCGTTAACCCTTATATTAAAAGAAGCCACTTCCTTGGCCAGCGATTTCGTAAAGCCTATTATTCCCGCCTTGGCGCTGGAATAATTTACCTGCTTGGGCAGGCCCACGACCCCGGCGACCGAAGAGATATTTATTATGTTACCGCTTTTCTGCTTCATCATCGTAACTATGCATGCTTTGGCCATATTGAAATAGCCGGTCAGGTTCGTGTCTATGACATCGCTCCATTCGGCAGGGTCCATTAGCATAAGGGCCCTGTCTTTGACTATGCCGGCGTTATTGACAAGTATATCCACGGTGCCGAATTTACTGACGGCCTCGGCGGCCGCCTGCTTCGCAAGCTCAAAGTCGCGGGAATCGGACTTTACGGCCGCGGCAGTACCCTTAAGCGCTTTTATCTCCTCCAGAAGATCTGCCGCAGGGCCTTCGCTCTTAAGGTAAGTGAAGACGACTTTGGCGCCGGACCTGATGAGCTCGAGCACTATCGCCCTGCCTATCCCGCGCGAACCTCCCGTAACTATCGCCACCTTACCTGATAACGGCATGTTTTTTCCTTTTTATGAACCCTGTCTTTTCGCAGTACTTCAATAACCTGGTAAAATTCTCTTCGTCGAAATCCGGGAAATCGAGATCCGCCCCCTCGAGGGCCGAGAAAGTGTTCGTCATGTCGAACTTCGCCCCGTAATTAAAATAGGCCGCGTATGGAGCTATCATTCTTCTCATGACCGGCGTATATTCTTTTTGCGCGTCGAAACTTCCGGCCGGGACAAGCTCAGGCTTTTTGACGCCTAAGTAACCGCAAACTATATCAAGCACCTTCTCGATCGAAACGGTATTGGGCGACGTAATATGGTAATTCATGTTCTTTTTACCGGGCCTGTTAGAAATAAGGAATATAGACTTCGCGGCAGTGTCGAGATTTATGAGGTTGGCGACATCGTATACGGGCGCAGGCAGCCTGTCGAACAGCTCGAGCGAAAAGAAATGTATCGGCTGGTAGAGCATCTTGAAATTTGTCGTCTTCCCGTCTTCGTAGCGGCCCAACACTATGCTCGGCCTGAATATATCTATATCGAGCCCCTTCGACCTGTAGTCTGCCACGCATTTTTCCGCGGCAGATTTACTCTCTTCATACCTGTTATTGAATCCCTGTCCGACATCAAGCTCGTCTTCTTTTACCACGCACTTTACCGAACCCCTGGCGCCGGCCACGTAAGCGGTGCTTATATGGTTCACTTTCTTAAGGCCGCCCTTTTCTTTACACTTAAGCGCGAGATCCAATACGTTCTTCGTTCCGGTGACGTTTGTCAGGCAAAGGCGCTCCTTAGACAGATTCAGGTCGGTATCTGCCGCGCAATGGAATATCGTATCGACGGTTTTTGTCAGCATATCGAAATTTTCTTTATTTAGCCCGAGGTTACTTTTTGTTATATCCCCGTCGCATAATGTTATGTCCGGGCCCTTTATCTTCCGCGAGCCCCTTACAAGCGCATATATATGAAAGCTTTCACCCGACTTTCTCATCACATCTATAAGTTCGGAGCCTATGAAGCCGCCGGCTCCCGTCATGAATATATTACGCATACCTTCCTATCGCCAGCGACGAATTAGAGCCCGCCGGGCTGAAAGAATTTATAAGGATATTTTTAACCTTCGCTTCGCGCGCCGTATTCGGCACACAGTCGAGGTCGCACCGTCTGTCCGGCACTTTATAATTGATCGTGGGCGGGATAAAATTATCCCGCAGGACGCCTGCCGCGGCCGCAAGGTTCATCGCGCCCGAGCATGAGAACGTCTCGCCCGCCATCGACTTTATCGAACTTATGGGAACGGCAGAGGCGGCTTTACCAAAAACTTTCCTGACCGCAGCCGTTTCCATAGCATCGCAGTCGAGCGTGGAATCCGCCGATGCGCTTATGTAACCGATATCGCCGGACGCAAGCCCTGCATCGTCTAAACATATCTTCATGGCGCGCGAAGCGCCTTCGGCCTTCGGGCTGTATATATTTTTACTCATGGGATCGAACGACGTCCCGTACCCTAATACCTCGGCGTATATTTCGGCTTTGCGTTCCTTCGCGTGCTCAAGCTCTTCCAGTATAGCTATGACCGACCCTTCGCCGAGCACAATACCGTTACGGCGCTTATCGAACGGGCAGTCGATCTCTTCTTTCCCGGGGCGCGAGCCCGCAAGATGGCCAAGTTTGTGAAAACCTTTGTACGTCTGTTCGCAAAGTTCTTCCACACCGCCTGCCAGGACCGCGCTGTATCCGTACATATTTATCATATTGATCGCGTAGTAAACGGCGTCAAGGCTGGAGCAGAATCCCGTCGAGAGAGTGCCGTTGAACCCCTGTATATTGAACCTTATGGATACCTGGCTGGCCGGGGCGTTTATGACGGTGTTAGGGAATAGCGCGGGGTTGACGCTCCTCGGCCCTTCCCTCAGGCCCTCTTTATCGAATTCGCTTATCGACCAGACCGAGCCCATGGTCGAGCCCAATGACACCCCGAAAGAATCCGTTTCTTCTTCGGCTATCGGGTACTTGATGCCTGCGTCGTCGAGCGCCATCTTGGCGGCGGACAGGACGAGCCTGGTCGAGCGGTCGAAAGTCCTCAGGCCTTTAGCGCCCAGTATAGACTCGGGGTCAAAATCTTTTATTTCTCCGGCCGTTTTGCTATTAAGGTTCGCCGTGTCGAATAAAGTAACGGGCCTTATCCCCGAACGGCCTTCTTTTAAGCCCGCCCAGAAATCTTCTTTGCCTATCCCTACGGATGACAATACCCCGAAACCTGTTATGACTATCCTTTTATTTGCCGGCAAAAGTCATCTCCCCTTTTGCTGCCGTTTCGTTATTGACCGACGCCTCCACTTCGCATATCCCGCCGATGCGCGCCGCTTTTACTATTTTAGCTATTATCACAAGCTGGTCACCCGGCACTACGGGCTTCAGGAACCTTACCTTTACGTTCGCAAGATAGAAGATCGTCGCCGTCAGGTCAGGCATGCTCTTTTTGAACAGAACTAACGCGGCCTGCGCCATCGCCTCTATCATAAGCGCTCCGGGAAGTATCGGCATGTCCGGAAAATGGCCCCGGAAATAGTCTTCGTTCATGGTGACGTTCTTATACGCTTTTATCGATTCCCCCTCCTTAAGCTCGATCACCCTGTCGAGCATCAAAAAAGGAGGCCTTTGCGGTATAAGACCTTTTATGTCTTCTGCATTAAGCATAAACACCTCTGCCGAAAGCTTTTCGGCGCCAAAAATAAAAAGGCCCAACCTCATTAAATGAGATCAGGCGTTATTTTGGTGCCCGTTATTCTCTTTTTCTTCCTGGTCGGATATCCAGCGGTCTATAGTGGATTTCTTGAATCGCCAGTTGGCCCCTACCTTAAAACACGGAAGCTTCCCGCACTTTGCGTGTTTGTAAATAGTGACGGGCTGCATCCTCAGGTATTTGGCCACTTCCTGAACCGTGAAGACGATGTCTTCTGGCATACGAACACCACCTTTGGCGTTTAGTATTAGTTATACTCTCTTGATATACACTAATACACAGTATGCTAAAGTATACCCTATATAAAGCAATTGTCAAGGGGCAGGGTTTAAGAAATGTTCTACAAATATACTGCCGGTGCTATACTTTATACTTCTCAAGTTCTTTTGCAAGAAGCCTTATCTCTTTATCCAGCTTCTCGACCGTATGGGCGGAACTTGATTTTTTAAGGGAATCGAGCTCTTTTATGGCGCTGTCCACTCTCGCCTTCTCCGACTTTATGCTCGACGCCATAGCATCGGTCAGCCTATTCACGGAGTCTGCGAGCGAGACCATTTCGTCCCCCCGCCTTAACGTAATACGTATCGACAAGTCGCCCTTCGCCATATCGGCAAGCACCCTCTCGATCCTGAATATGGGGCCCGCTATCTTGTGGGATAAATATATGGCCAGAAAACCTATCAGAGGCGAAACTACAAGCATAGCCGCCAATATCCGGAAATTGACCAGCTTTACCATAGCGACCAGATGGCCCTGAGGATAGACGTTCGCAAGTTTTTCGCCGAATAAAACCATCGTAGTGTAATACACTATATAAGCGCAAAACCCGGCCGTGATGAACATGAGCAGTAATATGACGCCCGTATACTTAAGCTGGAATTTCCGCGCTACGATATACTGTTTTCTTTTGAATCTCGGCCTCGCCGTATTTTCAGCCATTTTTATTCTCTCCTCCACATTAGGGTTTCCCTTCTTATGGTCAATTCAACAGCCCCTTCCTTCGATCTCTTCATAACATCTATGGCATTTTTCAAAGGCATATAGCGGGTCGATTTCCCGTCTATCGCCGTAACAAGATCGCCTTTCTTTAAACCGCTTTTTGCGGCGGCGCTCGCCGGGCGCACGGCGGATACAGTGAGCCCGTCAAATTCCATGACGAAAGATGCGCCTTTAAGCACGTCTTCGGCTGCAACGGTTTTCTCTATGGCGCACTTAAGTTCGAGGGACGGCTTGTCTAAAAGCGCGTCAAGGACTTCGCCCAGATCCATATAGCCCGTAAGGCGCGCCCAGATGGCGATGAGCCTGTCGCCTTTTTCTACTCCGGCGTCGGCAGCGGGCGAATTCGCCTGAACAAATTCCACCACAGGCAGGCCGTTTTTCACGGCAAGGCCCATGCCCAGCGCTTTTTTAAGCCTAGCCGACTTTTCGGCTATCTCTTCTTCGCCGGCCTGGCCTATCTGGGGTACGGTCGGGCCGTGTCTCTCGAATTCGTCGCGCTTGCGGACCTCTTCCTCTTTCAGGGCCTGTTCTTTCCTGAAGAGATAACCTTCCAAAAAGACGATGCCGTCTTTCGCTGCCTTTGACTCCGGGTTTATCTTAAAAGCCATGACGTAATAAGTAAGCGCTTTTATGTAATCGCGCTTGTCACTGGCCTGTTCGGCGAGCTTTATAAGGTTGGCCTCCTCTTCGTCGTAGTAGAGCTCCCTGATATCGGACTTCATTATCATCTTCTCGCCGTTCATGGTCGAGAACACAACGCGGTCCCTGTAATCCTCGACCACTATGCCTTTCAATTCGGACCCGTCGCTTTTAACTATGGTGTCGGATATGGCATAGGGAACGGCTAAAGATATCGACAAAAATATCGCGGCCGCGGCGGACAGGAAAAACCCGCGCGCCGAAATTTTCGCGGCTTCGTAGACTTTGCGCAACGGGATATTATTGATCCTGGCCTTTTCTACGCATTCGTCATGCTCGGGCGAAACCGTGAGCAGGCCTCCGGGGCCCTTACTGACCTTAACTTTTACTTCGCCGTAATCGGTCTTTACCATCGAGGATCTCCTGTCGAGTTTTATCCTGTTCGCTTCGTAGAAACGCAATCCTATCGACGACGTCTCGCCGAATATGGCCGCGGCCACGTCATTCAGGCGCGCAAGGTCGGTTATGGCGGTCAATTTAAATGCCGGCCTCGATTTCTTCATCTGTATATTGGTAATATAGGCGTCGAGCGCGCCTGAGCGCATCACTTTTTCGACGGCGTAACCGATGTGTTGAGGGTTCATATCGTCTATGTTCGTCTCCACGACGTAGACGGTGTCCTCTTTGAACGAATGAGCGGCCTCTCCTATGAGAATGCGCAGCATGTTGGGGCGCTCACCTATCTGCTTGGAGCCCGCGCCGTAACCGATCTTCGATATCGTCATCTGCGGGACGGCTGCCGTGCTCCTGGCGAGCGTCTTCAGGATGCCGGCGCCCGTCGGGGTGACAAGCTCCGCCTCTATGTCCGTCACGGATACCGGGAAACCTTTTAACAGTTCCAGGCTCGCCGGCGATGGCACCGGGATATTGCCGTGGCGCGACCTTACGATGGCGCGCCCCAGGCTTACCTTCGACGAATAGACGGCATCGATGCCCAGCTGGTCTATCGCAATGGCTGTACCGACGATGTCTATAATGGAATCGATGTCGCCGAGTTCGTGGAATATCACGTCTTTCGCGCCTGCCTTGCCGTGGACTTTTGTCTCGGCCGCGGCCATAGTGTTAAATATCTCTTTGGCGGTATCTTTTACTTTCTTATTAAGCGCGCTCTTATCGATGATAGAGATTATCGACTCAAGCGACCTGTGTCCGCGCGGATCGACGCTTGAGATGCAGTCGAATTTCGTCCCTGCGACCTCACCCCGCGTTACTTTAGACTTACGAAGCTTGTATCCTTTTAATTTCAGCTTCGCCAGTTCGCGCGAGAACGTTTCGAATTTAAGGCCCGCATCCAAAAAAGCGGCTATCGTCATATCGCCCGATATCCCGCTGAAGCAATCAAAATACGCTATCCTCATGGATCTCCGTCTATCTGTTTATAAGCGACGCGAAATACGCCGCCCCGAACCCGTTATCGATATTCACTACGGCGACGCCGGGCGAACAGCTGTTCATCATGGTAAGAAGCGGCGCGATGCCTTCGAATGACGCGCCGTAGCCCACGCTCGTCGGAACGGCGATGACGGCCTTCGACACAAGGCCGCTGACGACGCTTGCCAGGGCGCCTTCCATGCCGGCTATTACAATGACCACCTCGGCGCTGTCGAGAACATCCTGCTTACCGAGAAGCCTGTGTATGCCGGCGACGCCGACATCGCAAAGTATCTCCGCCCTGTTGCCCATTATTTCCAGTGTAGCTTTGGCTTCCATGGCTACGGGCAAGTCAGCGGTCCCGGCCGTTATTATAAGGACAAGCCCTTTTTTTAAGACCGGCCTGTCTTTCCTGTAGCTTATTATACGCGCTTTTTCGTCGAATTTGATACCGGGGCAGGATCGTTTTAATCTCAGGAACGCTTTTTTATCCGCGTGCGTAATAAGGAGTATCCCGTCGTGTTTTACGATCTTCTCCGATATCTTTACGACCTGGTCGGTCGTCTTCCCTTTGCCGAATACAACCTCAGGAAAGCCTCTTCGCGCTTTCCTGTGATTGTCTATCTTTGCGAAACCGATATCATCGTACAGCGGGCTATTGGGCTTTTCTTTAAGCATCCGGGCGGTAGCGTCGGCCATTTTGTATTATGTTTTGAAGATAAGATACATTAAAACCACTATGAGAAGAAAAGATATGATGTAAAAATCGTTAAAATAGAAAAAGTCTTTTATCCGCTCCGTGATCGTGTAATCATATCGGCGCGTCGTCGGCTCTTTCCGTTTTATCTCCCGCTCCATCTTGGTATACGTATGCGCGGGACGGCCCTTCTGGTCGAGTACGGGCCTGGCGCGTTCCGGTTCTTTGGTCTCGATCTCGGATATCTCGGAACGTATGGCGTCTATCTGCTCTTTCCGGAACCTGAGGAACGTATCGCCTATCTTGTAAGCCGGTATCTCGCCCACATCGACGAGGCGCTTAACCTCTTCCTCAGGTATCTTCAGGTAGTCCGCCACTTCTTTTATGCTCAATAATTTTTCGGGCATTTATTTTATCTTTCCTTCCGCGACCCACGCGTCTATTCTGTTCCGGTCGAATCTCCAGTTGTCCCCCTCTTTCATGCCCGGGATCTTTCCCGAATTGACCCATTCGGAAATAACCCCGACCTCGACCTCCAGGTATTTTGCCAATTCTTCCACCGTCATCATAGCAGGCGACGTATGCGCGGTTTCTACCTTTGAGTGGGCAAGCATCTTGCAGTTACCTTCGAAGACCGCGCCCTCCGAGATGCTGAGAAGCGGCGAGGAGATATCGCCCACGACGCACGCAGGAGCTATCAATTTGAGTTCTTTCAGCGCGTTTATATTGCCTGTCACCCTCCCGGCCACTACCACGGATTCTCCGGAAATATCCGCGTTCACTGAGGCGTGTTCGCCTATCATCAGGTTACCTTTCGTATTCAATATCCCTTCGAACTTGCCGTTAATGCGTAAATTCACAGGGTCTTTAAATGAGAGAGAGCCCTGCATCGAAGCATCGACATCCAAAACCTTTTCCACTTCGTGCCTTCTGTCTTTCTTTCCCATCATATCGCACCTCCCCGTGTTATTACTCCGCTTCCCACTTCACGTGCTTCACGCCGTCCAGATGGCTCAAGTCATCTATCAGCTGGTCGGCAATCCTCACCGTATATAATTTAAGCCCGATCCTCAGGACCATATTTACGCCGTCCCCGGCTTTATCCACTTCAAAATCCGTTATCTCCGATTTGCAGTCCGATATTATCTCTCTTATGGCCTTGAGCTGGTTTATTCCTTCTCTGGATTCGATTATTACTGTCCTGTACCAGTCTTTGCGTATCATCGCGTGTTCCAGGCGGGAAAAGAGCATCAGGGTTATCATCGTGAGGACCGTCGTTATTATAGCGCCGTAATAAAATCCTGAGCCCACCGCCAGCCCTATGCCGGCGACGACCCAGAGGCTCGCCGCGGTAGTGAGGCCTCTGACCGCGGACTTGGCGTGCATGATAGTGCCGGCGCCGAGAAATCCTATACCGGTGATCACGCCTGCCGCTATCCTGGCCGGATCCAAAGAAACTTTAGAGTCGTAAAGGTCGAATATATGCATCGAGGTGAGCATGATGAGAGTGGAGCCGACGCACAAAAGGATATGGGTCCTGAACCCTGCGGCCCTGCCGTGAAATTCGCGCTCAAAACCTATGGCGCCGCTGAGAAGCGCGGCCAGGATCAGACGCAACAGAATATTCCAATCATTTAACATTTATTATCTCCAGATTAGGTTCCGCTGAAAGATACAGGCCGCTCCTCGAGCCTTTTTTGTAAAGCGTTTCGCCCAGGTAGCCGATCATGGCGGCGTTGTCCATACAATATTTTAACTCAGGAAAATGTATTTTCATAGAAGAAAATGACGCAAGCTCCGCCATCTTCTCCCTCAGCCTGGAATTGGCCGCCACCCCGCCGCCTACGACAATGCGCTTCGACCCTGTCATCTCGGCGGCCTTGATCACTTTATCGACCAATGCGTCAAGCGCGGCCTCCTGGAACGAATAACATATATCCTGTATCTCTTTTTTACCGAGTTCGTGTTTTCTCTGGCGCAGGTTATGCACGTAGTACAGAACGGCGGTCTTTACACCGCTGAAACTGAAATCGAGAGAGCCTTTGCCGAGATAGCTCTTCGGGAAAGGTATCGCGCTCTCTCCGAACGCTTTCTTGGCGAGCCGGTCGATGACCGGGCCGCCGGGGTACCCGAGCCCCAGTATCTTCGCCACTTTATCATATGCTTCGCCTACGGCGTCGTCCTGGGTCGATCCCAGAAGGCGCTGCGAACCGGTGTCCTCGCAATAGAATAATGCCGTATGCCCGCCCGACACCACAAGTCCGACGAACGGGAATTCGGGCGGCTCTTCGTTCAGGAACGAACTGTACAAATGAGCGAGTATGTGGTTGACCCCGATAAGCGGCCTGTCTATACTGTAGCTTATCGACTTCGCCACCGATATCCCCGTCAGGAGCGCCCCGACGAGCCCCGGGCCGTTGGTAACGGCCACCAGACGGACATCTTTCAGGCTTTTGCCCGACGACCTTAAAGCCTTCTCTAAAACTTCTATTATATACTCTACGTGGAACCGCGACGCTATCTCGGGGACAACGCCGCCGTATTTTTTGTGCAGATGGACGCTCGACGAAACGACATTCGAGAGGACCTTACGCCCGTTCGTAACGGATACGCTCGTCTCGTCGCAGGACGATTCTATGCCCAATGTCAGCATGTCACTTTACCATATCCGAAAGGTACACAAACTCGATCCCCTCTTTGACCATCTGCGGCATCGCTTTCGCCAGGGCTATCGCCGTATTCTTCCTGTCATGGCATATCGCGATGGCGCGGCCTCTCTTCAGGGCCATTTTTTTCAGTTCGCTAAGTTCCCCCTCGATCTTGTCGACATTATTGGAATTATCGAGGAACATATCTCTTTTGGCAAATCTTATATTCACCGATCCCGCGACATCCCCGCATACCGACTTTTCGGAAGTAAGGCTGTCAAAAAAATACAGATTGCGTTTTTTAAGATATTCGAATATTTCCGTCATCAATTCTTTGTCTTCCGTCGCCAGCGATCCCATATGGTTGGAGACCCCGCTAATGCCGGGGACCGATCCTATGTCCTTCGAGAGCCGGGCGAGGACCTCTTTTTTACTCTCACCCGGTTTTATGGTGTCGGCCTCTTCGGCGACGTCTTTCCTGTGAGACGCCATGGGCAGGTGCAGGATCGATTCACAACCGTGCTCTCTTGCGCTCTTGGCTATTTCACGCGAGTAACGGAGATTCGGCAGGATGGAAAATGTAAGCGGCTCCTTTATATCAAAGAACACGGCGAGATTATTCGTATTGTAACCGAAATCGTCTATAACTATCGCTACCTTCGCGCCCCTGGACGGCTTCACCGCGGGCGATACGGGCGTGCTCTTTTTTTTGATAGCCCGTACTTTCGCTGCTTTTTTTACCGGCTCTTTCTTCTTAACGGTTACTTGTGTCCTCTGCCCCAGGTAGAAAGCCGCCAGCACCAATACCAGGATGGACAAAGCGATCAAAACGTTCTTGGCTTTCTTTTTGTTCCGGGCCTTCACACCTTCTCCTTGGAATAAACTTTTATCGCTTTCATAAGGTTGACGGCCGCTTCCAATTGATTATCCATTTCCAATTTATCTTTGCCGGGGGCGTCTTTTTTCCCGCTCTTACCTTCCGCGACTTTTTCAAAAACCTCTTCCGGGCTGCCAGCCATGTCGCCCGCCGTTTCCTTCAATTCCACCGCGACGTCCGGGAGTATGCCGCTATCCTTTATGAGTTTACCGGAAGGTGTCAGGTATGCCGCTGTCGTAAGGCGCACGGCCGATCCGTCCCTCAAAGGAACAACTGTCTGGACCGATGCTTTGCCGTACGTCTTGGCCCCCAACACAATACCCCGTTTGTTATCCTGTGTCGCGCCGGCAACTATTTCCGCCGCGCTCGCCGACCCCTCGTTCACAAGTATTATCAGGGGATGATCGGGATGAGTATATCTTCCGCTCGATTTGAAAACCGCGTTCTGTTCCGGCTCTCTCGCTTTAATAGAAACTATTACCTTGTCTTTCGGCAAAAATTTCTCGGCAACGTCTATCGCCGCTTCAAGGACACCGCCCGGGTTATACCGAAGATCGAGTATGAGCGCGTCCATGCCCTGAGATTCGAGTTTTTTCAGCGCCTCTTCAAGCTCCCGCTTCGTCGTATCCTGGAACTCGACCAGCCTTATATATCCGGTCTTGCCGTCGACTAGTTCGGCCCTTTTCACGCTCCGGATCTTTATGACAGCCCGTTTTATAGGGACATTCATTATCTTCTGGTCTTTTTCGCGCCATATAGTAAGGGTGACCATAGAGCCGGGTTTGCCGCGCATCTGTTTGGCCGCGTCGCTGAGCGTTATATTTTTCGTTATCTTGCCGTTTATCTTGACCACTTTGTCGCCCGGTTTTATCCCGGCTTCTTCCGCGGGCGTCCCCGCGATAGGCGTTATGATCGTAAGTATGCCGTCCCTGATCGATATCTCGGTGCCGATGCCGCCGAACTCTCCTTTGGTCTCGGTCCTTATCTCTTCGTACTCCTCAGGATCCATGAATTGGCTGTAGTCGTCGAGGCTTGCGAGCATCCCTCTCATGGCGCCGTATATGATCTTCTTCGGATCCACCTCATCCACATAATTGGCTCTCACGAGGCTTATCGCGTCCGCAAATAACTCCAGCTGGGTGTACAGGTCGCTCTTGGAAACTTTCGCCTTATCTTTACCCTGAGCCTCTTTTTCGTGGCCGCTTATGGCAATGGATGCCGCAAGGACGACCAGGACCGCCGCGAACACTATGACCCTGAACCGTTTCATCGTATTCAATCCCCCAAAACTTTCTTCAGTATCTCGTTCACCTTGCCGGGATTGGCCTTGCCCTTACTCTCTTTCATTACCTGTCCGACCAGGAAACCGAGCGCCGTCTTTTTACCGCCCTTATAGTCATTGACCGTTTTAACTTCTCTCTCGACGACTTTCTTTACGATCTCTTCGATCGCCCCGGCATCGCTTATTTGCGTCAGCCCTTTCTTTTTCACTATATCTTCGGGGATTGCCTTTGTCTCGATCGATTCGGCCAATATATCCTTCGCCATCTTGCCGCTGATAGCGCCCGAGTCTATCATTTTCAGAAGTCCGGCTAGTCCTTCCGGAGAAAGCCCTAGCTCCGTAACTTTTATATTTTTGTCATTCAGGGCCGCAGAGATATCGCCCATCAGCCAATTTGCCACGACTTTGGCGTTCGGGTAAAGTTTAACGCAGGCCTCATAATAATCGGCGAGGTCTATCTGGCTTGTCAAAACATCCGCGTCGTAATCGGATAAAGCGAATTCTTTTTTGAACCGCGCTCCTCTGGCTTCGGGAAGTTCCGGCAGGGCTTTTCTTATCTCTTCGATCTCATTTTTATCCACAACGAAAGGCACAAGATCCGGTTCCGGGAAATACCTGTAATCTTCCGCCTCTTCCTTCGTGCGCATCGACGCAGTGACAGCTTTATCCGCGTTCCAGAGGCGCGTCTCCTGGACGAGTTTGCCGCCGTCCTCGAGGACGGACTCCTGCCTTTTCTCTTCATACTCTAAGCCGCTTCTGACACCCTTGAACGAATTCATGTTCTTAAGCTCTACCTTGGTGCCCAACTTCTTTTCGCCCTTCGGCCTGAGCGATATATTCGCATCGCACCTGAGCGACCCCTTCTCCATATCGCAATCCGACACCCTTAAATACTCGAGGATCGATTTCAGTTTGGTGAGGTAATCATACGCTTCCTGCGGCGAATTGATATCAGGCTCCGTCACTATCTCCAATAAGGGCATCCCGCCGCGATTATAATCGACAAGGCTGCAGTCTTCCCCTTCCGGGTGCATTAGCTTGCCCGCGTCTTCTTCCATGTGTACGCGTTTTATCCTGATCCTTTTAGTGCCGCCGTTCGCGTTTATGTCGATAAAACCATCATATGAAAGCGGCATATCGTATTGTGATATCTGGAAATTTTTCGGCAGGTCGGGATAGTAATAATTTTTTCTGTCGAATTTTATGAGGCTCTGTATCCGGCAATTCAGGGCGAGGGCGACCTTTATCGCGAACCTGAAGGCTTCCTCGTTCAGCACCGGCAGGCTTCCGGGAAATCCCAGGCAGACCGGGCAGACCTGGGAATTCGCTCTCTGCCCGAATTTGGTCGAGCAGCCGCAGAACGCCTTGGTATTCGTCGCCAGCTGCAGGTGGACTTCCAGCCCTATGACCGTCTCGTACTTCATATCTTCGGCCTCTTCCTGTAAAATTCCGTACTCTGCTCGAATGTGTACGCGGCCCTGAATATCGTCTCTTCGTCGAATGCCTTCGCGAGGATCTGCATTCCTATCGGCAACCCTTCTTTCGAGAACCCGCACGGTATCGAGATCGCCGGAAGCCCCGCGAGGTTCGCCGGTATCGTATATATATCGGAAAGGTACATGCTCAGCGGGTCGTTCGTCTTCTCGCCGATCTTGAAGGCGGGCGTCGGGGAGGTAGGCGTAATTATGCAGTCGCACGCCCGGAAAGCTTTATCGAAATCTTCGCGTATCTTCGTCCTGACTTTCTGCGCTTTAAGATAATACGCGTCATAGTAGCCCGTCGACAGGCAATATGTGCCGAGAAGTATCCTTCTCTTCGCCTCGTTGCCGAAGCCCTGCGACCGCGTCTTTATGTACATGTCGATCATGTCTTTGGCATTGTCCGCCCTGAGGCCGTACTGAACGCCGTCGAACCGGGCGAGGTTGGAGCTGGCCTCGGCCGTAGCGACGATGTAATATGTACTGACCGCGTATTCCGTATGCGGCAGGGATATCTCTTTTACTTCCGCGCCCAGAGACTTCAGAAGCGCGACTGCGCTCCTGACACTCGCCTCGACCTCTTTATCGAGCCCTTCGATGAAATATTCTTTCGGCACGCCGATGCGCAGGCCTTTTACATTCTTCGTCAGCGCTTTCGAGTAATCGGGAACGGGTAAATCGACCGAGGTGGAGTCCATCTCGTCGTAGCCGGCGATCACACTCAACAGAAGCGCGGCATCCTCGGTGTCTTTGGTGATCGGGCCGATCTGGTCGAGAGATGAAGCGAACGCGATCAGGCCGTAGCGCGACACCCTGCCGTAAGTCGGCTTTAGCCCCACGACCCCGCATAGCGCGGCCGGCTGCCTGATCGAGCCGCCCGTGTCGGAACCGAGGGCGAGTATCGTCTCGTCGGAGGCGACGGCTGCCGCCGAGCCGCCGGATGAGCCGCCCGGGATGCGCGCGGTGTCCCACGGGTTTTTCGTCGGCCCGTAACACGACGTCTCACATGAGGACCCGAACGCGAACTCGTCCATATTCGCTTTGCCTATCAGGACCGCGCCGGCATCTTTGAGCTTGCGCGTCACCGTTGCGTCATACGGCGGCCTGAATCCCGCCAATATCTTTGAGGCGCATGTCGTAGGTTCGCCCTTCACGCATATATTATCCTTCAATAAGACCGGGACGCCCGCCAATCTGCCATTCTTACCCGAAGAGGCCACGGCGTTCTTCAGCGCGTTATCTTTGCCGTTAAAAACGACGGCCTTTATTTTACCGTCGCATTTTTCTATCCTGGAAAATAATTGTTCCGCGACCGCGGCAGGGGTTGTTTCACCTTTTGTCATCAGCTCTTTTAATTTGTGGGCCGTTAGAGAGTAAAGGTTTTCCATCTACTTACCCTCTAATATTTGAGGCACTCTGAAGAAATCATCCTCTTTGGAAGGCGCGTTGGCAAGGGCTTCGTCCGGGCCGAGCGACTTTCTGGGGACGTCTTTACGGAAAACGTTCTTGAGTGTCGTCAGGGCGTGACTCGTAGGAACGACATTGGCTGTATCTATTTCATTTAATTTGCTTATATAAGATAATATTGAAGCTAATTGCCCGCTATACTCTTTCAGCTCTTTATCGTCCAGCTCAAGCCTCGCCAGGTGGGCAACGTGCTTGACTATCTTACTGTCTATTGTTTTCATTTACCGTAGCCTCATTTCAATATAAGTTACCACACGCCGGAGCTTTTGTCAATTTCCCGGCGTTGAACAGAAATTTTTCGATCATTAAGGAGTGCGATGTGGCGAAGTGGTGAGCAAGGCCTTAAATTTGCCCGGCAGGGTCCGGGCAAATTTACGGAGTGCGATTTTTACATGGTTAAAAATCGCACGTCCTTGCGAACCACTTTGACACAGCGCATTACATTAAGGAATCGAAAAATTTATCGAGATAACTGATGGGAAATTTTTGCGAAGTCGGCGAGCGATAGGGTTTCAGGGCGGGCGGCAGGGTCAATTTTGGCGCGCTCCAGGATAGAAACGAGCTTATCTTTCGGCATATCAAGCACTTCTTTGCGCGACAGAGAGTTGATTATCGACTTCCTGCGCTGGTTGAATGCTCCGCGCACTATCTTAAAGAATAATTCCTCGTCACCGGCATCGACCGAAGGCTTGTCCGTGATATCGAGCCTGACTATGCCTGAATCCACTTCAGGCGCCGGATAAAAGCATGTCCTTTTTACCGTATAAATGTACTCAGGCTTCGCGTAATATTGCACAAAACAGCTTAAAGATCCATAGTCATCGGTGCCGGACTTTGCCAAAATGCGGGAAGCGACCTCCTTCTGCATCATTATCACCGCGGTAGATATACGCGATCTGTTGCGCAGGATATATTCGATGACCGGGGTCGTAATATAATATGGCAGGTTGCCGATCACTTTTATCTTTTTCGCCCCGGCGAGCGCCGCCAGATCGAATTCGAGGATATCTTTATGGATTATCTTAAGGTTCGGCAGATCCCCCCCGGCGAGATCGCCCAAAATAACGCACGCTTTTTTATCTTTCTCGACCGCGATAACTTCGGCGCCTGTCCCCGCCAGATCGATCGTGACGGCGCCGAGCCCCGGGCCTATCTCAAGGACAATGTCGTCTTTGGATATATCGGCCGCCGCTATTATCTTATCCCTTATATTTCCGTCGACAAGATAATTGGCGCCCAGCTTTTTCAAAGGCGCAAAGCCGTATTGGTCGAAGATCTCCCTTAATTTGTTTTTGGTGAGCATCTTTGCATCCGGCAGGCAAGTTTTATGGCTTCGATCATCGAGCGGGGATCCGCCTTTCCTTTTCCGGCGATGGCGAAAGCCGTGCCGTGGTCGGGCGACGTCCTGACGAACGGAAGCCCGACGGTCAGATTGACGCCCCTGTCGAAATACAACATCTTGAACGGCGCAAGGCCCTGGTCGTGATACATCGCCACCACTGCGTCGTAGCGCTCGTTTATAGCGTCGTAAAAGACTGCGTCCGCAGGCAGCGGCCCGCGTACATTTTTCGCAAAAGCGGAGGCGCGTTTAACGGCGGGCGCTATTATCTTAGCCTCCTCATCTCCGAATGCCCCGCCTTCTCCGGCATGAGGATTGAGTCCGCACACGGCTATTGCCGGAGATTTTATCCCGAAGGAATTTTTAAGGCAATCGTGGGTCAATTTTATAGTGTCGAAGATATTTTTCGCGCTTAAGGACGCCGCAACCTTTTTAAGCGCGACATGGCGCGTGACAAGAGCGACTTTGAGGCCCGGACCGGCGAACATCATGGCGAATTTCTTTACCTTGAATTTACCGGCGATATATTCAGTATGCCCCCGGAAATCTTCGATGCCGGATCTTTTTATGGCGGCTTTATTCACAGGCGCCGTAACTATGGCGTCCGTTTCGCCGGAGGCCGCAAGTTCAAGAGCCATGTCTATATACTGCATTGAAGCCCTGCCGTAGGGCGCGCGATCTTCGCCGTACCCGAAACTCTTCGCAGGCACATTTCCCATGTCCAGTATATGCGGGTACATCCGGCAGCCGGTATCGCGGGCAGTCCCGGCGAGGACACCGGCATCTCCTATTACTAAAAAATTGGCAAGCCCCTTCACTTCCGGACTTGCCAATGCTTTTAACGTGACTTCCGGCCCGACGCCGGAAGGATCGCCCATCGTTATGACGACGAGCGGTTTATTTGAACGCGATATACGCACTCTTCTTAAGACTTTCAAGCCATCCTCTTATCTTGGCGTCCACCTTCTCTTTATAAACCGCCATCTCCACTTCGCGCCTGACTTCGGAGAGCGCCAGGGTCTTAGGGGCTTCTTTTTCTTCGACTTTAAATATATGGTAGCCAAGACTTGATTGGACGATGCCCGTGGTCTCGCCCGGCTTCAGGACAAATACCGCTTTCTCTATTTCCGGCAGAAGATCGCCGCGTTTTACATATCCCATCATACCGCCGTTCTCGGCGCCGGGTCCGTCCGAATATAATTTAGCCAGGCCGTCGAAATCACAGCCTTCTTTTAATCTTTTGGATATGTCTTTAGCCAGGTTCAGGGCCTTCGCCGGATCCGGGTATTTTCTTATACTTATGAGAATATTTTTCAATTTCACCCGTTCGGGCTGCTGGAACTGGTCAAAATTTTTCTTGTAATAAGCCTCTACTTCCACGGGCGTCACCATCACCGTACCGGCCACTTTTTTATCCACGGCCTTCCTGGCCATTAATTGCTGACGATATTTTTCCTTCAGGTCTTTTACGGTGATCTGCTGCTCAAGAAGCGCCCTGTCGAACATAGCCCTGGATCCCATATTCTTTACAACGTCCTGGACTTTCGCGTCCACCTCTTTTTCGTCCACTTGTATATTTTGTTTTTTTGCCTCGCTATACAGGAGCCTGTCCTCTATCATCTGCTGGGCGAGCCTCTGCCTGGCCTCCTCCAGCTTTTCGACAAGCTTGGGGCCGTTGTACATCATCTTGTATTTTTCGTAAATGGGCGCGAGCTGGCGCTCTATCTCGCGATCCGTTATTATCTCATCGTTAACGATTATCGCCACCTTATCGATAAGCTCGCAATAAGCGGCAGGCGCGGCCATCGCCGGAAGGACCATCACCATTAAAACAGCGGCTATTCTCTTCTTCATTTTTTCGCGTCCGCCTTTTCCGGAAATGCGGCTTCATTCACCTCGACACCGTACTTATTTTTCAGGTTCACTACGAGCGCGTTGAAAAGCTCGCTCCTTTTCTTTTTCTTAAGCTCGGCTTCTATAGCGCTTTTGGCTTCTTCGTAACTTTTTATGCCGGGCTCTTTCTTATCCGTCAATTTTATTATATGATAACCGAATTGCGTCCGGACTATACCGCTCGTCTGGCCTGCTTCCAGGCTAAGACAGGTTTTCTCGAAGTCCGGCACGAGCTGCCCTTCCCTGAAAAATCCGACGTCTCCCCCGCGGCTTGCCGTCGCGTCTATAGAACGCGCCTTTGCCAGATCCGCGAATTTCGCGCCGCGGGCCAGGTCGTCCAGAAGCGCCTTTGCCTCTTTCTCGTCGGCCACAAGTATATGGGAAGCGCGCCACATCCGCGGCGTCTTCAGCTCATCTTTATGCTCATCGTAAAATTTCCTCATCTCGTCCTCGGTGACGACGATCTTGTCCTCTACCTCGTTCTTTATGAGCTTGGCCATCACTATCTTCTTTTTAGCCTCGCTGACTACCTCTTTTACTTCTTTATCCCTGTCTATGCCTTTCCTGATGCCCTCTTCGTAACAAAGCATCTCTACTATTATGTCTTCCATATAGCGTTTAGGATTTTTGGATACGATATTCTGGTAGTAAAGGGGCATCTTCGATATCTTTGCCCGGAGATCTTTTTCGGTAATTACTTTGTTCCCGACCCTGGCGAGAATTTTACTATTGCCGTCCTGCTTCTTGGCACAGCCAAAAACAGCGACGGTCAGGATAACGCCTGCGGTTATTATGATTATTTCTTTTCTCATTGGCTTCGATTATACCATAACTCTTCCCAGCGTTCAATTGCTTAAAATTTTTGTCCGTAATCGCTAGAAATTCCCGCAGGGATTCGTGCCGAGCGGGGCGTAAAATTTCGAGCAGGGGCGAGAAATTTTCCCGCAGCTAAATTTTGCATGGTCAAAATTTAGCGGCCCGCGAGGCACAATCCCGGAAGGGAATTTCTCCGGGAGGCACAAATTTTATGCCGCCCTTTTCATGCCGTCGATAGCCGCTTTAAGCAGGCGGCAGTACATGTCGAAACCCACCGCGTTTATGAAGCCGTGCTGTTCGACGCCCAGCAGATTTCCCGCGCCTCTTATCTGCAGGTCTTCCATGGCCAATTTAAACCCGCTGCCCAGCTCCTGGAATTTCTTTATCGCGGTCAGACGTTTCTGCGATTCGGAGCTCAGCACAAAATTTTTCGGGATCAAAAGGTAAGCGTACGCCTCCCGCGTAAAACGGCCCACCCTGCCGCGAAGTTGGTACAGTTCAGACAACCCGAACATATCGGCCCTGTTTATGATGATAGTGTTGGCGTTCGGTATGTCTATACCCGATTCTATTATCGTGGTCGAGACGAGGCAGTCGATCTTGCCTTCTATGAACCGGATCATCGTCTCTTCCAGCTCTTTCTCCTGCATCCTGCCGTGCCCTATCGCTATCGAAACGCCGGGCACCAGTTCCCTGACCGCCTGGGCGATCTTATTTATCCCTCTTATCCTGTTGTGGACTATGAAGACCTGCCCGCCGCGCCTCTTCTCTTTCATTATCGCGTCTTTTATGAGCGCATCGTCATAATGGACGACCTTTGTCTGGACGGGAAGCCTTTCGGAAGGCGGCGTATTGATGACGGATATGTCTCTGCCGCCCATTAAAGCCAGGTACAGCGTGCGCGGGATCGGCGTAGCGGTAAGCGTCAGCACATCGACCGAGAAACGGATCCTTTTTAAATGCTCTTTGTGGCGGACGCCGAAACGCTGCTCCTCGTCTATTATCACGAGCCCGAGGTCTTTGAATTTTATGTCTCCCGATATGAGCCTGTGCGTCCCTATTATGATATCGACCGCGCCGGCGGCCACGCCTTTTACGATCCCGTCCTGCTCTTTGGCCGTGCGGAAACGCGACAGCATCTCTATTTTCACCGGAAAGCGTTTCATCCGCGCGGTAAATGTATTGAAATGCTGTTCCGCCAGGATCGTCGTCGGTACAAGGATGGCGACCTGCTTGCCGTTCATCACAGCCTTGAACGCAGCCCTTATGGCTACCTCCGTCTTGCCGTAACCGACATCGCCGCAGATGAGCCTATCCATCGGCGTGGGGCTTTCCATGTCGCGTTTCACGTCGGCCGTCGACTTTACCTGGTCGGGAGTTTCTTTATAAGGGAATTCCTTCTCCATCTCGGCCTGCCATTCCGTATCGGGAGAAAATTTATAGCCGCTTGCGGCCGTCCTCTTGGCCTGGAGCTCCAGGAGATCAACGGCGACTTTATAGACGCCCTTCTTGGCGCGCTCTTTTGCGCTCTTCCATAGCTTTGAGCCTAGCTTATTGAGTTTAGGCAGCCTCTTCTCGAACCCGAGGTATTTATGAAGCTTATCGATCTCGGCGAAAGGCACGTATAATTTATTGCCGAGCGCATATTCCACCACGAGATGGTCGGTATATTTCTTGTCGACCTTTACTTTCTCGGTCCCTAAATACTTACCGATGCCGTGGTCGACATGCACAACGTAGTCGCCGGCCTCTATATCCACGAAATTATCTATCGGGGATTCTTCGACGAGCCCGAGCTCTTTGCGGCGGATCTTCTTTTTGACAAGGCCCGTTATGGGCAGGATGATGGCGCTGGAGTGCTCCTGGACGGGCTCGTATGTAATGGGGTCGACGGATCTTATCCTCTCGACCTTATCGTGAAGGAGCTCTATCCTTAGGGGATATTCGAAAGTGACCGGGTATATCGTGATCGTGTCGCCCAGCCGGGCAAAGTCTCCTTCTTCGGACACACGTTTACACGCGCGGTAACCGTAACCGACAAGGTCCGCTGAGAGTTTTTCGATGTCGAGATCTTCGTTTGGATAGATCTTTATCGATTCGAACATACCCTACATCTTCTTTGGAAGAGAGACTCCTAATAAACGCAAACCGTTCGCCAGGACTATCCTGACGCAATCGACCAGGACGAGCCTCGACTTGGTCAGGCTTACGTCGTCGCTGACTACCCTGTGCTTATTATAGAAGGAATGGAATAATGCCGCGAGATCCTGAAGGTACTGCAATATCACGTACGGCTCCTGGGCCTTGGCGCTTAAGGATACTATCAGGGAAAATTGCCTCAATATCCGCAATAGCTCGAGCTCTTCGGCCTCTTTAAGGAGCTTGGAATCGAACTTGGCCGTAACGATGTGGGCGCGCCTGCTGTAATCGAGTATCGACCATATCCGCGCGTGGGCGTACTGTATATAGTATACGGGGTTTTCCGAAGACTCTTTCTTCACGAGGTCGAGGTCGAAGTCGAGGTGGCTCGATATCCGGCGCATCAGAAAAGCGAACCTGGAAACGTCCTTGCCCACTTCATCCATCACCTCGCGAAGCGTGACGAATTCTCCCGCCCTTGTCGACATGGAGACGACCTGGCCGCCCTTGTATAAAGTGGCAAGCTGGACTATGAGCACGGTGAGCGAATCGTCGGGAAAGCCGAGGGCTTTTATGGCCGCTTTCATTCTCGGGATATACCCGTGATGGTCCGGGCCCCATATATCGGTTATTTTCTTAAAACCCCTGCGGTATTTTTCAAGATGGTAGGCGATGTCCGGCGCAAGGTAGGTCAGGCTGCCGTCCGATTTTATTATGACCCTGTCCTTGTCGTCGCCGAACTCGGTGGATTTGAACCAGACGGCATTTTCATGCTCGTATATGTAGCCTTTGTCCTTTAAAACGGCTATGGCCTTCTCGATCTTGCCGGATTTCCGTAATTTTTTCTGGCTGTACCATACGTCGAATTTGACGCCGAAATCTTTAAGGTCCGTCTTTATATCGTCGAGTATCCAGCGAAGCCCGAATTCCCTGAATACCTTTATATCTTTTTCGGCGGCATATTTTTTGCCGTATTTTTTCTTGAATGCCCTGGCAATATCGCCGACATACGACCCCTTATACCCGTCGGCCGGGAACGCCTCCTCGGAACCGAACAAATGCTGGTAACGCACCCTTATCGAGTTGCCCAGGATATTCATCTGGGTGCCCTCGTCATTCAAATAATATTCGCGGGTGACATTGTAGCCGGAGAATTTCAATATATTGGCCAGGGAATCGCCGATGACTGCCTGCCGGCCGTGCGCTATGGTCAGGGGGCCTGTGGGGTTCGCGCTTACGAACTCCACCTGGATCTTCATCCCGGCGCCGATGCTCGAGCGGCCGAAATTAGCCTTTTCCCGTTTTATCTGGAGGAGTGTCTTGCACAGGAAATTTTTACTGAGGAAAAAATTGATAAAACCCGGGTTCTTCACTTCTATCCGATCGACAGCGCCTTTAAGGCCCGATAAGGGAATGGCTTCTTCGAGCGCGGCCTTTATCCGGCCGGCAAGCTCCGAAGGAGATGTTTTGGCAAAACGCGCGGCGCGCATCGCGATGTTGGTAGAAAGATCGCCGTGGCTTTTTTCTTTTGGGATCTCTAATTCCGATTTGAGTTCGCTGAATATGTCAGGTTGGAGGCCGCGGCCCGTAAATACTTTATTTACAGACTGCTCGATGATCGAAGCGAGGTTTTTTTCGATTCCGCCATATTGCATTTTATCTTTTTTTGGTCTTCTTTTTACGTATGATGCGTTTTTTCTTTTTCGGTTTAGTTTTAGGCTTAGGCTCCTTAAACCGTTCCTGAGGCGCTTTTTTCCACAGGTCTTCGAGGTTGTAGAATTCCCTTGTATCCTCGAGGAAGAGATGGCACACGACATCGCCGAAGTCCAATAATATCCACGAGGCTTCCCGCTCCCCTTCGCTATGCCAGAGCGGCTGGCCTCTTTCCTTTAACTGTTTTATTATATTATCGGATAAAGCCCTGACGTGGGTAGTAGAGGTACCGCTAGCTATAACAAAATAGTCACAGACGCTCGACATCTTCTTCATTTTAACGATTATTATGTCGAGCGCCTTTTTATCTGATGCAGCGCCGGCTATAGCCAGCGCCAAATTCTTGGCTTTTATAACTTTCCCCTGATTTATTTCATTATTTTATACATACCAGTGCCGCAACAAGTGCATTTGCCTTTCATTGCCTGGCGCTTATTCTTCATAGTTACCTTTTGTGTATCCTTCATCTCTTTCTTAGCTTTACACTTTACGCAATATCCTATTTCTGCCATCGATATCACCTCCTTCAAATTGGTAAAATTATACACTATATTCGCCCTCAGGTCAAGGGCAAGCTCATTTATAAAGGCTGCGCTTGTTTATGTAGCTCCTCACCTTCTCCGGGACCAGGTACCTGATGGAGCGGCCTTCTTTAAGGCGCTTCCTTATGTCTTCCGAAGAGACTTCGATAGGAGTGATGACGACCGTTTCTACCTCTTTGGGGACATCCTTGACCGGGTATCCGGGCCTGTTCGCCACAATGAATTTGGACATCTTGAATATTTCGTTCACGTTTTTCCACGAAAAGAGGTCCTTCAGCAGGTCGGAGCCCGTAATGAAAAAGAGCTGCACGTCCTGGCCGTAATTGTCGCGGAAAGACTTTAACGTATCGACCGAATACGATTTCTTCTTCGAATCGAGCTCGAACGTGGATACTTCGAACGAATCGTTATCGGCGACGGCAAGTTCCGCCATCTTCAGCCTGTCCTTCGGCTTAACTCCGCCCTCGATATGCTTATGAGGAGGTATATATGTGGGAACGAATACGACTTTATCCAGCCTGAGCTTCGACAGCGCCTCTTCCGCCAGTATCAGGTGCCCTATATGTATCGGGTTGAATGTCCCGCCCAATATCCCTATCCGCATTTAAAAGATCCTCACTTTCTGACCTGCCCGTTACCGTAGACTACATATTTATATGATGTCAATTCCTCCAGCCCCATCGGTCCCCTGGCGTGTATCTTGTCCGTAGATATGCCCATCTCGGCGCCTTTGCCGAACTGTCCTCCGTCCGTAAAACGGGTCGAGGCATTGACATAAACGCATGCGGAATCGACTTCGCTTAAGAATCTCTCCGCGTTCTTCTTATTTTTGGTTACGATCGCGTCCGAATGGTACGACCCGTATTTCATTATATGAGCTATCGCTTCATCGACGCCGTCCACTATTTTTACCGAAAGGACGAGGCCCAGATATTCGGTGTACCAATCTTTTTCCGAAGCCGTTTTAATATCTTTTACGATCTTTTTTACGGCGGCGGAACCGCGTATTTCCACGCCGGCCTTCTTGAAACGGCGTATCATAGAAGGTAAAAACTTTCCGGCTATCTTTTTGTCCACGAGCAAAGTTTCCATAGCATTGCAGACGCCCGGCCTCTGGACTTTCGCGTTAAAACATATATCCTCGGCCATAGAGAGATCGGCTGCCGCATCTACGTAAGTGTGGCACACCCCTTTATAATGGCGTATAACGGGTATGCGCGACTTCTTCGAGACTTCCCTGATAAGGGATTCGCCGCCCCTGGGTATGACGAGATCGATCACGCCTTCCTTATTCAAAAGCGCGTCTATCATTTTACGGTCGGTATTTTTCACGATGGATATGGCCCCGGCGGGAATATTGTGCCTTAAGGCTTCTTTGTTCAATATATCGAATATCGCTATGTTCGAATTGAACGCTTCGCTGCCCCCGCGCAAAATAACGGCGTTCGAAGATTTCAGGCATAAGCCTATGCAGTCGCTGGTAACATTGGGCCTCGATTCGTAAATTATGAGGACCGAACCTATCGGCACCCGGACCTTCTTTATCAATAAGCCATTCGGCCGTGTTGTGGTTCCGATGACCTCTCCGACGGGGTCTTTCAGCTTCGCTATATGCAAAAGAGAATCGGCCATAGCGTTCACCCTCTTTTGATCAAGCGTAAGCCTATCGATAAGAGCCGCCGGCATCCCTTTCTTTTTTGCCGCCGATACGTCTTTTTTGTTTTCGCCGATGATACGCGCCCTATTTCTTTTTAACGCCCCGGCCATAGCGGTAAGCGCCCTGTTTTTCGTCCTCGTATCTACAAGGGCGAGTTCGCGCGACGCGGCTTTAGCTTTGGCGGCGAGCGCATCTATAATTTTATTTTTCATAATATCACCAGATTGTCTTTATGGATAACTTCGTCGGGTCCCGCGGCGCCTAAAACGTCCTTGAAGGCGCTCGTCTTCAGCCCTTTTATCTTTACGAGGTCATGGCTGGAATAATTGGCAACTCCCTTTGCTATTTCATTCCCCATCTTACCGGCGACGCTTACCACATCGCCTGATCGGAAATTTCCGGTGACCCCGATGATGCCTGAAGCGAGGAGACTCTTGTTCTTCTGGCGAAGCGCGACTTCCGCGCCGCTGTCGACCAGGACGGCCCCTTTGGCCTTGGACGAAAAAGCGATCCATCGCTTTCTGGCGAGGATCCCGCCTTTGCCGCCCCTGAAGATCGTCCCGGCAGCTTCCGGGCCAAGAACGATCTTTTCTATGATATCTTTTTCTTTGCCGTTGGCTATGACGCAATCGATCCCGGCGCGGGTAGCGGTCCTCGACGCCTCTATCTTCGTTACCATGCCGCCGGTCCCGAGATCGCAATGGCTCTTCCCGCACAGTTTCATTATCTGAGGAGTTATCTTAGAGACCTCCCTTATGACCCTGCCTTTTTCGTCGAGCAATCCTTCCACGTCCGTGAGCAGGACCAGAAGGTCCGCCTGGCAGATATCGGCCACGAGGCTCGAGAGCCTGTCGTTATCGCCGCACTTTATCTCTTCCGTAGCTACGGTATCGTTCTCATTTATTACCGGCACCGACTTATGTTTTATCAAAGCATTTATAGTATGCTTTATATTCAGGTACCTCGACCTGTCGTTAAAATCTTCCTGGGTGAGCAGTACCTGCCCTACGTGCAGTTTGAAAGGCCTGAAGAATTCGCTGTAGAGCTGCATGAGCCTGTTCTGCCCGACGGCAGCCGCGGCCTGGAGCGATGCCAGTTCGACCGGCCGCTTCTTCATACCGAGAAGCGACATCCCCGCCCCGATAGCGCCTGATGTCACGAGTATGACTTCGGTCCCGCTGTTCATAAGGCCGGCCATCTGCGAGACCAGGGACTTCATACGATCGGTGTCGAGCGCCCTGTCTTTGGCCGTAATGACCTTTGTGCCTATCTTTACCACTACACGTTTATATTTTTTCATAAAGTTATTCGCATTTCCAGGTCACCCTTAAGGGTGACCTATTTTACTTTTTTCCCGATCGCCCGGACCAGCTCTTTTAACCCTTCGCCCGTAAGCGCCGATATCTTAAGGAACTTTTTCGCCTTCATCTTTTTCCTGAATGCCTTAAGGTTCTCTTCCGACTGCGGGCAGTCGATCTTGTTCAAAACCACGATCTGCGGCTTCTTCGCCAATTCCTTCGAATATTTCGTCAATTCTCTATTAAGCGTCGTGTAATCTTTATAAGGGTCCCTGCAATCCGTCGCGGCTATGTCGATCAAATGCAGGAGGACCTTCGTCCGTTCGACGTGCCGTAAAAATTTATGGCCGAGCCCGCGCCCTTCGTGCGCGCCTTCTATCAGGCCGGGTATATCGGCGACGAGGACACTGAAATCGTCATGTATCCTGACCATGCCAAGGACCGGCTCTTTCGTGGTAAAAGGGTAGCTCGCTATCTTAGGCCTGGCGCTCGATATCTTCGAGATCAAAGTGGATTTGCCGGAATTCGGATAACCGATGATCCCGACGTCTGCTATCAGTTTCAGTTCGAGAGTAACGGTCTTCTCTTCGCCGCGCGCCCCTTTAAGCGCCTCGCGGCCGCGCGAATTTCCGCGCCCGCCCTGGCCGCCTTTGGCGATCACTACACTGTCGCCTGCGCAAGCAAGGTCGCGCATCAGGAGGCCGTTCTCGGCGTCTCTTATGATCGTGCCTACAGGAACTTTTATGTGAAGGTCTTTGCCCCAGAGGCCCTTTTTATGGTTAGAACTGCCGTGAGAGCCCGGATCTGCCTTGAAGTGCTGACGATATTGGAAGTCTAGTAAGGTGTGGACGTTACAGTCGGCCTCGAATATTATGCTGCCGCCGTTTCCGCCCGGCCCGCCGTCAGGCGTACCGAACCGGTTGACCCGGTCGCGGTACAAACTGTTGCAGCCGTCGCCGCCGTCGCCGGCCTTAACGAATATCCTGGCTTCGTCTATGAACATTACTTGGTGGTCTGTATTATGCTGACAACCTTGTTTGGCGCGAACCGCACCTTGCCGTCGACCAATGCGAAAAGAGTATGGTTCCTGCCGGTCCCTACATTGCGACCCGGCCTGAACTGCAGCCCTCTCTGCCTCAATATGATATTTCCGGCCTTGACGATCTGGTCGTTATAACGTTTCACTCCCAGGTTCTTAGGCTGTCCGTCTCTGCCGTTGACTACGTGTGCCATGATTTATCCCTTCGCTATCTCTATTTCTTTTACTTTCAGTTTCGTTACATCCTGCCTGTGGCCTATCTTCTTCTTCTCGCTCTTGCGCTTTTTATACTTGAAGGCCACTACCTTACCCATCCTCGTCTGCCCCAACGACTCGCATATTACGTGCGCACCTTTGATATATGGATTACCCACATGGACAGAGTTGCCGTCTTTAGCCAGAAGAACGCTGGATATTTTAACCTCGCCGCCGGCCTTGGCCTTAAGTTTCTCGACGAGAATTATATCGTTCTTTGCGACTTTGTATTGTTTACCGCCTGTTTCGATTACCGCGTACATTTAAATACCCCCTTAATTTAAGAAAGATTACTATATCATAAGCCGGTTTTGCCGTCAAGCTATTCTAAAAAAGGCCTAAAGCCTCATTTTTGCTCTACTTTTATGTCTTCAACATGGAGGTTAGGGTCCTCTATCACGCGTATATTCTTCCTGAACCTGCGCTCAAGCGGCTTTATCATGTTACGCCCGGGGGCCGATACGAAATACGCCACCTCGGGGTGGAGGGAAACGAAAACATCGCGCGATCGCGTCCCCATGAGCGCTTGCTCCAGCTTGCGCATGAGTTCAAGCGATACGGTAGAGACGGATTTCACGATGCCACGGCCGTTGCAATACGGACATTTCTGGTAGCTCTTACCCTCGATCGACTTCCTCATCCTCTGTCTGGTCATCTCCACCAGCCCTATGCTCGATATATTGAGTATCTTGGTCTTCGCCTTATCGCCTTCAAGGTGGCGCTCCAGCGTTTTAAATATCGTCCTTCTGTGATCGGCATACTCCATATCGATGAAATCTATGATGATGATGCCGCCCAGGTCGCGCAGTTTCAGCTGCCTCGGTATCTCTTCGGCGGCCTCGACATTTGTCTTGAAAGCCGTGTCTTCGAGATTACGCTTGCCCACAAATTTCCCCGAATTCACATCTATGGCAACGAGCGATTCCGTCTGGTCGAATATAAGGTAGCCGCCCGACTTCAGCTGTACTATCCTGTCGTATATCTTGCTCACCTGTTTCTCTATGTCGAATTTCTCGAACATCGGGACCCTGTCGGTGTGAAGCTTCAGCCTCGGACGCAAGTGCGGAGCCAGTATGCGCAAAAACCTCGACACTCTTTTAAAATCGCCGCGCGAATCTATTTCGAACTTAGATACATCGCTGGTAAATATATCCCTGGCGACTCTCAAGACGAGGTCGTATTCCTGGTGTATGAGCTGCGGGGCCTTCACCCTCCTCACCTTCGCTTTTATCTGCTGCCACAGGTTCAATAAATACCGTGATTCCCTGAAGAAATCCTTCTGGGAAGCGCCGATAGCCGCCGTCCTGACTATGAAACCCATATCCTTCGGAAGTTTCAGCTCTTCCATTATCTTACGTATCCTATCGCGCTCCTGCCTCGACTCTATCCTTTTGGAAAGGCCGATGTGATTATCGAACGGCATAAGGACGAGGAACCTGCCCGGGATACTTATATGGGTAGTGAGCCTCGCCCCTTTTGTGCCTATAGGTTCTTTCACTACCTGGACAACTACCTCATCGCCCTTTTTCAGGAGCTCCGATATCGACGGCAGAGGCTTCTGCTTCTCCATCTTCTCTATCTCTTCGTCGGCGCCCTCTTCTATCAGCTTCTCATAACTCGCCATCCCTGTCACCACATCCGCCACGTAAAGAAAGCCGTTCTTCTCAAGCCCCAGGTTCACGAAAGCCGCGCCCATGCCCGGCAGGACCGACTCGACCTTGCCTTTATATATATTGCCCACAAGGTTCACATAATCCGGGCGCTCGACGTAAAATTCCTCGATGCGCTTATTTTCCAGTATCGCTACCCGCTTCTCATGCTGCGCTATGTTTATGAATATATCTCTCTGCATTATTAGTTGTCTCCCATGCCGGTAACCTTGACTCCTTCCGGCAACTGTTCGTTAATAAGTTTTATGAATTTTTCCGCATCTACGGGTTCGTCGAGGCATATGACAGCCTCTTCCCGGTCACTCGCTACGCCCAATTTCAACGCCCTGGTTATGCTCATCTTCAGCCGGGGGCTGAATCCTTTAGTGATAGTTACGGGAAGGCAGGCTCTGCGTAAAGCCCTTTGAAACAGCCGTACAAGATCCAGGTGCGAAATAAACCGCATATTGGCGGTTTTCTGAAATGTTATCTTAACGTTTGTACTTATTTTTCTTTCCTTTTGCCCCGGCGGGTTCCGGAGGTTTTATCATAGTATACGAAGGCTTGTATATCTCATCGGCCTTGGGCGAGCTCTCTATCACTTTGTCTGCCGTCATAAGATTGACGGTTATGAAAAATATGAGCTCGGTCTTCTGCTTCGAGATCTCTTTCTTCGAGGTCAAAAGCCCCAGTACCGGCACATCTTCGAAGATGTCCCCTATTATCGGCAGCTTATGTTTAAAATTGACGTCGTTCTCTTTTATCAGCCCGCCTATGAATATCGTCTGCCCGTTATTTATCATGACCTGCGTCCTGGCGATACGCGCGGAAAATACCGGCGCCACAACGCCGCTGGCCGCGTCCAGCGTGTCATACCGCAGGAGGTCCGTTATCTGCGGCTCGATGTCGACCACTATCTCATTCACGTCATTTATATGAGGGGTGACCTTCAATATTATGCCCAGGTCTTTGGCCTGGTACCCGGTTATCTCCATTTTTCCGGTCGAGGAATTTCTCTCGTACGTCGGGAGGTTGAGGGTCTGGCCGACATTGATCAGCGCCTCGCGATTATTAAGGGTGGCGATCCTCGGATTGGAAACGATATCCGTATTAGCCCTCTCTTTCAGCATCTCCAGCACTGCCGTAAGGCCTGTGAAATCGAGCGTGCCGAAAGTGAACTGGTCGGTCTCCGCGAAAGGGAACGCGGACACGCCAGTAGCGTTGTTCGGGAACTCCGCCGCCGTAGTAGTGGCGGTGCTGAAGCCTCCGCTTTCAGCCGTCTGCGGGCTCGATGTCAATACCTGCGGCAGCCATTTATTGCCCAGGGCAAATTGCGAGAACGGGAACGTGATGGGCCTCTTCGCTCCGGCGGCGCTTATCTTTACGCCCCAGTTGATGCCCATCTTCTCATCGTCGCCCAGGACCGTTTCTATGACCCTGGCTTCGATCAGGACCTGCGGCGTCCGCTTATCGAGCCGCGCTATTATCTGGCTTATCTTATAAAGGTTGGTCGGTATGTCGGTGACTATGACCGTGTTCGTCCTTTCGTTGGCCGTGACCTTTCCCTTTTCGCTGACGATATTCTTTATGGAGTCGACCACGTCTTTACATTTACTGTAGTTCAGGTTGAACGCCTGGGACGCGAGCTCCTCCTGCTTCAGCTGGCTCACGGTCAGGACTCGTATGATGTCGCCTTCGCGCTCATAAGCGAACCCGTAATTCCTCAATATCACGTCGAGAGCCACCTTCCACGGTTTGTTCGTCAGCTTCAGGTCCACAAGGCCTTTTACGTCGGGGGAGGGAACGATGTCGACGCCGGAAACTTCCGATATATACGCGAGGACCGTCCTGATATCGGCGCCTTTGAAATTGACCGTTACATTGCCGGGATCTACAGGCACGACCTTCTCGGCAGGCGCGCTAGCCTCCTCGACAGGCTGGGCCGGCTCGGTATCCTGATCCGACACCGCAGCCTCTTTCCCGGCAGCAGGCGCGGACTTCTGGTCCTGCGAGAACGCGACAGCCCCTGCGCAGAACGAAATAAAGAACATGATAAGTAATATGGCGATCTTTTTATTCACTCTTCCGCCCTCCCTCTTCAGGCAAGTTAACAGTATACTCTTTACCGCTCACGGTGATCAACACCGAATCCTTCGTTATTTTTTTGACCACTATATCGCCGTATCTGGAATTCTCTTTTACCAGCTCGCCGTTCATTATCGCGGTCCGCTTGCCGGCAGCCTCTCCCGCGATACCTTCGAGGACTATCTCGTCGATCGAGGATATTTCCGCCAACGGCATGGAACCGGCAGACGACTTGTCCTGTCCTATCAGGGGAACAAAAGGATCCCGTTTCCCGCGCGCATCGTATTTGAACTGCTCCGCCGTTAAAAGGCCTGCGATGGCGGCCGACATAAGGACCAGAACGGCAAAAAATATCTTTTTTTTCACGCTACTTGTTCTCCAATAACATATATGTCAGGACCAGGATCTCCACGTCATGCTTCTTCGGAGTAGCCTTATTTTCCTTAATACTTATGTCAACGACTTTCATGAACCTATCGGTGTTCTCGAGGCTGTTCAGGAACCTGCCAAGCTCATGATAGCCAGATCGGGCATTTATAAGGATCGGCATCTCCTGATAAGCCTGGTTCGCCTGCGGTTCCTGTTTGGTCTGGATGGGCGTTATGGCCACTATCTTGACATTCGCCTTTTTTGCCATTTCGGAAAGCCCTTCGAGCAGCTTCGGGATCTCCTGCTCGGCGGGAAGTATGCTTTCGTAGCTGTCGATCTTGTCGCGATATACCGCAACCTGTTTTTTCAGCCCGCCTATTCCGGAAACATCGCGTTCCGTATTTTTCAGCTCCGCGGCAAGCTTGCCTGCCTTACCGAAAGCTCTGGCAACCCTCGATACTTGCGGGAAGAGCAAAAAATTCAGGTAGGCATACAATACTACGGCGCCCGCTCCCACTCCGAGGGCCATCGCGTTCTTTTTATTGCTAAGATCCAAGCCGAAAATTTTCATTATATCCGGATGCCTTTTATTTTTTGAACAGACATATTATCTTAAAACTCATGACTTCCTGATCGAACATCTTCTCCGTCTTTATAGATTCGAGCCTTATGTCCGCGAGGTCCGAGAAGAAGGCCGGATTGTCTTTCATGCTTGCGATAAATTTTCCGACGAGCGCGGCCCCCTGCTCGCCCATGCTCGACGCGTAGCCGGAAATACTTAAGTACCGTAAATTCAGCTTCTTCTTCTCGATCCTGGATAGCTCTTTTTTACCGTTCGCCGCCGCGGCGGTAGTCACCTGGACGGAAACTTCGGTCTGCTTCTCGTCATACGATAAGCCCGTAAGCCATATGCCCTGGATCATGGAATCGCTTAAGGAATTGAGCTTTTGCGCCCAGCTGAAACGGTTGGCCATCAGCGTGTCTATCGCGGAAGCTTTCCTGTTGGCGATAAGCGCTTCGTTTTTCAGCGCATCATACTCTTTCTTTCCGGGCGCAAGCTTCACGAGCTTTTGCGACCTGGCCTTAACGGCCGCCTTACTGCTTAAGCCTATGAAAAATAAGAGCACATGTACGGAGACAAGAACTATAAGAGCCGCCGCGGCTATGTCCCTAAAAAGTTTTTCCTTACCTTTGAAATCAAAATTTATCTTCTTAAAAGAAGATTCTTCTTTTTTTAGTTCCGGAGGTAAAAGGTTTATAGTTATCATATATACGCCTATCTCAAAGCCAGGCCTACAGCCACCGCAAAAGATCCGTTCATCGCGCCTGCAAGTTTAGGATCGATCGTCGGCGCGCTTTTGCCCAAAAATTCCAGCGCATTCCAGCTTACAGGCTTGGACCCGAAAGCCTCCTCGAAGATCTGTTCTATGCCGGGCATTGCCGCGCTTCCGCCGGATAGATATATCTCGTCTATACCTTTGCCGGCCTGGTTCTCGTAATAACCGAAAGACAGTTTTATTTCGTCCAAAAGATCGCTGAACGCGATCTTCGCGCAATCGGCAACTTCATCGCCCTTCCCTTCGGGGGGATGCAGCTTTATCTCTTCCGCCGCCTTTTGGTCGACGGCAAATCTTTTCGCTATCGCCGCCGTAAAATTGTTCCCGCCTACCGCAATATCGCGCGCAAAAAATATCGACCCCTCTTTGAGTATGCTCAGGTTGGTAAAGGACCCTCCGACATTCAGAATGGCGTACGATTTGTCCGGTTCCGTTTTCGGATGATTACCGAGGAAAGCATTGGCAACGGCAAAGCTGTCGACGTCCACAACGGATACCGAGAACCCCGCCTTTTCGGCCAATTTTATCCGTCCCTGGACTACGTCTTTTTTTGCCGCCACGAGCAGGATGTTCAGTTTATTTTCCTTGTCGTCTTTCCTCAGGGTCTGGAAATCGACAACGCACTCGCTGATATTGTAAGGGATGAATTTTTCGGCTTCATATCTTATAGCCCCTTTCAGGGCGGCCTCGTCCATCTTCGGCAGAGAAATGAACCTGACGATAACGGACGGGCCCGAAATGGAGATGCAGGCGTCCTTGCAGGATACGCGCGACTCGTCCGCAAGCAATTTCAGAGTATCGGAAAACGCGGCGGAGGAAACACCGGCAACGCTCTTAAGGCCTATGGCGGACAGTTCCGGTTTCTCGCCGGAGCTCGAAACCTGGACGAGCTTTATAGAGGAGGAACCTATATCTATCCCGACCCTGGCAGCGCCTTTTTTCATATCTTGTGCCCCTCATCCTCATAAGTGCATTGGACCTGAGGGTTCGAGCCTGCGGGATTTATAACATACTCCCCTCCGGACGGGCACGCAGGCTTTCCGCCGCGCAGATAATTGTCATATATATAGCTTTCCTGCTGGGCGTCTATAGCGGTAGAGGCCGACACGTTATTATCGATGGCCCATTGTTCCACCGCGGCTGTTATCTTTTTCATGTTATTTATACAGACGGTCTTCTTGGAAACGGAGCTCATGCGGAAAAAATTGGGAATGGCTATAGACAAAGCTATCGCGATGATCGCGACGACTATCATTATTTCGATAAGAGTGAATCCTTTACGGTTAAATATGAACATTATAATATTATAACGTTATCATACTAATATAATTTTGTCAAGGGAACGAAAATTAAAATAAAAACCCCGCAAATAATTGCGGGGTTTTTATCATTGAAACATGATCACCATCCGACTTGCGCGTTACGGCAGAACGTGCGCGGGGGTAGAAGTACTACCCACAGTGCATGTCGGCCTGCCATTGACCGCAGAGAGAGCATAAGTCCCTCCTCCCGGGCATGACGGCTGAGTCCTGATGTAGTTAGGCACCAGATCATTCCAACCGGGTGAGCTTGAATCGGCTGCTCCCGTATCCACTGCCCATACCTGCGTAGCTCCTTCGATCTGTCTTAAGTTAGCTATACAAGCCTCGGCCTGAGCCTTCTGTCTTGCCCTGACAAAGTTCGGAATGGCTATCGCCGCTAATAAACCAATAATTGCGACTACTATCATAATTTCAACGAGCGTAAAGCCTTTCGTTCTCATCTTTATCATCATATTAAGTCACCTTCCTTTCCCCCAGGATTGGGTATGTTTTAAAAAAGCCAATAAAAAAATCCAGACAAGCCTATTCTAACCTTCGCTATTCTTAACTCAGGCCCATCTGGAAATTTTAAAAATAACTATTTATAATAGCGTTTCTTTAACTTCCCCTTAATAGGCCTTCTACTGTAAGTATACCCTACGATTCGGCGGTTGTCAAGGTCACGAATGCCGTTCTGTGTACTTGCCCACATAAAAATATACCGCAGAAGCCATAACGGCTCCCGCAATATTATCGATAATATAATGCCATCCAAAGTATAAAGTAGAGCAAAATAATCCTATAAAGACTACACTATACACGGCCGATAATAACCGCGAATAGCCGCGAATGGCGAACATAAAGATCAGAAAATTAGCTATATGAACGCTCGGGATGGCGGCTATGCCTATAAAAGGGGCTGTCCGAAAACTCCCGGGAGCGGATAATATCTCCAGATGTTTGTTATAGAGAAAGTCCTGGATATTCCTGACATAGACGCCGCTTATGTCGGCATACCTGGCGGGGTTTATATAAACATCCCCCATGCTAGGCATCAGGAAGTGCCACAAGTTCCCTATCAGGGTCACTATCATCAGGCTGAGTATAAATTTTCTCATGGCAGATATGTTCTTGGTATAAGCAAGAAATGATATGGTAACTCCGAACATCGGAAAAAGAGAAAGGTAGGATATGTTGAATATCTTGTTCAAAAAAGGATTGTGGAACCTGCATATCCGGGCCGGCCAATCAAAACCGCCCAGGAGAAGAGTGTCCGCGCGTAAAAGCAGGCCGTCATAGACTTCCCTGCTATAAAGAGGGACCAGCGGTTTTATATTCGATATGCCTACATAAAAAATTCCCATCAGAAACAGCAAAAACAAAGCAACGGCCAAAGAGCCGAGCGTTTTTTTAGCGCTTCCCTTATTCGTTGTGTATCTTTTAGCGCACCCGGAACATATCACATACAGCGTAACGATAGGAAAACAATATAAAAAGATCGGCTTGCCCATTATGTAAAATATTTCACGAAGGCAAAAATAAAAATTGACCCCTGCGAGGCGTGTCAATATCAAGGATATACAGAGGGTAAATAAGGTTAACGATATCTCGGGGATAAAACGTTTCATTCCGGACCTTTGGCCGGGGACGGGCCTACAGGTTTTGCCACTTAGTCCTCTTATCTTTGATCAGTTTAGAATACGATTCAAAATGTTTCTTCGCCAGCGGGATATTCCCCTTACTTTTGTAAGCCATTGCCGCGTTATAGTGCAGGTTCGCCGACGCCGGCCCGAGCGTGTACCTCAGCGCGTATTCTATGATCTCGATCGCCTTATCCGTATCGCCTTCCATAGCCGTGATCCGGGACAGGTTGACGGCAGCGTCGGAAAAATAAGAACGATCCTGCAGGGTAAGCGTTTTGTAATAATACTCTTTCGCCCCGGCTGTATCGTTCAGGAAGGCGTCATAAATATAACCCAGCGCGAAATACGGATAAGAGGCGTTTGGTTTTACATCTATAGCCCGCATGAAAATTTCCCGGGCTTTAGAGTAGTCACCCTTTTTCATATATACATCGCCCAGCACATTATAAGCGTTCGAAAACCAGGGCGCATCTGTTATCGCCTGAGAGGCAAGCTTTTCGGCATCATCCAGTTTGCCGTCCAGCAAATATTTTCGGGCCAGCGATGCCATGGCCGCAAAAGGATAAGGCCTCGCGGATAACGACTTCCGGAAAAGCTCGGCTTCATCGTTCCACAGGCGCGCCCATCCCGGGCATAATCCCATTGCGGCTAAACGCCAGCAAATAATAAGGACGCATATTAAAAGCGCGGCGAAGCGCAAAGGCTTAGAGAAAGGCCCCTTACCGGGTCTTTTAGAGAGCAGATATCGTATTAAGCCGGCCAGCGCAAGCGCAAGCCCAAAGCTTGGGACCACAAGATAGTAATCCGAGAACGGCCCGTTCTTCATGGGAATGATGTTGCATAAAGGTATGAAAGTGATAAAAAACCAGGCGAAGCCAAAGCTGAAAAGAGGGATGGTCTTCCGAGTTAAAATTATCGCCGCGACGGCCGCTAACAAAAGCGCCCAGGAACCGTAAATTAGCGGCATAGCCACGGTCTTCCCCCATATAAATGTTCCCGCCAGGAGGGTCTGTTTGCCGAAAGGCCATAACCATAAGAAGAGATGGTCAAATAGAAAATACGCGGATGAAAAACTTACCTGTATAGGCGTTATGGGCCCGAAGCTCTCGTTCGCTACCGTGAAATTATTTCTCGTCACCAGAAAACGGGTAATAATATACACGCCTGCGATAATGCCGAATGAAACGTAAGACAGGATGGCGGAACGTGAACGTAAAAGCGGCCTTTTCCGGAACCAATCCCACAGTAATATTACAAGCGGCAATATGATAGCGCTCTCGTAGCTCAAAAGCGCCGCGAGATAAAACCCGCACGCGAAAGCCAGGAATATGGCCGCCCTGCCGGAGCGGCCTTCATCAAAACTTTTCTGCGAGCTCTCGTAGGCAATGAACGCGGAAAAAAAGAATGCCGCCATTATGAGTATATTGCCGCAGCTAAGCCATATGAAAGATGATACTTGAGTAGGAGCGAGCGCCCAGATGACGGCTGCAGCCAGGGCTAATATCTTGTCTTTTATGATCTTGTCGAACAGAAATACGGCGAGGCCGGTAACTACCAGATAGATAAAGAGCGTTATGAGGTGCCAAACCGCCTGGTTGTCCGGTGAAACGGACAGGAATATAAAAAATAACAAATTTTTGACCGGCCGGAAAAATCCGTAGCAGTCGGCGCTCAAGAATTCTTTTACGGATTGCAGGCCCTGCACGTGCTGTATTTCCGGTATGTCATCGATCACAGGCATGGATGCGACAGCCTGCAGGCCGATGAATAAAATGGCGCCGAATAAAAGGAAAAGTATAACGAGGGCCGGCCTATCCAAGAAAAACCTCACATGACTTTTTTAATTAGCGATAAGATCCCCTGCGCCCACGCTGCTCTATGGGTTATCCCCTCTCCCGAGATATCTTTTTTATGCGCGAGATACCATTCATAAGACCTGATCAATGCCTGTGAATTGCTGTATTTGGGCGCCCAGCCTAATGAATTTTTTATCCTGTCTATGGAAACGTAGGAATCCTTATCGGCCGTACCGTAAACCCATTTATAAAGCGGCGACAGCTTCATCTTCTCGAATAAGGCAAGCATCGGCTTTACTACCATTGCCGGGGTGGGCTGAACGCGCGCGCCCGTCGAGGCGAACGCGCACATTTCCGTAAGGTCCTCCATTACCGTCCCGAACTTTTCGGCCCCGACATTAAAAACATCGTTCGCTTTATCGGCGGGGGCCTCAAGGAGCATCTGTATGGCGTCGGCCAGGTCATCCACCTCGAGCAATTGATAATGATTTTTGCCGCTGCCTATAATAGGTATTCGCTTGCCGCTCTCTACCCAATCGTACAATATATAAAATACGCCGAGCCTCCCCGTCCCTATGAATGTCTTGGGCCTCACTATCGGCACGCACATGCCTTTATCGCTAAAACCGCGGCATACCTTTTCCGCGGCTATCTTGCTCTCCCCGTAAGGGCCTACCCCGACGAGCGGGCTGTCTTCGTATATGGGGTGTTCTTTGGGTATCCCGTACACCGCGGTCGATGAAACATATACGACCCTTTTTATCCCTCTCTCCTTCGCGGCCTCCAGGACGTTTGCCGTCCCGTTAATGTTTATGTCGAAAATATCCTGCCTCTTCCATAAAGGCAGCGCGGCGGCGGCATGAATCACCATGTCGGCATCTTTCAACGCGTTGCCGACCGCTTTCCGGTCCCTTATGTCGGTGTTCAGATATTTTACGTTCGAAGGATATTCGCCCGCGATTATCGGTGCTATGTCCAGCACAAATATCTCGTCATATTTGGCCGAGAGCCTGTCGCATAAATGATACCCTAAAAATCCCGATCCGCCCGTTATGGCAAGTTTCATTTTTTCATCCTATAATTTGAAATATATTACCGCGACAGATACCGCGCCCCACAAAACCAAATTTACAGCAAGCTTGATATCGGAAAACAGGATATCCGTCGGATTCCCTTCCTTATGCAGTTTATGGATCAGATACAGGTAGCGGAATATCCCGTAATATACGAATGGTATCGTGTACATCAGGTGCGTGGTGCCGAATTCCTTTATCGTCCTGGCGTCTATGGTGTAAAGCATATACACCACGACGATGGAAGAAGTGATCACCGATATCATCTGGTCGATAAAATACGGGTTGTAGTGGGAAAGGACCCTGCGGTAATAACCCGATTCCTTATCTATCACCTGCAGTTCCTGGCGCCGCTTGTTGAATCCCAGGAAAAGCGCCAGAAGGATCGTCATGAATATTATCCAGTGGGATAGTCCGACGTTCGCCGTTATGCTTCCGGCAATTATGCGCAGGTAAAAGAAGAGCGCGAGGCAGAAGACGTCTATGATAACGACATTCTTCAGGGCATTGGAATATATGATGTTGAACACACAGTATACGATGAGAACGATACCGAAATTAATATCGAATACGAACGCCAGAAAGATCGACAGAGACCCTAAAATAACGGCTGCGAGCCATGCCTGTCCGACGGTAACTTTTTTCGAGGCCAAGGGCCTCAGGCGCTTGGTCGGGTGCGACCTGTCGATACTGAGGTCCAGTATGTCGTTCACAAGGTAAACGGTACTGCTCATCATCGAAAACAGGCAGAACCCTATAATAGTCCGGAAGTTATCGGGAAAAGTAAAAAGTTTTGCGCCGAATATCAAAGGCAATAGTATGAATAGATTTTTTGCCCATTGTTTCGGCCTTAAAGAAAGTAATATATATCCGATGATATTAAACCTTTAGTTTGGTTGCCCTATCCGCCCGCTATCGATGTCAATTTGAATATCGGCAGGAACATACATATAACTATAGTGCCTATGACTATACCCAGAAAAGCTATGATGAACGGCTCCATCATACTCGTCAGTGAAGCGACCGCGGCGTCCACCTGCTCATCGTAAAAATCGGCTATTTTCGACAACATCTTCTCCAGTTCGCCCGTCTGTTCCCCTACCGAGACCATCCTTGTGACCATGGGAGGAAATATCTTTGCCCGGGCCAGCGGCTCCGCTACGCTTTCACCTTCGCGGACGTTGGCGCGGACGTTGTCTATGGCGCGCTCGACCATCTTGTTGCCCGCCGTCTTCCCCACTATATCCAGCGCGGCCAATATCGGGACGCCCGATTTTATCAATGTGGACAATGTGCGCGTGAATTTGCTGACCGCTACTTTGGTGAAGAGCACCCCGAAGACGGGTATGCGCAGCATCAGGGTATCTACCTGCAGCTGCCCTTTTTCCGTCTTGATATATTTGGCGACCAGGATCACGATGAATGTAAAGGCTACCGCGCATAAAATAAAATATTTCTGCATCGCGTCGCTTATTGCTATTAGTACCATCGTAGGCACGGGCAATTGCGAACCGAAACCTTCGAAGATGCCCTTGAATACGGGGATAACCTTGAGCATCAAAAGCAGCGTTATGCCGATAGCCATACTGCTCACGACCGCAGGATAGACAAGGGCCGATTTTATTTTTCGCTGGAGGGAGCTCGTCTTTTCCAGGTAAAGCGCCAGGCGGTCCAGTATCTCATCCAGCATACCGCTCGACTCTCCGGCCTTGACCATATTTACGAACAACTGCGAAAATATTTTCTTATGTTTAGAGAGCGCTTCGGAAAGGCTGGAGCCGGTCTCGACATCGTTGCGTATCTCGATGATCACGGCGCTGAAAGTCTTGTTCTCCATCTGCTCGCCCAGGATATCGAGCGCGCCTACAAGCGGTATGCCCGCGTCGACCATCGTGGCAAGCTGCCTGGAAAATATGACGAGGTCGTCTATCTTTATCTTCTTCTTTGCCTTGAAAAGCCCGGAAAAAGGCAGCGCCGTTTTACTCTCGTCGATCGAAATTATGATAAGCTCTTTCTTCCTCAGCGCGGTGATAGCCGCGGTGCGGTCGGCGGCATCTATGGTCCCGCTCACGTTCTTGCCGTCTTTATCCTTGGTCACATATTTAAAGTTCACCCTTTAATCCTCCGAGGTTACGCGTAATACTTCTTCGAATGAAGTTATGCCGTTCATGAAATTTTCCACGGCATTGTCGCGCAGGGTCATCATATGCAGCTCTTTTACGGCGTATTCCTTTATCATATCGCTACCGGCCTTCTTCATTATCATATCCCTTACCTTGTCGTCGATAAGCAGGGCCTCGAGTATGGCAAGCCTGCCGTAATAGCCGGTATTATTGCATTTCGGGCAGCCTTTGCCGGTATAAAAATTCTTTATCCCCCTCTTCCTTATCTCGCCCGGGTTGATGCCGAATTTCGTAAGGGCGCTTTCCGGTATCTCGATAGGGGTTTTACAATTCGGGCATATTTTCCTCATGAGCCTTTGAGCCGACGCCAGGATAAGGCTCGATGCCACCAGGAACGGTTCTACTCCCATGTCGATAAGCCTTGTTATGGCTCCGGCCGAATCGTTTGTATGCAGGGTGCTTAAGATGATCTGACCCGTCAATGACGCCTTTATGGCGATATCCGCCGTCTCGGCATCCCTTATTTCTCCGACCATTACTATGTCAGGGCTCTGCCTCAGGATAGACTTAAGGCCGCTTGAGAAAGTGAGCCCGATCTCGGGCCTGGCGGGGATCTGGGTAATACCTTCCAGCTCATACTCGACGGGGTCTTCGAGCGTAATGATATTGCGCTCCGGCGTATTGAGCTGGGTTATCACGGAATAGAGCGTGGTCGATTTACCGCTACCCGTAGGGCCGGTGACCAGGAGCATCCCGTACGGCCGCTCCAGCGCGGTCCTGAACGTCTTCATGGGGCCGGGCAGGAATCCCAGTTTATCGACGCCTGTGCTCAGATTGGATTTGTCGAGCGCGCGCAGTACTATCTTCCCGCCGAACGCGATAGGCAGCACGGACACCCTGAAATCTATCTCTTTGCCCTCGAAGTTTATTTTAAATCTTCCGTCCTGGGGGATGCGCATCTCCGTGATATCGAGTTTCGACATTATCTTGACCCTGGCTATTACGGCGTTCTGATTCTTCTTGGGCAATAGCAGAGCTTCGTGAAGGCTGCCGTCTATGCGGTAACGTATCCGGAGGTTCTTTTCGGTCGGCTCTATATGTATGTCGCTGGCGCGGCGCTTCATCGCCTCATTCAATATGAGGTTCACTATCTTCACGATGGGGGCCGACTTCGATTCTTCGGCTATTTCGCCGACGTCGATGTCCTCTTCGGCCTCTTCGCTCTCGACCTCCACGCCGTCTTGGGGTATCTCTTCCAGTATTTTCGACATTTCCTGGGAGTGCGTGCCGTAATAATTATTTATTGCTTCCCTTATATCGTTCTCGGTCGCTATTACCGCGTCTATCTGGTATTTGGTCAGCATCTTAAGGTCGTCTATGGCAAAAAGGTTCAGCGGGTCGGACATAGCCACCGTCAGGACCTTGCCGATCTTCGATACGGGCATAATGGAATACTGCTTCGCCACTTTTTCCGATATAATATCGCCCAGGGATTTATCTATTTTATATTTTGACAGGTCTATGGGAGGTATATTGAGCTGATGGCTCATGGCCACCATGAGCTCTTTTTCCGATACGAAACCTTTTTCGATCAATATTTTACCGAGAGACCCGCCGCGCTTCTTCTGGATATCGAGCGCGTTAGCCAGGTCTTTCTCTTTGATAAGCTTGCCGTTTATGAGCGCTTTGACCAGCCTGTCTTTGAACGACTCAACCATTTGGATACCCCGTTT
>JAQUSB010000053.1 GCA_028715345.1 Candidatus Omnitrophota bacterium | reverse complement strand
TATTATCGCAGCGGCAACCGCGTCTATGGCGACAGCGTCCGCTCCGGCCATCAAAAGGCCCATCTGCCTGGTTTTCCCGCCGGACGGGCCGTCCCCTTCCATCGCCGTTATGCCGTCCACGATGGTAAGGCGCGGCTTGGCCACAGAATAAACTTTCGCGATGATCTTGACAAAATCCTCTTCATTCGGCGCCTTGGAATGGCATTCGACTTTATGAAGCCCCACAACCGTACCGTACATATTTTTAATGCCCGCGGTCATTACGGTCAGGCAGTGCGTTTTGAATTTAGGTACCGATATTACGGAATCACAATCAAATAAGTAGCGCGTAAAAGGTATGCCGTCGATAGATTTGGAGGCCGTGAATTTGACCAGTTCCGCGCCTTCCTCCTTCGCCATGGCCCGCATGCCCGACTTATCGAATATCTCGTCTATATTCGCGCCGTATCCGCCCGGCGAATCTCCTATTATCGGCACGCCTTGCGCCGCTTTGACGAGCCGGACGACGGCCCTCACCACTTCCGGATGCGTATCGACGCCTTCTTCCGGGGTTCGCGCGGAGAGCAGGTTCGGCTTTATTAAAACTTTCGTGCCGGGCCTGACATACGCACCGATGCCTCCGACAAGATCGACGCACCGCTTGACGGCGTCGAAAACTTTGTCCCGGTCGTAATCTTGGCATTTAACTAATGAGACCTTAACCATAAGTTATCCACAATTGTAGGTCACCCTTAAGGGTGACCTACATAATGTCACATTCCCTTCACGGATTTGGCCAAAAACACCAGGAGGACCATACTGAAATTATGCATCACATGCACCGTCATGGATGATACCAAAGTCCCCGTCTTCTCATAAAGATACGCCAGAAGTATCCCGAGCGCCATTATCGGTAAAAATCCTACCGCGTGGGCGTGAAGCGCGGCAAAAAGCGCGGCCGTTATCATCGTAGCCCAGAATATCCCGGTGTATTTTTTTACCGCGCCGTACAGAAAGCCTCTGAAAAATAATTCTTCCACTATCGGCCCGGCTATTGCCGCGAATATGCTCGTTAGCACCAGGAAGGCGGGATTATCCTGCCGCATGAAAAGCTCCACCACTATCTGTTCTTTGGGCGTGTATTTCATCAGGTTCGTTACGATGGTCGTCAGGACAAGTATCAAAAAAAGCGACGGGAGTATCGCTATGTAGCCGACTATCCCGTAAAAGACATTTGCCGCGAAATTCTTAAAATTTATGCCGACTGCGGAGAGTTTTTGTCCGTATTGCTGCACCGTAAAATATATTATGAATATTATGGTCAGGCCGTCGAGAAAAGCGGAATTGAAGACCATCCTGAGATCACCGTTCTTTAAGATCGGGGCCATCCTCACTAAAAACGATTCTATCATCACTATGATATAACCGAAGAATAAAAACAATATCACCACTCTCGCCACTTCGGTCAATCCCCACGCCGCGGGCAAAGGCCTGAATGTGCGTATATCCGGTAAATTGCCCGATATTTTTCCGGAAATAAGCGCTATGTCTATCGCGATCCCCAAAAACAGGACGAGCATTATAAGAAGCGACGCTATGGTGAATATTACGGCGAGCGGCTTGTTCTCAGTAAGAAGTTTTTCGACGCGTGCCTCTTTGGCCGAAGCGTCTTCCGCCCTCTTTTCCGTCATTACCGATGCGGAAGCTTTCTTCTGCTTCTTATGGGCGCCGGATGCGGCGGAAGTTATAGCGCTCACCAGCAGCACAAATATAAGAAGAAGTATATACAGCCTCTCCCGCCTTATGAATTCCGCGATCTTTTTCATCCTGTGACTCCGTAACGTCTCAGCCTGAAGCCCGCTCCCGCCGAACGCGCTATCTCTTCGCATTTCTTTATATCGACACCGGGCAGGTCGAGACAGGTAACTTCCGTCTCTATTTTCTGACCGGCGCAATCTTTTATAAAATCGACTACACGCTTAAAACTTTCCGGGCCGAATTGCGGCGCGCATATCTTATCATATTTTTCCTGCGTATCGGCGTTGAGGCTAACCGAGACTTTATCGATGAGCCCTGCGAGTTCGCCTGCGATAGGCCGCGAATTTATGAGATCACCATGGCCGTTCGTCACAAGCCTGGTCCGGGCGCCTTTTGCTTTAACTTCTTTCGCGACGGTTTTAACTATGTCGAGCCTCATCGTCGGTTCACCGTAACCGCAAAATACTATCTCTTTGTACCGGGCGGGATCACCGATCGCTTTCAATATCTCGTCGGCTGATGGCTCTTTTTCCAGTTTCAGATTATGGCCTTTTACGAAATCCGTCGCGCTTCGTATACAGAAATCGCAATTATTCGTGCACCTGTTCGTTATATTAAGGTAGAGCGAATCGCGTATCTCGTATGCGATCTTCGACTGCTCAGGCGGGAACAATTTAAAAAGAGAGGCGGCATTGTGCGTCGTTATGCGGGCGATGTCGTTTTCGCTCAAGCCGGTTATCGAAGCGAGCTCTTTCACCAGATACGTAAGATACGCCGGTTCGTTACGTTTGCCGCGCAATTTTTGCGGGGCGAGGAAAGGAGCGTCCGTCTCAAGGAGCAACCTTTCGGTCGGGACTTCCCTTACGACTTCCCTGAGAGCTCCGGCATTTTTGAATGTTATGTTGCATGTGAACGAAATGTGCAGGCCGATCTCGAGCGATCTTTGCAGGAAATCCTTATCGCCCGAAAAACAATGCATCACGCCGCGCAGGCCGTTCCGTTTCTCTTCCGTAAGTATCCTGATGACTTCGGGCGCGGCTTCTCTGGCGTGAATTATGAGCGGCAGGTCGAGTTCCCCGGCAAGGCGTATGAATTTCCTGAAAGCCGCCTCCTGCTCTTCTTTGGGCGATAAATTCCTGTAAAAATCAAGGCCGACCTCTCCTATCGCCACGACCTTATCGCTCTTTGCCATTTCTTTGAAATCGGCGATGACTTTATCCGTGACAGACTTCGCGTCGTGAGGATGAACGCCCAGCGATGCGTAGATAATGTCCGAAGATTCGGCCAGCTTGAGCGCGCGGCGGCTCCCTTCGACGGAACTGCCGACGTCTATTATGGCTCCGACGCCCGCCTGCTTAGCTCTTTCTATTACGGCATCACGATCTGCGGCGAAATCGTCGAAATCGAGATGGCAATGCGTATCGATCAGCATAGATGTTTTATTTTAACTCAAAACGAAGGAAAATGGGAATTATTTTTCGCCGTTCTTGTGCTTTATGCGCGGCTCGAGGAATGGTTTCTCGGCTCCGAGAGGAACGCCGGGGCCGCGGACAGGCGTAATGGCGGTGTTACCGGGGAACATGACTTTTATACGCGACACGTCGGCTACGTTTTCGAATGTCAAAGGCGGCAGATTTGCCGTAGCCTTCATACCGCTAAAGGAAGTCTTCTGCGGAAGCTGGACGGCGGACTTCGCCGCGTCGAAAGATATGGTATGCGGCATGGCGGCTTTTGCCGTAAAGCCGTCGAACGATATAACAGCCGGCATTGCCGATGACGATATTACACCGTCGAACGATACGGGACTGGGCAAACTGACCGCCGGTCTTATGCCATCGAATGACACAGGTTCCGTCAATCTAACCGTCGAATTTGTTCCAGCAAACGTTACAGCCTCCTCAAGTCTGACCGTCGCTTTCATACCCTTAAGAGAAACCGTTTCCGGTAAAAACGCCGCCGATTGCGCGCCTTCGAACGCGATATCCGAATACAGTTTGTTCGCGCCTCCGATACCGGCGAAGCTTTCTCTGGTCTCGACCGCAGGCAGTGTCTCGAATGCTATCGCACCGCTGAAATCTGCCCTTGCAGGCAAAGCCGCATAAGACAACGCTTCGGTCAGAGCCACAGGCACCAGAGCCGCAGGAAGAGCAGCCGCGCCGCTGAATCCGGTAAAATCAACCTTTGGCTCAGGCGGCGGCAGAACCACGGACACAGCGAGCTCCTTAAGCACTACACTTATAGGCTGTGACTTAATATCGAAATTCGCGAATGAGATCGCTTCGATTTTTTCCGGCGACGGCATAAGAGCAGATCCGTAGCATCCCGTAAAATCGACTTTAGGCTCGGGCGGGAATATGCCGACGCTGGAGGCGGTGCCGAATGCTGCTACAGGCGTTAGGGCAGGAGCTGCTACAGGCACTGTCGCAACATAGCCGGGGCCGACGACAACTGCCATTTCCGCCAAGACCAGCTGTATCGGCACTCCCGGCTTTCTCTTATTATCAAAGAACAGGCTGTTGTTTATTTGCGGCGTATTTAAGTTAGTGGAGCCGGGAGTTACCGCGCCGGGCGTAACATTAAACGCGCTCGATGTAGCTAC
>JAQUSB010000007.1 GCA_028715345.1 Candidatus Omnitrophota bacterium | reverse complement strand
TATCTCGAATCTCTGAAAGGCGTGGGGCCAAAGACGGCGGCATGCGTATTATGGTTCGGTTTCGGTAAGCCCGTGATGCCGGTCGACACGCATATTTTCAGGGTAACAAAGAGATTGGGCCTTATAAGCGATAAAACCGACATAGAAGCGGCCCATAAAATTTTGACGGAAATTACGCCAAAGCACTTGATATACGAGCTCCATTTAGGTATAATAGAACACGGTCGAAAGACGTGTAAGGCGCAAACCCCACATTGCGGGGTTTGTTGTGTTTATGGCCTCTGCAGGTTCCCGAGGAAAGAATTCTACAAAAAGAAATATAAATGATACGAAAAGCTAAAGTTACGGACGTTAAGAGCATACAGAAGCTTATAAATTATTACGCCAAGCGCGATAAGATGCTTCCCAGGTCCCTTAACGAGCTGTACGAAAATATCAGAGATTTCTTCGTCTATACGGAAGGCTCGAAAATGTACGGCTGCTGCGCGCTGCACATAGATTGGGAGGACCTTTCCGAGATAAAATCGCTTGCGGTCGCGCCGTCCAAGTCCGGCAAGGGGATAGGCGGGAAGCTCCTCGACGAATGTATGAAAGAGGCCAGGACGCTTAAATTGAAAAAAGTATTCGCGCTTACTTATGTGCCGGGTTTTTTCGCTCAATTCGGATTTAAAACAATACACAAAGAAGCTCTCCCGCACAAAATATGGAGCGAGTGCATAAAATGCGTCTATTTCCCCAAGTGCAAGGAAATAGCGGTAATGAAGGAGCTCTAACCGATGGGTTATACGATAACCGAGAAAATTTTACTCAAACACACGAAGGCAAAAGAGATCCATCCCGGCCAGTTCATCGACGCTAAGGTCGATCTTTGTCTGGGCAATGACATCACCGCGCCTTTCGCAATAGAAGAATTCGAGAAGCTGGGTGCGAAAAAAGTTTTCGACAAAAAGAAGGTCGTGCTGGTGCCCGACCATTTCGCGCCGGCGAAGGACATGAAGAGCGCCAATCAGTGCAAAGTGCTCGCCGGCTTCGCGAAGAAATACGATGTTAAAAATTATTTCGAGATAGGGCGGATGGGCATAGAGCACGCGTTACTGCCGGAGATGGGGCTTGTCCTGCCGGGCGACCTCGTGATAGGCGCGGATTCGCATACCTGCACATACGGCGCGCTCGGTGCTTTCTCGTCGGGCGTAGGCTCTACCGATCTCGCGGCGGCGATGGTCACGGGCGAATGCTGGCTTAAAGTCCCGGAATCGATGAAGTTCGTATATTACGGCCGCCTGAATAAATGGGTCGGCGGTAAGGACCTGATCCTCCACACAATAGGCGATATCGGCGTCGACGGCGCCCGGTATATGGCGATGGAATTCTGCGGTGAGACGATAGAAAACCTGCCGATGGACGATCGTCTTAGCATGTGTAACATGGCGATAGAGGCCGGCGGTAAGAACGGTATCATAGCGCCCGACAGGATAACGGCGCAGTATGTAAGGGCGATAAAGAATAAGCCGCGCGCCGGTTTGGGCAAAATTTATTCAAGCGATAAGGACGCGAAGTACGCAGCCGTTAAAGAATACGATGTGCGCAAAATAAAAGAGCCTGTCGTATCATGTCCGAACCTGCCGAGCAACACAAAGCCCGTAAGTAAATTAAAGAACGTCGCGGTAGACCAGGTCGTGATAGGCTCCTGCACGAACGGCAGGATCTCCGACATGAGATCGGCCGCGAAAGTCCTGCGCGGCAAAAAGGTGAAAGCGGGCGTCCGTTTAATAGTGATACCGGCGACCCAGAAGATATATTTGGAATGCGTGAACGAAGGGCTGGCAAAGATATTCGTCGATGCCGGAGGCGTATTCTCGACGCCTACCTGCGGGCCGTGCTTAGGCGGGCATATGGGTATCCTCGCCGAGGGAGAGGTCGCGATAGCGACGACGAACAGGAATTTCACGGGGCGGATGGGCCACCCGAATAGCGGCGTTTACCTGTCGAACCCGGCCGTGGCCGCGGCGACAGCCGTCACCGGCAAGATCACGCATCCGGGAGAGGTGATGTAATATGGCATATAAAGGGCACGCGCATAAATTCGGCACGGACATAAATACAGACGACATAATCGCCGCGAAATATCTCAATACTACCGATAAAAAAGAGCTCGCGAGCCATTGCATGGAACATATAGATAAAGATTTCATGAAAAAGGTGAAGCCCGGCGACATAATGGTAGGCGGAAGAAATTTCGGCTGCGGCTCGTCGAGAGAGCACGCGCCCATAGCGATAAAGGCAGCGGGTATCTCGTGCGTAATAGCCGAAAGTTTCGCCAGGATATTTTTCCGCAACAGTATAAATACCGCCCTTCCTATAATAGAGTCGAAAGAGGCTGCGGAGCGCATAAGGGCTAAAGACCTTGTTCTGGTCGACACGAAAGCGGGCGTCATAAAAAATTTGACCAGAAAAGAGAGTTATAAAATAGAGAAATATCCGCCGTTCATGCAGAAGATATTTTCATCGGGCGGGCTTATGGAGTCGTTAAAGAGAAAAGGGAAAAAGTAAAATGGCTGCAAAAAATTACAAGATAGCGGTTATCGGCGGAGACGGGACAGGGCCGGAAGTAGTGGCCGAGGGATTGAAGGTCCTAAAAGCCGCGTCGAAGAAATTCGGATTTAATTATACGACGGAGATGTTCGATTACGGCGGCGCGAGATACTTAAAGACGGGTAAGACGATCGACGACAAAGACCTCGCCGAGCTTAAAAAATTCGACGCGATATTTTTAGGGGCGATAGGCCACCCCGACGTGAAGCCGGGCATACTTGAACAGGGTATTTTGCTCAAAACCAGATTCGGCCTCGACCAGTATATTAATTTAAGGCCTGTGAAATTATACAGTTCCGCCTTCTGCCCGTTGAAAGATAAAAAACCGGAAGACATCGATTTCGTCGTCGTGCGCGAGAATTCCGAAGGGCTTTACAAGGGCATGGGAGAATTCCAGAAGAAGGGCACCAAAGACGAGGTCGCGATACAGATCTCTTACAATACGCGTAAAGGCGTCGAGCGCTGTATCCGTTACGCGTTCAAGCTCGCGCAAAAACGCAATAAGAGAAAAAAGCTGACACTTTGCGGGAAGACAAATGTTCTCACTTACGCCTGGGACCTGTGGCAGAGGACATTTGACGAAGTTAAAAAAGATTACCCGGACGTCCAGACCGATTACGCGCACGTAGACGCGACGACGATGTGGTTCGTGAAAAATCCGGAGTGGTTCGACGTCATCGTGACCGATAATCTTTTCGGCGACATCATCACCGACCTGGGCGCAATGATCCAGGGCGGGATGGGCATCGCGGCCGGCGGTAATATCAACCCCGAAGGCGTTTCGATGTTCGAGCCTATAGGCGGATCCGCCCCTAAGTACACAGGTAAGCACGTGATCAATCCTCTCGCCGCGATATGCGCCGCGGGAATGATGCTCGATAATTTGGGCGAAGAGAAAGCGGCAAAGGCCGTAGAGGCGTCTGTCATAAAAGTCTCGACCGGCAAACTAAAAAGCCTTGCGGCGGGGAAGATGGGGTACTCGACCGAAGAGGTCGGGGATCTCGTAGTGGAGAATCTGTAAAAATGTCGAAAAACTACAACGTAGCGGTGATGGGCGCGACAGGCGCCGTAGGAAACTCTTTTTTGAGGATACTCGAAGAGCGCAAATTTCCTATAAAAAACCTCAAGCTATTGGCGTCGGAACGCTCGAAGGGCAAAGCCTTAAAATTTATGGGCAAAGAATATCCTGTCGAGATTTTGACCCACAACTCTTTCGACGGCGTCGATATAGTGCTCGCGTCGGCGGGCGCTTCGCGCTCTCTCGAATTTCTGCCGAGCGCGGTAAAGGCGGGCGCGGTCTGCATCGACAATTCGAGCGCCTTCAGGATGGATAAAGAAGTGCCGCTCGTCGTCCCCGAGGTCAACCCTCAGGATATAAAGAAGCACAAAGGCATAATCGCGAACCCTAATTGCTCGACCATACAAATGGTCGTGGCGCTCGCACCTATACACAAAAAGGCAAAGATAAAGAGGATAGTCGTTACCACTTTCCAGTCGGTTTCGGGCGGCGGACAGAAGAAGGTCAATGAACTTCGTGAACAGACCGCAGCATGGCTTGCCAATAAACCCTTTAAACCCGCGGAATTTCCATACCAGATAGCTTTTAACCTGCTCCCGCAGATAGACGTGTTCATGGACAACGATTATACCAAGGAAGAGATGAAGATGGTCCATGAGACAAGAAAGATCATGGGCGATGATTCCATCCGGGTGAATGCCACCTGCGTCAGGGTGCCGGTATTTTACGCGCATTCGGAGAGCGTCAATATCGAGACTAAAGAATATATAAGCGCGAATGAGGCCAGAGAGCTTCTCCTGAAAGCGCCGGGCGTAAAACTTGTAGACGATCCGCACAATAAGGTTTACCCGATGCCGATAGACGCCGAAGGCAAAGACGCGACTTTAGTCGGCAGGGTCAGGCAGGACGAGTCGATAAAGAACGGCCTTTCGATGTGGGTCGTTGCCGACAATATCCGTAAAGGCGCCGCTCTCAACGCCATCCAGATCGCCGAACTGCTGTAAAATTTGATGCGAAATATTAAGCTCACAATACGCTACGATGGGACGCGCTACGCCGGATGGCAATCGCAGAAGAACGGCCTTGCCATACAGGACGTTATCCAGGGTATAATTAAAAGAATAACCGGCGAGCGTGTTAACCTCATCGGCTCCGGCAGGACGGACGCAGGCGTCCACGCCGAAGCGCAGGTGGCGAATTTCAGGACAAAGTCGAAGATACCGCTTGAGAAACTGCAGCTTGCGCTCAATAGCATGCTTCCCAGGGACATCGCTATCATATATATAGAGGAAGCCCGCCCCAAATTCAACTCTCAGAAGAGCGCCAAGTCCAAGCTTTACCGCTACACGATAATGAATAACGATTATATGGACCCTTTGATCCGCCACTTCGCCGCGAAGTGTTTCTACAAGCTCAATATAGGGCTGATGAAGAAAGCCGCGAAATATTTAGTAGGCAGGCATGACTTCAGGGCATTCAAAGCAGTCGACGGCGAAAAGAAGAATTCCGTCAGGACGATAAAGGACATTAAAATTGAAAAAGACGGGGATTTAGTGTATATTTACATAGAGGCCAACGGGTTTTTGTACAACATGGCCCGGAGCATCGTAGGTACGCTCGTTGAGATAGGCCGGGGCAAAATTAAGGCATCGGCAATAAAAGAGATCATAGCAAAACAGGACAGGCGGTTTTCGGGCCCTACAATGCCCGCAAAGGGCCTGTGTATGGTGCGGGTAACGTACTAACAAAAGGGGGTAGCTATGTGGATGAAAGAGATATTTATGTTTTTTATGTCTCTGGCATTGGGCTATATTCTGTGCGTAGTGGCTAAAAAGCAGACAGCCGTCCTGAAGACCGTAGGTTATACGCTAGGAGCCGCTATAATAGCGTTGACGCTTCTGTCGGGGCTTATCATGTCGCCCTACGCCTGCATGAAAGATATCGGTAAGGGCTGCCCGCACTGCAAGATGATGAAACATTGCGGCATGCATATGAAGGGCATGAAATAGAAACGAAGCTTTAAGTGAAAAATAAATACAATACCATAGTATTCGACCTGGGTAACACCGTTATAAGATTTGACCACAATATAGCGGCCAAAAAGATCTCGAATCTTTTCAGGCTGGAGCATAAGAAAATTTACGACCTATTCTTTGACTCGGAGATAACGAGGGCCTTCGAAAAAGGCGAGTTGTCTCCGAGTCAGTTTTATGATAAGGCTTCGGAACAGCTCGGCATAAAACTGCCGTACGAAGATTTTGTAAAAATATGGAATGACATTTTCTGGGCGGATGAAGGTACCTGCAGTATCGTAAAAGAACTTAAAGATAACTACAAGCTTTTTCTACTGTCAAACGTGAACCGCCTGCACTTCGAACATATAGAGAAAAAATTCGATATCATAAAAGAGTTTGACGAACTGATACTTTCATTCGTGATAGGTTCGATGAAGCCCGAGCGGCCGATATACGACGATGTAATAAGACGCGCCGGCGGAGATAAGTCCGGCATACTTTATATCGACGACAGGGAAGATCTTATAAGCGCGGCGAAAAACATAGGCATCGACTCTATCAGATTCAAAAATTCGGCCGATCTCAGAGAAATGTTAAGATTCAAAAAAGTTATCTAAACTTTCTTGACAAGCACTCCTCATATGGTAAACTAACACTACATTTGTTTTTTACAAACGAGTCAAAACGCTTGGCAAAATTTGCCGAGCGTTTTTTGTTTTAATAAAAATGTTTAAAAACTTCGATATAATCGAAAAGGAAAACGAAAAATGAAAATTACTATGACGAACAGGATAATATCTTTAGTTGTCGCTATACTCTTTATCTTTAACAGCGTCGCTTACGGCCTGAGCCCTATGCCCGGGTCGAGAAATGAGCCTACCCAGGCGGCCATGGTCGATATGGCCGATTATCTTCTCGCAAATGCCAGCCATGTTCGTGTCGATTTTGATGCGGTCCTTCCGATAAATTTTATTCCAAGCACTGGGCTTGTGCCTATCGAAGGTATCGAGATTAGGCCGGGTGCAACCACAGATAAGACTCCTCCCGGATGGGAAATGCCGTCTTTCCTCACATTAGCTAAATCCAGGCTTGCCGATTCCGGAATATCGAATGTAGAAGTGATAAAAGGCGACCTCCGTAGAGATGTGTCCGATGCGGAGCCGGGTGTGCTTCCAATATTCAAGAGGTCAAAGGCAGGCGGTAAGGTCACGGTGATCTTCGATGAGAATTTCGTGGCTATGTTCGATGGTCTTGCGAAAAACGATATAATGATCGATTTTAAAGACCCTAAGAATTCGCCCAGACAAGGACAGGGCTCAACTTCCGCCGCGTCTGAATTATTGAAACGCGTAACAAAGAGAGTTGCCGCTGATGACCCGCAGGAAGACTGGCTCAGTGACGCCGTATGGATGTGGTTTTTACACTCATACGCTAATTCCAATATGGTGCGTTATAACAACAACATATTGGCAGGAAGGATCGACTGGATATTCGAAAACGATGAAGCCGCGAAACTGAAGCTTAACGATGAGTTTAAAAGCATTAAGGGTGACCCCGCTTTACGGCAGAAAGCCAAGCAATTAGCGCTTTTAATGAATGACAAGTATTATGGAGAGCGCGCAGTACGCGCTAAAGCCGCCGCTCAAGATACCACCGGGATGTCGGCTGTAGTAGCCGGGCATGACTATTGGCCGGAATTGTCCCGGCAGTCGCGGGATAGGATACTGGCATATCTTGCAAATATGCAAAGACCGCTCCTTCTCGGCAGAGATTATAATGTCGATGGTTTGCAATTAAGCCGCGATGCCGTCCTTCTGAATTATATAGCGCAAAGAATAAAAGCTGAGAAGTATGATAGAAAAGAGCAGGCAATGGGGCTTGTGGCCAGCCGTTTACATGAATTAACAAATTTAGGTCCGATATCGGCGCGTTTCCTGGCCGATACTATTATATCGGACCTTTCTTTCCCGGCGGCGAATTTCGGTTTTCCCGCGAAAAACGACGGCGGCAAAAGCCCGACCAAGAGCAGACGCCAGCAATCGCCGGAATCTGTATTCAAGAACATCAAAACTGGCTCGCCCGTAATTATTACACAAGGTGGCAGGGAAAGCATAGGGTATGTGTCCGAAAAACACGGCGATACGATTCGTGTGAGAGAAGATCTGACCAATCGCTATCATAATTTTACATATCAGTCTATTGCGACCGGCGTGGTCAGACCTGCGTCGGGGGCGGATATTGATAGAATAAAAGCAGCTCAGCCATCTGTCGAAAAACGAAGTTCTGAAGTAGAGGCGCTTATAGAAGATCTGGATAAGGCGCTTAAAACGCGGATACCGGAAGGCTCCCTAGAGTATTTAATGCTTGAGAGAAGTCGCGATACATTACAAAGAGACGGTTCTAACGCTTCAGATCCTTATGTGAATTTCATAAAAAAATATTTGGCAACCGCTTATAAAATGGTAGACAGGTACTCGCCGGCGTATAGAGAAGCATTGCCCAGATTAGCGGATTACGTGAGAGAGCATAAAAAGCTGATCGCTGATTATACGGATAAGGCAATTATTAATATTATTAAGGAAGCGGCCTATGACGAAGGAGAACGCGATGTTTTTGCGGAAGCGGGGAGGTTTTTAGCGGCATGGGAAAGAATATATAAAGGAAAGAGGACATTTAAATTAATAGCGAAAACGCGCGCATATGCGGAATATATAGTTTTAAAGTGGCGATACACCCAGTTTCGGCTCAAATTATTGGGCCATACGCGCATCATATTGGACGAGCCGTCGGCAGGCAAGCCGCGTACGCGCCCCGGCAAAAGCGCGGAGGCAGCGCTTATAGTACTTGCGCATACACCCGAATTACAAAACGAGCCTTTCAGCGTAGCTGATTATCTCGATAAAGGATATGCGAAGTTTGTGAAAGAGCATCCGGAATTTAGATTCGATGCTCCGGCGGAAAACAGGAAGTCCGCTCTCCAGACTGCGCGAAGGGATCTTCTGGATCTGGCCTTCCATCCGGAAAAAAGATACAGGGTAATAAGAGAGCTTAGCGAAAAGGGCCCTAACGGCAGCTTGTTATTTAGAGTGGATGATCCAGCCAAACTGACTGCTAGTGTGGAATCAGGCGCTTCGAAAAAAGGCACTGCTTTTACGGCAGACTTTGAGAAAAGGATGGGCGAAGCGCTCAGAGCGGAAGATAGAAGAGCAATAGAAAGATTGGTTGTTGAAAATCCCAGCGGCGCCATACTTCTTCGCACTTTTTTAACCTACCTCGAACCTATGACTAGAGAATCTGCCAACTGGCCGAGAGTTTTCTCTATTGACCAACTTGAAATGCTCGACAGAATTATACGCGAGCGTATGCGCATCAGAGCACAGCAGAGCGACTTTAAATATTGGATACCTTTATATAAACGGATTGAAATGTTCGAAGAAATTCTGCACGAGCGTATACGCCCCAGAGCACGGCAGAACGACTTTAAATATTGGATGTCTTTATCTAAACGGGCGCATGATAAAATAGTGGCCAGTCTTAAAGAGTGCCGTGATATAAAGAAAGCATGGCTGTATGACGCAACCCTTTTGGATAATATAGCGAGGCTGACAAAGGCCAAGACAGATGACGATAAAAATGCCGCCATGCTGCTTATAAAAGGCCGTCTGCGTGAGCTGGGGCTCGACCCGAATAAGTCCGAGAAAGTAACGGTAGATTTGGTTTTAAAGTATATATCTGGAACTGCCAATGATTTCGGATTCGCCGGGACAGGCAAGCCAGTCGAAAGTGCCGTTACGGCAGTTGCCGACGAGGATCAGGCCGGCTATTGGAGCGGTTTGACTGCCCAGAGACAGAATAGGATAAAAGAGGGTGTCGACGAATGGGCCATGAATGCAGGGTGGAGAGGGGACAGACTCGACGCCGTTCTTCTAAACAGCATTGCACGGTTAGTCACTGCTAAAGAAGACGCTGAGAAAGCCCATGCCGCAGTGCTTATCGCCGAATGTCTACAGGGATTAGGAGTAGCAGATCCGGTTAACCAGGCGATGCTTTTAATATCTTCCGTCCGCGCGAGCGGGGCGAATTTCGGAAGCGAAATATTGCGCCGTGTCCCTGAGCGTGATGTCAAGACAGTGACGGATAATCTGGGTAAATTTATGGCCGAGCCGGGATATCAGGCATGGGGTATTATCTATGTTTCATTGAAAACCGCTGCGATGAGGTCGGAATCTGGTTACGAAATAGCCACAAGAATAGGCAGCGGTACTTACAGCATTCGCAATAGAAATAATGAAAATATCGTGCTTCCGTCCGAGCTGATTTGGGCGGCGAAGCATAAACTTAACAATATCGATGAGATAAGAATTACCCCTGCGGTCATCGATCATCATAAAGATACCCTGGAGTTTATTTTGGCGAATTTCAGAGCCATATTAGAGGAACGCGACCGCCTGGCAAAGGTAAACGGCGTCCGCCATTTTGCCATTAAGATAGATAATGTTATCATCGAGCCCCGTTGGATCGACGCCGGCGCGATATCCCATTACTGGATACGCACCGAAGAAGAGAAGACTGTTTACGGAATAAGCGGCAATAATAAGCACACATATTTAAAAGATGATAAAAACACCGACCTTCCGACTCCGCCGTGGAAAACCGTAGGCGTGAGCAGGAAAGATGTTTTAAAGCATTACAATATAGATGAAACCGCTCGCGAAGACCTGGATATAACCCGGATGACGATAGGCCTCGGGCAGGCATTAGAGGGCTTATCACGTTTTCCTGACAACGACCAGGGTGAGCGAGTCTCGCTGACAAGCTCAGTATATAAATTACTCTCGTCTTCGAAATCATCTCCTCTTAATAGCGGAACTCCTATCAATAAGGGAGATATTCTGGAAATAAATATGGACGAAGGCCCGGAGTTTCACATTTGCACCGAGGTCAGCGGCGGGCATATAAGCGTGGTCGCCGTCGGTCAGTATAAACTCATTCCGATGGGTGCAGAACGTCATAATTACGATGGCCCCAGGGAAACGAAAGTGGTACATGTAAGCGGTGACAAACTTGACCATTTGTCAGAATTGACACAGGAAGCACGGGATCTTTTAGCTGAAGTGCAGACGACCGAAGACGTTCGTAGAGGTGATAAAGTATCCGCGGCAGAGTCGGCGCATAGGCAATTGGCTGAGCTTGAGAATAAGCCTCGCTGGGAAGCGGCAGACGTCATTTCCTTTATAAGGCTTGCACGGCTTACAGCTGTGTCCGACGATACATTCAGTAAGACCTCGCGCTGGTATGCTTTCGACGGTATCGATAGCTGCGTAATTATATCGGTGAGAAATATACCTGTCACCAATAATAAGCAGGTTTGCGTAGGGCGTTATAGCGTAGCAAGACCGTATGATTTTGTATTTTACGCCGAAGCAGATTCTATCGAACCTGAACTAGCCAAAGCCCAGGCAGGAGCTTCGCAACTTTCCGATACAGATTATTTCAATGAGAACTCTACCTTATCTATGCGTGAGCAATTGGTTGCGCAGGATCTTTGGGTGGCAGGCATCGATCATATATATTCCTATCCGACAGACAGTCGGATGCTATTGTCGCTCTCATGGGTATCGAACTTAATCATCCTCTCGTATGGGATCATTTGATCGGGACATTGAGTGTGCTAAATATTGACAGGGGAGTTGATGCAATTCGTTTTGTCCCGGATTTATTCAGAGCCGAGAATATAATAGCTGCTTTAAACGGCGATCCCCGCTACACTTTTTCCATTGTCGTATCCGGGGATCATCGTTTGCTCGATTTCGAACGCAAACGGCCTACGCCCAGGGAAGCGATCATATATCTTGTTTCCGCCGCAGACAGGGATGGCAGTAAGCATCGTGCGTTCAGGAGCGAGTACGCGGAAGGCAGTCCTGAATTGGCTGAATTTGATACGCTGATGAAGCAGATAACGCAGGCTTCAGATATAGCCGGCATAGCGGCGGCTCTCGGTAACTCATTGTCGGGATTAGCGTTTTTGCCGAATTCATATGAAGAATATAGCGGTGTGGATCCCGATGAATTAAAGAGCTGGGTTGCCGAAATGTTGGAAAGGCGGGATCCGCTTGTCAGATATTTATATCGGGTACTTTTCTATTCAGGGCGATCTCAGCCGATCCCGGAGAACTCTATTATCAGGGCAGGAGATATTTTAACCAACGGCAGGGTCGAAAAGCGGGAGTTTTGCATTTGCCTTGCGGCCGATCAGGATGGGCGGCTGAAGATATTACAAATTACCGCGGAAGACATTATTTCGATGGACGCGGAGCGGCATGATTTTGACAACTGGCAGCTTGTAAATATAAGCGGCGAAAATGTAAATAGGTTATCTGAGATCGCTAGAAGCGCCGCTGAATTAGTATCGGCAAGAAAAGAATTTCACGCTAAAATTAAAACCCTGGCGGAAGGAACGAGGCGGCAAAGAAAATCTCTTACGGAGACCGAAATAAACAATCCCGCGGCGGCGCAGATTATGCTTACGGTCGGGAGGGAACTAGAGGGATTACCGCTCTTACCGGATATTACCGCAAAAGAAACGCCCGAAAAATTGCGGCCCCGCATTAAAGATGTACGGGATGATTTCGCGTCATTAACGAAATTACTGGTCGATTTATTTTCGATCTCCAGAACATACCCCTTGGATGCAAATGCTATCAAAGAGGGCGATGTCCTGACATATATGAGAAATGGTGAGCAGATATTTGAGATCTGCACCAACGTCAGCGACAAGGGTATAAAAGTTTTAAGGGTGAACGCCGGGAGCGTAGTATCGGAAGAGGTCAGGAAGCGTATTTATTATAGCGTTGATTGCGGGTTAGTGCGTATTGGCGCGGAAAACATGGATTGGCTGCCCGGATTAGTATACGCGGCCGAGCGTATCGCGTCCGAAAGGCAGGCGTTAGCAGAAGAACTTGCCGCTTACGCGCAGCATGCCGCGGATCAAGTAGAGGTTAAGCTTGATCTTGGATCATTGCGCAGATGGTTTGCCGGCTTAGGTATCAACGTCGAATTCCAAGATTATGCGAGATCCAAGATATGGGAATTAAGTAGCAGTTCTTCGGTATTAGTGATGAATCGGCCCGACGCTTTATTTAGCGAAACAACACTCCGGTACTTTACATATCCTGAGTTAAAAAAGTTCAGGGTGAGGGATCTGATCCGCGACATATTCGAAAGAAGCGGGATAGGTTCGACGCCTGCAATGAGAGAAGAAGCTATGAGCGCCGCCTCGGGCGAATGGAAGGCGAGACTACAAGCGCTTGAGGAAAAAGGCGAGTGGGATGGGCCGGATGTCAGTTCGTTCATAAGACTTGCGCGGCTTGTTTCGGTATCGGATGACAAATTCAGCAAGACTTCGCGCTGGTATGCCTTGCGTGGTTTCAGTCACAACGTTACTATCGCGATCCGGGAAATTCCTTTGGGTCGATATGACGTTGCCGTCAACCGGAGCGGTCCGTTAGGAGTTGTGCATACCGCATTTTACTATTCTTCCGTAGATATAGGGCCGGAATTGACCCTGCGTGCAGGTACTTTTCAGATACCTCAGAGTAGTGCATTTTCACGGCCGATCGTGTTACCTATCCACGAGCAATGGGTAAAGCGCGATCTTGCCGCGCTGGGTATTAATAATATATTTAATCTGGCCGAGCTTAACGGTGCTCCCGGCAGGCATACCATGAATATGCTGCTTAAATTGCAATGGGATCATCCCGAGATATGGAAGAGGCTGCTCGGGAAACTACGTGATCATTCCCGCAGTTATGGCGCCGACGCTGTTTACATCGACCCCGCTATATGGAGACCTGAGCAAGTATTGGCAGCTTTGGACGGCAATCCCGATTACAGAGTAGTCGTTGATAATAAAGGGGCAAATAAAACCGTCGATTTCCATCCCGCTTCCTATTATGCATTGCTCAGTGACAGAGAGAAAGCTGTTATCGACAGTCTGCATCAGAATCAGGCAGTGCGCGAAGCGTTTGCCGCGAGGCTAAAGGGCGGTATCGACACGGATGAGAAGTTGGCCGATAAGATCGCCAGATGCCTCTTTTTACAGATAGGTGAAGTGGGCTTATATGCGGATGGAATATCCAGAGCGTGGGAATTAATAAATAAGTCTAAAGACGAATTTACCGGCACTCAACGGCCTCCTATGGGCGGAGGGAAGGCGATAGTCGATATTATCGAGCTTGCAAAAATCGACCCGGTTGCCGCCGCGAAAGATATTAAAGTAGCGGAATTGCCGGGTGAGGAAGCGAATATAGCGGCCGTGAGAAAAGCATTAACCGATGACGGATTGACCGGACAACTCACCGCATTTAATGCTGCGTTATCGGATAAAGCCCCGGCGAACGATGCCGCTGTCCGCGCGCCTGCCGAACCCGCCAAAACGCTCGGCGCCAGGATAAGCCAGCTAAGAGCTCAAAGGGCCGAACTTATAAGAAAACAGACAGGCCGTAAAGATGAGCCCTCTATCTCGGAAGCCGAAAAAGAGAAGCTGGGGGCCGATATAGCAAGGCTTAATCGCGAGATAACCGAATTAGAAACTGCCGAAATGCGCGAGGGCGCGGAGAGAAAGATCAGGCAAGCCGTTTGCATAGCCACGAATAAACCTATAGGCGAGGAGGCTAATGCGGATGCAGTTTTGGTAGAAGCATTAAGCATGTATGTAAGGCTTGATGCGTCGGAACAAGTAAAGGCTGAAGCTTTCAACGCGATAGTAGATCGATTTCTTGAGATAATCTTCATAAACGGGGATAGAAAATCGGCGGAAAAAAGCGCGGAAGAGCTTATCGCGTTAGTTACGGAGAACCGCGCGAACTTCGGCGGAGTAAAGCCGAACATTTTCGCGATAGCTGTAACTACATTGAAACAGATCGCGATGAATTTCAGGGGAGACGTTATGCTCCGCGGCACAAATCAGTCGTCGCTCTCCAATATAGTTACGGAGACAGAAAGGCTAACGGGCGACGAGAAGGGCGAGACCCTATTTTTAGACCTGGGAGGGACAAATTTCCGCGTAGGTCTTGTCGAATTTAAAGGTAACCATACGCTCGAAAAAAAGCACGAGCTTACTTTCGCTGTGCCGGAGGAAATACGCGCAAGCGCGGGGAAACAGCTCTTTGACTTTATCGCGGAAAAGATAAGATTTTTCGCAGATAAATATAATCTGTCGGGGGATTTAAGCACCGGCTTCACATTTTCTTTCGCTACGAAAAAAGTAGGAACAAGCGAAAATGCCATTACGCCGGAGTGTAATGTCAAAGGCTACAATTTCGACGGGATAATGGGGCAGGATGTCGCGGCGCTTATGAATGAAGCTCTGGCGAAAGCAGGCCTGCAGACCGATAAGATCAACATTAAGATCGTCAAAATCTGTAATGATACAAAAACAGTGAAGCTCTACGGCATGTTTTTGAATCCCAGAACGATCGCCGGAGGCGTATTCGCCACAGGCCATAATACGGATATGCTTGACGAGAACGGAAATTCGGTCAATCTGGAATCCGGAGCGTTTAATCTTCTGGAAGTAGGTAGCGCTAAGCTTGAGGCGATGAGGTTGGATGCCGAAGTGGACAGGCTTTCCTCGAATCCGGGTGTCCATCCTTTAGAAAAGAGGCTTTCCGGCAAATATGTAGGGCCTCTGTTCGGGCTCATGCTCGAAAAAGAGGTTCGCGCAAATAATTTGTTTGCTAATCATAACGGCGCTCTGCCCGCTACCTTCACTGATCACGATTATGAGAAGGATAGTTATAAAGGTTTCACTGCCAGGAATATGAGCGAGATCGAGGCGTTATGGCTGGCCGGAAATATGGATGGTTTGAAGAAATACTTTACGGATATGGGGATACAGGACCCGACCGATGACGATGTTAAGGAAGTCAGGACCATTGCGCATAATATCATGTCAAGATCCGCTCGGCTGGGTGCCGCTACATTCGCAGGTATCGTTATGCAGAGAGAAGGAACTTATCAACCGACCGGCGAATACGCATATGCGGTGGACGGGCCGCTTTTAAATTATCCTGGATATATCAGAATGATGAAAGAAGCTCTGGCCGATATATTCGGAGGTATTTATGTCCAGAAGCTCGAAGTCTTCGAGGCCAAAGACGGCGCAGGAATAGGCGCGGCGATCGCGGCTATGGCTGTTACAGCCCGGGACGCGAAAAAGGCGGAGGCTGGCGCACCTTTTGACAATATCAAAAAAGCCGTTGCCAAAGATAAAGGGGTGCCGGTAGAAAGTATAACGGTCCGTCCGACGCCGACAGAAGGCGAATATTATGTAACTATCGGGGAAAATACCACTCCGCATTATGTGACAGGCGATGCGTTTAAAGTGACAGTAACGGATGACGGTGAAATAATATTCCCGGCTGGGGTATTAGGCGGACAGCGTGAAGCCGATATACAGCCTGTGAACATTATCCTTAGCCCGGAAGAAGAGTTTGTTGCTTCGATGCGAGATAATGTAGAAATTCCTGCTGACATGACTTTAAGTGATTTTATGGGATGGCTTAAAGAAAACACGGTGGGGCTATTTTATGCGTTACCGTCATCCAATGTTACGGTAAGAGACGTTGCCCTGCGTCTTTTTGGCATATTCATGGTATATGATATACAAAGCAATAGGTCTCTCTTCTTGGAAAAAATGCAAGTGCTTACAAACCCTCAGACATCCGATTCCGAAAAAATAGAAGCGAGGCAGGCGCTTATAACGTGTTATGCCCGGTCAGTATATCTTACGGAAGAAGATGCGGCTCCGCGGGTAGATTTCATGATCTTTATAGTCAGAAGTTTATATCAAAGAGCGCAGGAAGAGGCAGAGGAACCGATGCTGGACTGGACGAGGCTCGATGACATATTCGGCGCAGGCTACGATGACAGATACATGCCGCCGGCTGATCTCGTCGGAACAGGGGCGGTGGAAGACCTGGCGTCTACAGATGAAGGATCGTCTCAAAACCTTGAAGCGCAGAACGGCATTGAGCCGGCTACGCCAGGTGATGATAAAGTGCAACCGCCGGCGGTTGAGCAGAACGAGCCTGAACTTGTTCTGGCATCGGCAGGCACAACCTCTACCGGTATCGGCTCGGATGAATTCTGGCAGAGAAGAGACGCTGCCATGAAGGCGCTGGAAAGCCATCCGCTCATTACCGAAATAAAGGAAGGCGCTGAAGAGATCGTGAAAGCGCGGATAGGCAGGCATCTTGGCCCCGGAAGTATGACCTTAAGCCGTAAGGATGTATTCAACATCTGGCAGACGATCAATATTTTCCATCAGGACAGGGTGGAGGCGCTGGTGCTCCAGGATGAGGTAGGCACTACGGAAACGATGGCCGACGCATTAAGGGATATAAGGAAAAAGATCGGCAGAGACGATATCGTGGGTTGTAAGGCGTTCCAGGATAAAGAGGGGCTTAGAAAATTTCTCCGTTCCGCCAAACCCGAAGACCATGTAAAAAGAATAATTGTCATTACGGGAGAGCGCTCGAAGGATATAGTGAGATCCCTGGTGAAAGAAGAACCGGCCCTTTTTAAAGAAGTCCGGGATCTCGGTTTTGAACTTCCCGAGGGCTATAATAATATGAGATCTGCGGAAAAGACGTTTTATCAGTCCAGCCTGTTCATGCGGGCTATCTGCGCGCGTTTGTACGAATCGGATGAAAAAAATCCGTGGATCGGCATGTTTTTCAGGAATATTCTCAAGGGCTGCTACAAAGGCGATGCCAACGTTCTATTACAAAGATTGCCCGAGAAAGAGAATGAGACGGCGCAGGACACCATTGACAGGATAGAGTTCTGCTCGAAGAGCGCCATAAGACTGCTTTCGGAATTGACCGCGAGCGCAATAGAGCGCCTGAAGCTCATAATGCGCGAATTCTGGACGGCGGCATAAGCCGAAAAAAGTTTTTTATATTCTGTTGACAATATCAGTAAGGTGTGTTACTATAAATCGCCTCTGATAAAGAGGCGATTTTTTTGTCTTAACTTGGGAAAAACGATGAAAACCTACATTGCGAAAGAAAAAGATATTCAGAAGACATGGCACGTGGTAGATGCCAAGGATAAAGTCCTCGGCAGGCTGTCGGCCAAAGTTGCTTCTATCCTCATGGGAAAGAATAAAGTGATATATTCTCCCCACCAGGATACTGGCGACGAAGTGATCGTTATAAACGCTAAATTGATAAAGACTACCGGCAATAAGCTGGGGCAGAAGCAATATTTACGGTATTCCGCATACCCGGGCGGCTTGAACAGCGAAACGCTGGCGACCGTTATGAAGAAGAGCCCGGAACGCGCCATAAGGCACGCGGTCCACGGTATGCTCCCGAAAAGTAAGCTCGGAGCCAAACTCCTGAAGAAACTCAGGGTTTATCCCGGGGATGTGCATCCGCACCAGGCTCAGCAGCCTAAAATTCTAAAGATAGACTAATAAAAGGAACGGATAATGGCAGAGAAAGTTCAATATATAGCGACCGGACGGCGCAAAAATTCCATAGCGCGCGTTAGGCTAATGACAGGCGAAGGGAAGGTCACCGTGAACGGCAGGCCTTTCAATGCTTATTTCCCCAGGGAGTCCAACAGGCTTGTCATAATGCAGCCGCTCGAAACGGCCAAGCTCGAAACTAAGGTGGACATATTCATAAACGCGAACGGCGGCGGATTAAGCGGCCAGGCCGGCGCGGTTAAACAGGGTATTGCCAGGGCGCTTGTAAAGATGGATTCAGGCCTAAAAGCCGACATCAAGAAAGCCGGGTTCCTGACAAGAGATTCCAGGGCCAGGGAGCGCAAAAAATACGGCAGAAAGCGAGCCAGGAGGCGATTCCAGTTCACTAAGAGATAAAAAGACATCTCCGACGAGTTTCAAAAACCTATCGTGGCTTCCGCCGACGGCGAATTTAGTTGACACGATAGGTTTTTTATTTTACTATAAGTTAATGTTCCCGACGAGGTTTTAAAATTGCAGGGGGAGAGTGATGATAAAAGTTGGAATATTGGGCGCAACAGGTTATGCCGGCCAGGAAGCGATACGGATACTTTTACGGCACAAGGACGTTAAAATAACCGAGCTCGCGCGTTTTTCCGATACAGATGAACCTATTTCCGCGGTATTCCCGGAGTTCAAAGGCCGGATCGACCTCGTATGCAAAAAGATCGACCCGGAAGCGATAGCTAAGAATGTTGACTTTGTTTTTCTCGGCCTGCCGCACAAAGCCGCGATGGATATCGTCCCTGTATTTATGAAGGCGGGAAAGTCGGCCATAGACATAAGCGCAGATTACAGGCTGGCGCCGGACGTTTATAAGATGTGGTACGGCGCGGAGCATAAAGATAAGGCGAATCTTTCCAAAGCAGTTTACGGCCTGCCGGAACTTTATTACAGCGATATAAAAAAGGCAAAACTTATCGCCAACCCCGGCTGTTACCCAACGAGCGTAATATTGGGCATTGCGCCTGCGCTTAAAGCAAAGGCCATAGACCCCAAGAACATAATAGCGGATTCGAAATCCGGGACGAGCGGCGCCGGGCGCAAACCCGACAGCGCTTTGTCTTTCTGCGAAGTGAACGAGAATTTGAAGGCGTATAAGGTGAACGAACACCAGCATTCACCCGAGATAAATAAGATATTGTCCGCGGTTTCCGGCGGGGCGATCAATATAGTTTTTACCCCGCACCTTATACCGATGAACCGCGGAATACTCTCGACGATATATTTGCGTTTGAATAAGAAGCTCGACACTAAAGCCGTTCTGGATATATATAAGGATTTCTATAAAGGAAAGCCGTTCGTCAGGATCTCGGACGAGGGTAAATTCCCGCAGATAAAAGACGTCGTTTGCACCAATTACTGCGATATCGGCCTGAAGGTAACGGGTGAAACTTTGATAGTCATCTCGTGTATCGATAATCTGACCAAAGGCGCGGCGGGACAGGCAATACAAAATATGAATATAATGGCCGGTTTCGACGAGACGGAAGGGCTTTTATGATAATAGTGAAAGGCGGAGTAGCTACGGCTAAAGGTTTCGTAGCCAACGGCGTAAAGGCCGGGATAAAAAAATCCGGCAATAAAGACCTGGCGCTCCTGTATTCCGAGGTCCCTTGCGTCGCCGCTGCCGCTTTCACGACGAACAATTTCGCGGCATCGCCGGTAAAGGTGAGCAAACTTCATATAAAGAATAAGATGCACCAGGCCGTCATCGCCAATAGCGGCAACGCCAATTGCGCGAACGGTAAGGCAGGCGACGCGATCGCCGTAGCCATGACGGAGTGCGCGGCGAAGAAGCTGTGGCTCGACAGGCGCGAAGTCCTCGTGGCTTCCACCGGTATAATCGGTGAGCTTTTGCCGATAAAGAAGATCAGAAACAATATCGCGCCGCTTGTGGACGGCTTATCGAAGGCGGGCGGCAGGACATTCGCCGAGACGATAATGACGACCGACACCGTCGCTAAAGAGTTCGCGGTAAAGGTGAAGTTGGGCTCGTCAGTGGTGACGATCGGCGGCGCCTGTAAGGGTGTGGGCATGATCTACCCGGTAATGAAGGCCGAAAAACACGCTACTCTGTTATGTTTTATCGCGACCGATGCTGCCATATCGAAGAGGATGCTCGAAGAGGCCTTGAGCGAATCTATCGGGGATTCGTTCAATATGGTCTCGGTCGACGGCGATATGAGCACAAATGACACTTGTTTTGTCCTTGCCAACGGTATGGCGGGGAATAAAAAGATAACGAAGAAAAATCAGGAGTATAAAAAATTCGTGGAAGGTTTAAAATTCCTCTCGATCGAGCTTGCGAAGATGCTTGCGCGGGACGGCGAGGGAGCTACAAAATTCATCGAGATAGAGGTCAGGGGCGCCAAGTCTTTGCTCGATGCGAAGCTGGCGGCGCGGAAGATATCTGCTTCGAACCTTTTGAAATGCGCCGTCTTCGGGGAAGACCCGAATTGGGGCAGGGTGGCGGCCGCATGCGGCGCGGCGGGGGTCAGTTTCGATCCCGACAAGACCGATATATACTTAGGCGCGATGAAAGCTTTGTCTAACGGCGCGATCGCCAAAAGTTACGATAAAGAGAAAGCGCGCAAATTCTTTAAAGGTAATAATGTTAAGATAGCCGTAGACCTGAAGAACGGAAGATATAAGGCGACGGCCTGGACATGCGATCTCTCGAAAGAGTACGTCGCGATAAATTCGGAGTACAGCACATAAATGAAGGAAGCGATACGGAAGAGCGACGTGCTCATCGAGGCACTGCCTTATATACGTAAATTTTTCGAAAAGACCGTAGTCATAAAATACGGCGGAGCTGCCGTCGAAGCCAGCGGCATCGAGGCGGGTATTCTCGAGGACATTATATTCATGAACTACGCCGGGATGCGGCCGATAATAGTCCACGGCGGAGGGCCGTATATATCGAAGATGATGAAGCGTTCCGGCATAGAACCCAAATTCATCCAGGGCAGGCGGGTTACCGACAGCCAGTCTCTTCACATGATCGATAAAGCGCTCGGCGCTATCAATAAAAAGATAGTGAGCACATTGAAGAGCATGGGCACGAAGGCTTTCGGGTTGAGCGGTAAAGAGAACGGCATGATAAAGGTCCGGAAGCTCCGGTGTGAATACGACCTCGGGTACGTGGGCGAGGTGACCTCCGTCGATACCACGGTAGTGAAGCAGCTTATCGAGGACAATATAATACCGGTGATATATCCTTTAGGCATCGGCCGGGACGGGCATATATATAATGTGAACGCCGATGATGTGGCGTATTCGCTCGCGATAGCGCTGAAAGCGGAAAAATTTGTCCTGCTTACGAACGTTAACGGGATAATGAAAGATAAGAATAATCCGAAGACTTTATACAATACGATAAAGGCGGCGGAAGTAGAGCGCCTGATAAAAAATAAAACCATAGACGCCGGCATGATACCGAAAGCCAGGGCGTGTATAAACGCTACAAAGGGCGGGGTCAAGAAAGCGCACATCCTGAACGCGGGTATCCCGCACGCGCTGCTTTTGGAAATATTCACAGACAAAGGAATAGGAACGGAAATAGTAAAATGAACAAGACGGAAAAAATAGTATCGTTGTACGACAAATATGTAATGAAGACATATTCGCGCTTCCCTTTGTGCATAGAAAAGGCTAAAGGCGCGAAGCTGTGGGATATCGACGGCAAAACTTACATCGATTTCTTCCCGGGATGGGCGGTGTCGGGAATAGGCCATTGCCATCCGAGAGTGGTCGCCGCGATAAATAAACAGTCAAAGAAGCTTTTGCACGTATCGAACAATTATTACAGCGAGCTGCAGGCTCTTCTGGCGGAGGAGATAATAAAAAATTCTTACCCCGGTAAAGTTTTCTTCGCGAACTCCGGCGCCGAGGCAAATGAGGCCAGTGTGAAGCTTGCGCGAAAATACGGCCACGATAAAGGCAGGTACGAAGTTATAACGATGACAAAATCGTTCCACGGAAGGACGCTCGCTATGATCACGGCGACGGGGCAGGATAAAGTAAAACTTGGATTCGAGCCGCTTCCGTCAGGATTTGTACACGTACCGTTCAATGATATCGAGGCTGTTAAAGAAGCAGTGACAGACAAGACGGCCGCTATTATGCTCGAGCCGATACAATGCGAGGGCGGAATAAACATAGCGAGCCTCGAATATATGAGAGCCCTGCGCGCTCTGTGCGACGAGAAAGACATTGCGCTGGTATTGGACGAGGTGCAGACAGGCATGGGCCGCTCGGGCAGAATGTTCGCTTACCAGAATTACGGCATCGAGCCGGATATGATGACGCTCGCCAAGGCGATCGGCGGAGGATTGCCGATAGGCGTTTGCGTAGCGCGGGGAAAATTCGCGGATGTCCTCACGCCGGGCACTCACGCGTCGACTTTCGGCGGTTCGCCTATAGTATGCGCCGCGGCCCTAGCCGTGTTCGAGGCGATAAAGAAGGAAAAATTGATCCAAAACGCGACTAAGATGGGCGCGTATATGAAGAAGAAGCTCGAAGAGCTTAAGAAGAAATACCGTTTCATAAAAGAGATACGCTCCGTCGCGTTAATAATAGGCGTTGAGCTCAGCATTAAAGGCGACGATATTTATAAGGAATGTTTGAACGCGGGGCTGCTTATAAATTGCACGCAAGGATCCATATTGCGGATAATGCCGCCTTTGAATGTCACGAAGGCCGAGATCGATAAGGCCGTTTCGATATTGGACAAGGTATTTTCACGAAAATAAAGAAAGACCGGTGCGTTATGAAGGAAGACCTGATATCCATACAGTGCCTCGATACGCAGGGCATATCCGACATCTTCAGCCTGACGGAGAAAGTGAAAGCCGATAAGGCCAAATATACCGACGCGATGAAAGGCAGATCGATAGGGCTGATATTCCAGAAGCCGTCGAACAGGACGCGAGTTTCGTTCGAGATAGGGATGATCCAGCTGGGCGGTAACGCTCTTTACCTGGGCCCTGATGAGATAGATATGGGCGGCAGGGAGTCGGTCAAAGACGTGGCGTGCGTATTGTCGCGTTACCTCGACGGCATTGTCGCGCGGACCTATAACCACGACGACATAAAGGAGCTCGCTTTGTATGCGGATGTCCCCGTGATAAACGGGCTGTCCGACCGAGCCCATCCTTGCCAGGCCCTGACGGATATATTTACGATAAAAGAGAAGCTCGGCACTTTTAAAGGCATTACGCTCGCTTATATAGGAGACGGTAATAACGTCCTGAATTCGCTTATGATGACGGCGGCAAAAGTAGGCCTCGATATGAAGATCGCCTCGCCCAAAGGTTATGAACCGGAAGAAGACATCGTGGACATAGCGAAGAAATTTGCCAAAGAGTCTGGTGCGAAGATATGGATATCGAATGACCCTAATGCTGCGGCAAAGGGCGCCGATGTCATATATACGGATGTGTGGGTGAGCATGGGCCAGGAAAAGGATGCCAAGAAGCGGCTGAAAGCATTCAAGGGCTTCCAGATCAATGATAATTTGATGAAACTTGCGAAGAAGGGTTGTTTAGTGATGCATTGCCTGCCGGCCAATCGCGGGCAGGAGATAACGGATTCGGTGATAGACTCGAAAAACTCCGTCGTATATGACCAGGCGGAGAATAGGATGCATGTGCAGAAAGCGATACTTTTAAAATTATTACAATAGAATAGAGGGGAACTATGAAAGATAGAGTTGTTCTTGCTTATTCGGGCGGGCTCGATACTTCGGTAATAATAAAATGGCTTACGAACCGCGGCTACGACGTCATAGCCTACATGGCGGATGTCGGGCAGGAGTCCGATTTCGCGGCGTATAAGAAAAGGGCGCTCGCGACGGGCGCTGTAAAGGTAGTGGTCGAAGACCTGCGCGATGAATTCGTGAAAGATTTTGTGTTTAAAGCGCTCAAGGCCGGCGCCATTTACGAGAACGGGTATTTGCTGGCTACGGCGCTGTCACGGCCCATTATAGCGAAAGGGTTAGTCCGCACCGCCCAGCGTGAAGGCGCCAAATACGTAGCGCACGGCTGTACCGGTAAGGGCAACGACCAGGTGAGATTCGAAGTTACCGTAAACTCCATCGATCCGAGCTTAAAGATACTTGCCCCGGTCAGGGAATGGGAATTAAAGACAAGATCAGAAGAGATAGAATATGCGAAGGATAATAATATCCCCATCGACACAACGAAGAAGAAGCCATACTCGATTGATGTTAATCTTTGGGGAATATCGATTGAAAGTGGGAAGCTGGAAGATCCTTATTACGAGCCTGACGAAGATATATATCAACTTACGAAAGGAATAGATAAGGCAGCGGCGAAGCCTGCCTACGTCGAGGTCGAATTCAAAAAAGGCGTTCCCGTAAAATTGAACGGCAAGGCTGCGGACGGCGTGAGCCTCATAACTAAGCTCGCCAGAATAGCCGGTGACGCCGGCGTCGGGCGCAGCGACATGATCGAGAACCGGCTCGTCGGCATAAAGAGCCGCGAGATATACGAAGCTCCGGCAGGATGGGTGCTGTATAAGGCGCACAAAGCGCTCGAAGCGCTCACTCTCGACAGGGAGACTTTGCATTTTAAAGAGCTGGTAGCGCAGAAATATTCCGAGCTCACTTATTACGGGCTTTGGTATACGCCGCTTAAAGAAGCGCTCGATAAATTCGTAGACGAGACGCAGGCTGTCGTGAACGGCACCGTCCGGCTGAAATTGCATAAAGGCACATGTTCGGTCGTCGGCAGAAAATCGCCGGATTCCTTATATAAGAAGGAGCTGGCTACTTACGAAAAAGGCGATGTATTCGATCAGTCCCTTGCAAAAGGTTTCATAGAGATATGGGGCTTGCCGTATAGAGGATCATACAGGAAGGGGAAGTAAAATTTTTGGCACAGTAGAATGTGCTGTGTCAAAGTGGTTCGCAAGGACGTGCAGAGCGAAAAATTTTACATTGAAGACGGGAGAAGATGATGGCTAAAAAACTTTGGGGTGGGAGATTCGCGAAGGCGACCGATCCGCTCGTCGAGGAATTTACCCGGTCCGTGCAATACGACTACAAGCTGGCCGAGTACGACATTATAGGATCGCTCGTCCATATCCAGATACTAAAGAATGCCGGATATCTCAATAAAACAGAGAAAGCGAAACTTGAGAGCGGCCTTAAGGCGCTGTATTCCGCCGTTAAGGACGGGACTTTTAAGCCGGATCTCTCGTGCGAGGACATACACACCGACATCCAGAACAAGCTGCAGGCGAAGGTGGGCGATCTGGTAATGAAGCTCCACACCGCCCGGTCGCGGAATGAGCAGGTAGTGTTCGCGACGAAGCTGTACTGCAAGGCCGGGCTGATGAAATTGCAGGAAGCGCTCGTCGATCTCGACATAACGTTGTGCGAACTGGCGGCGAAGAATAGCGACGTCGTTATTCCCGGCTTTACTCATATGCAGCATGCCCAGCCCGTCTACCTGATGGATTACCTTATGGCTTACGGCGAGATGCTGAAGCGGGATTATGACAGGACGTGGGTAGCCGCTAAGAATATAGAATTGACCATGGGCGCCGGAGCCCTTGCCGGCACTCCGATAGACGCGGCGAAATATAACGTCGACGTCTCCGGATACATTAAAGGAAATAAGGACCTCAGGAAGTCTTTTAAATTACAGCCGACGGTAAATTCGCTCGATTCCGTGAGCGACAGGGACTTTGTGATAGAAGTGCTGAATACGGCGGCTATCATAGGCATGCACCTTTCGAGATTATCCGAGGACATCATAATCTGGTCATCGAAAGAGTTCGGGTTCATTTCCATCGACGATGCTTTCTGCACGGGTTCAAGCCTTATGCCGCAGAAGAAGAATCCGGACGTGCTGGAGCTGGTGAGAGGATACACCGGCAGGTTATACGGTAATCTCATGAGCGTACTGGCGATGATGAAAGGGCTGCCGCTTACCTATAACAGGGATATGCAGCTCGATAAGGAGCCGTTGTTCGATTCGATAGAAATAGTATCGGCCGAACTTGCGGTATTGAGCGGCCTGGTGAAGGGGCTTAAATTCAATAAAGCGAAGATAGAACAGCACCTGGAGGACGAGTCTTTGTACGCCACCGATCTCGTCTATTACCTGGTAGGTAAGGGCGTGGCGTTCAAGAACGCGCATACGATCGTAGGCAAGCTCGTCAAATATTCGATCGATAATTCAGTCGAGATAAAGAGTATGACGGAGCGGGAGCTCGGCAAATTTTCCGCATCGTTCAAAAAATCGGACATCGTCAAATTACTCGACCCGAAAACTTCGGTCGAATCGAAGAAGTCGCTAAAGAGAGGATAGCAGGGTATTAAATCATGCATGAATTCACGTTCAAAAATAACGAATTTTATTGCGAGAATATAAAGGTTTCGGATATCGCCAAAAAAGTCCCCACGCCTTTCTACCTTTACAGCTACAAGACGCTGATAGACCACTACAAAAAGATAAAGAGCGCGTTCTCGTCGATAAAACCGCTCATATGCTTTTCGGTGAAGTCAAATTCAAGCCTCGCAGTGCTTCGAGCGCTCGTGAAAAACGGCGCCGGGCTCGACATAGTCTCGGGCGGGGAATTGTATAAAGCTAAGATCGCGGGAGTGGATCCGAAAAAGGTCGTCTATGCCGGAGTGGGTAAGAAGCGCGATGAGATCGAGAGCGCGATAAAGTTCGGGATATTATTCTTTGACGCCGAATCCGAAGAAGAGCTCGGCCAGATCGAGAAGGCGGCCGCGAAATTGAAGAAAAAAGTGAACGTCGCCATAAGGATAAACCCCGACATCATACCGAAAACGCATAAATATATAGCGACGGGAAAGGGTGAGAGCAAGTTCGGCCTTGATTTCGAAACGGTTCATAAGATATTCAATTCGAGGTGGAAATATCCCAGCCTGAATATATGCGGCGTGCAGATGCATATCGGGTCTCAGATATTGGACGCGGCGCCTTTCACGGAAGCGATAAAGAAGGTCCTGGAATTTTTGAAAGAATACAAGATAGACGTGGAATATTTCAATATCGGCGGCGGGCTCGGCATAGTTTATTCTATCGAGAACCCGCAGACGGCGAAAAGTTTCGCGAAGTCCATACTGCCGCTTTTGAAGAGGTCGGGGCTTAAGATAATACTCGAGCCGGGCAGGTTCGTCTCCGGCAACAGCGGCATACTGGTCACGAAGGTCCTCTACACGAAGAGGACGCCGCGTAAGACTTTCGTCATCGTCGACAGCGGGATGAGCGACCTGATCAGGCCGAGCCTTTACGAGGCGTATCACAAGATAGTGCCGGTGAGCGTTCCCCGGGATTCTTCCGCGACGGCCGAGAAGGTGGATGTGGTGGGGCCTATCTGCGAGTCCGGAGATTTCCTCGGTAAAGACAGGTATCTGCCGTATATGCGGCCGGGAAGCCTTGTGGCGGTGATGGGTGCGGGCGCATACGGCTTTACGATGTCGAGCAATTATAATTCCAGGCCTCGCGGCTCGGAGGTCATGGTGATAAGGAATAAATTTTATGTCGTCCGCAAAGGCGAAACGTACAAAGACCTTGTGCGCGGCGAAACAATACCGAAGGTGCTCAAGTGAGACGCTTGAAATTTACGAAAGCGGTAGCGACGGGGAACGACTTCGTCATAATCGATAACAGACCGGGTAAGATCGCGGGCCTCGCGGCGCTTGCGAAGAGATTATGCGACAGGAAGAGGGCGGTAGGGGCCGACGGCCTCCTGGTCGTCGAGCCGTCAAAGAAGGCCGACTTCAAAATGCGCATCTTTAATTCCGACGGCAGTGAAGCGGAAATGTGCGGCAACGGCTCAAGGTGCATAGCTCTTTACGCCGCGGTTAAAAAGATAGCGAAAACGAAGATGGCAATAGAGACTTTGGCCGGCACGCTCGACGCGGAAGTAAAAGGCGATGTCGTAAAGATAAAGCTGACCGACCCGAAAGATATCAAGTGGAACCTGTGCCTTATGATAAATAAGTGCCCTTACAAGGTAAGTTTTGCCAACACGGGCGTTCCGCATACTATCCATTTTATAAATGACCTTGAAAAAATAGATGTAAAAAATCTGGGTTCTCATATACGTAATCACAATGAATTTTCGCCCGAAGGGACGAATGCCGATTTCGTAAAAGTCGTGAACAAACATACGATAAGCGTCAGGACATATGAGCGCGGGGTAGAGGATGAGACGCTCGCCTGCGGCACGGGCGCGGTCGCAAGCGCCATAATATCGGCGGAGACGGAGAATATGTCCTCGCCCGTGACGGTCGAGACGCGCAGCGGCGAAAAAGTTAAGGTATATTTTGAAATGGTAGGCGGGAATTTCAGGAACGTATATCTAGAAGGAAGAGCGCAGTTAGTTTACGAGGGAGAGACAAATGACATTTAAAGGATCGATGGTAGCATTGGTTACGCCTTTCAAGAATAACAAGGTCGACGAAAAGACCCTGAAAGAGCTGATCGAGTTCCACATAAAGAACGGCACGTCCGCGCTCGTCCCGTGCGGGACTACGGGCGAATCCGCCACCCTTAATTATGAAGAACACGACAAGGTGATAGAGCTCACCATACAATTTACCCGCGGCCGGGTCCCCGTAATAGCCGGCACAGGGTCAAATTCTACGGATGAGGCCATAGCGCTCACAAAGCACGCAAAGAAGGCCGGCGCCGACGCGTCGCTGCAGGTCAATCCTTATTATAACCGCCCGACGCAAAAAGGCCTCTACCTGCATTTTAAGGCGATCGCCGAGGCGGTAGATATACCTATAATACTTTACAATATAGCTTCACGCACCGGTGTTAACGTAGAGCCTGAGACATTCGCCAAATTGGCCGGGATCAAGAACATAATAGGCGTAAAAGAAGCGAGCGGGTCGCTCGAACAGATGTCGAGGATAAAGAAGCTTTGTCCGAAGGACTTTTTACTCATATCGGGCGATGACGCGCTTACGCTTCCCGTGATGGCGATAGGCGGCGTCGGGATAATTTCCGTAGTCGCGAACATCATCCCGCGCGACGTCGCGGATATGTGCGCCGCGTTCGAGAAGGGCGACCTGAAGAAAGCCGAAAGCCTGCATTACAAGATGCTGCCGCTTATCAAGGCGATGTTCGTCGAGACGAACCCGATACCTGTGAAGACGGCGATGGGGCTTATGAAACTATCCAGCCCCGAGATGCGGCTGCCGTTATGCGATATGATGCCGGAAAACAGGGAGAAACTCGTCAAGGCGCTCAAGGAATACGAACTTATCTAATGAGAAGGAAGTGAATAATGACCAAAATATGTGTCAGCGGTTCCAGCGGTAAGATGGGCTCCAGGATAGTGGATCTGGCAAAAGAAGACCCGGACCTGAAGGTCTGCGGGGCTTTCGATGCCATAGAGGAAAATCCGGAACAATTCATAGAATCGACCGATTGCCTGATAGAATTCACGACCCCCCAGGCCACGATAGAGCATCTTGCTCTATGCGAAAAGCATAAAAAGGCGATGGTCATAGGGACCACGGGGTTATCCGACGACCAGAGAAGCAAGATCGAGGCGGCTTCGGCCAATATACCGATCGCATTTTCGCCGAACATGTCCATAGGGGTGAACCTGCTGTTCAAAATAGTCAAAGATGCCGCTAAGGTATTGGGGCAGGACTACAATGCGGAGATAGTGGAAGCGCATCATGTGCATAAAAAAGACGCGCCCAGCGGGACGGCTAAGGAGATCGCCCGCGTTATTAAAGAAGCGAGGGGCGGCGCGGATGTACCGATAGAATCGATTCGCGAAGGCGAGACGGTCGGAGAACACACCGTAACATTCGAATCCAATGTCGACCTGATCGAGATCACCCATAGCGCCAAGACCCGCGATATATTTGCCAAAGGCGCCCTCCAGGCGGCAAAGTTTGTAGCCGGTAAGAAGAAGGGGTTGTTCACTATGAAGGAAGTCCTGGGGCTTTAGGGCTATTTCATTTGAAAAAAATAATTTTTTTAATATTTCCCGTTCTTTTCGCGTCCGCGGTCCTTTGCGCCGCACAGGATGACGTTTCTAAATGGCGTGAATGGATAACCGCCCAGCAAGCCTATCTCGATAAAGTCGAGTCGCTCATGGATATGAGCAGAAAGCTGGCGCTCAGGCAAAATTCGGAATTGGGCGCGGCAATAAAGAATAAAGATACGGTGACGGGAGAGAAGGTCCTTGCCGATACCACGAAGAAATTATCCGCTATAGTGGATCTTCTTAAGGCGCTGGAACCGCCGGCTGAATTTAAAGAGTATCACGAGAAAGTCGTCGAAGCTTATACTTACAGGCTGAAGGCGAACGAAGCCACGATACAGAAAGACATCATAAATATAAGGAACTTCACCCATACGGCGATGATGTCCGAGATAGCGGCCATGGAGAGTATCAGGAAGTTGTACATAAGCCACGACGCTCCGCTGCAGGTAATAGAGTCTATCGACAAAAACGTCGAGATGTATAAAAAACTGCTGGCATCGAACTAGGGGGCCATTATGATAAAGATCGAGAAGTCCGAGAGGCTGAAGAAGCTGCCGCCGTATTTATTTATCGAGATCGATAAGGCTAAGAAAAAAGCCCGCGAAGAAGGCCGCGACATCATAGATCTCGGCATCGGCGACCCGGATATCCCTACGCCGCGATTCATCATAGACGCGCTTAATCGCGCCGCCCGCGACCCTAAAAATCACCGCTATCCTCTTGACCAGGGATTGCCCGAATTCAGGAATGAATGCGCTAAATGGTTCTTTAAGCGCTACGGCGTGAAATTCGATCCCGACGCCGAAATATATCCTCTTATAGGCTCCAAAGAAGGCATCGCGCACATCCCGCTCGCGTTCGTAAACCCGGGCGATTGTGTGCTGGTCCCGGACCCGTGTTACCCTCCTTACAAATCATCCACTTTATTTGCCGGCGGAGAAATAGTAGTTATGCCCTTAAAGGCCGAACGTCACTTTTTACCGGACCTTAAAGCGGTCAACCACGCCATCCTGCACAAGGTCAGGATGATGTTCATAAATTACCCCAATAATCCCACATCGGCGGTTTGCGATAAGAAGTTTTTCGAGCGCGTAGTAGAGTTCGCGGCCAAACATAATATAATCGTATGCCACGACGCCGCTTATTCCGAGATGGGATACGACGGCTACAAGGCCCCGAGCATATTCGAAGTGGACGGCGCCAAAGATGTGGCTATAGAGTTCCACTCTCTCTCGAAGACATTCAATATGACGGGGTGGCGGCTGGGATTCGCGGTAGGAAATAAGGATATCGTCTCGGGCCTGGCGAAAGTCAAATCCAATATCGATTCAGGCGCATTCTTCGCCATACAGTGGGCCGGGGTCGCGGCTCTGAAAAATTACGACAAGCAGATGAGGTCGGTCTTAAAGATATACGAAGAACGCAGGAATGTCCTCGTCGACGGCCTGCAGGGGCTCGGCTGGAAAGTCGAGAAGCCGAAAGCCACGTTCTACGTCTGGGCCCACGTGCCGTCCAGGTACACCTCGGCTGCGTTCGCGAAAGAATTGCTCGAGAAGTGCGATATAGTGGCGACGCCGGGCAACGGGTTCGGCGAGAATGGCGAAGGTTACATCAGGTTCGCGCTCACTGTGGACAAGAAGCGTATTAAAGAGGCTGTCAGGCGTATAAAGGACAGGCTCACCTAAAGATGGAGACCTGCTATATCGGTATAGGGTCGAATTTAGGCGACAGGCGGCAAAATATAGACAGAGCTATAGAAGAATTGAAGGCCGTAAAAGGCATAAAGTTCAAAAGAAGCTCTTCGATATACGAAACGGAACCTGTCAGCGATATACCTCAGGGCAAATTTTTGAACGGCGTCCTGGAAATAGAGGCCGGAATTACTCCGCGCGAGCTTTTAACGGAGCTGAATAAGATAGAGAAGAAGCTCGGCAGGAAGAGGACTTTGAAAAATGCGCCCAGAGAGATAGACCTCGATATTTTATATTACGGCCAGGATGTAATAGAGGAAACCGGTCTTGTGGTCCCGCACCCGAAGATACCGGAAAGAGATTTTGTTTTGCGGGGACTGAAAGAATTAGGAAGGATCTAGCGTGAAAGTAGTAGATACTATACCGAGAATGTCCACCCTTGTAAAGATCTTCAAAAAAGAAGGCAAGTCCATAAGCCTTATTCCCACGATGGGTTATCTGCACGAAGGCCATCTTTCACTGGTGCGCGCCGCGAGAAAACATACCGATGTGGTCGTCATGAGCATATTTGTCAATCCCATGCAATTCGGCCCTAAAGAGGATTTCGAAAAATATCCCAGGGATCTCAAGCGAGACGAGCATCTGGCCGCGTCGGCAGGCGTGGATGTGATATTCCATCCTTCCGTAAGCGATATGTATCCCGCCGGTTATTCTACTTATGTGGAGGTATGCGGCCTGGGAGATACCCTATGCGGCGCGTCGAGGCCCGGCCATTTCAAGGGCGTTACGACCGTGGTAGCGAAGCTATTCCAGATAGTCCGGCCTAATATAGCGTATTTCGGCCAAAAGGACGCGCAGCAGGCGATAATAATAAAGAAGATGACCGAAGACCTTAATATGGGTATCGAAATAAAGATAATGCCTATAGTGAGGGAGCCTGACGGGCTTGCTATGAGTTCCCGCAACGCATATCTATCGCCCGCCGAGAGGAAGAACGCACCCGCCCTTTACGAATCGCTTAAAAAAGCGGAAACGCTGGTCAGGTCGGGTGAGAAGGACGCGGCAAAAATAATAAAAGCGACGGAAGACATGATACGCGTGATACCTAATGCGAAAATAGATTACGTATCGATGGTGGACCCCCGGAACCTGAAAAAGATCAAGACGGTAACCGGTGAAACCCTTATTGCCTTGGCCGTATTTATAGGCAAGACGAGGCTGATAGATAATATTATCGTGAAAGGCGCGAAATGAACACTCCTGTGAACAGCGATCTGAAATATAACGAAGCGCTGAAAAAGAAGATAGAGAAACTGAAAAAGAAACGTAATGCCGTAATAATAGCGCACAACTACCAGCGCGACGAGATACAGGAGATAGCGGACATAGGCGGGGATTCGCTTGCGCTGTCCCAGGCCGCGGTCAGGACCGACGCGGATGTCATAGTTTTTTGCGGCGTTCAGTTCATGGCGGAATCGGCATCGATACTGAACCCGGATAAGAAAGTGCTCCTGCCGGTCATAGAAGCCGGCTGCCCGCTCGCCGATATGATAACGCCGGAAAAATTGCGCGCCAAGAAGAGGGAGTACCCGGGGGCCGCAGTGGTCTGCTATGTCAATTCTTCGGCTGAAGTAAAGGCTGAGAGCGACATAGCATGCACTTCAAGCAACGCCGTCCAGGTAGTAAAGGCGTTGAAAGAAAAGGATATAATATTCGTCCCGGACAAGAACCTCGGGCGGTATGTCCAGTCGCAATTACCCGAAAAAAACATAATACTCTGGGACGGTTTTTGCCCCACGCACATCAGGGTGCAGGAGGAAGACATTTTAAGGACCAAGAAAGCGCATCCCGGCGCAGAGGTTATCGCGCACCCGGAGTGTAACCCGGAAGTGCTGGAGCAGGCCGACCATATATGTTCTACGGGCGGGATGTTCAAATATGTCAAAGCATCCAAGACCAAAGAATTCATAATATCCACTGAATCGGGTATGCTGTACAAATTGCAGAAAGAGAACCCTGACAAGAAATTTTACCTGCCCACATCACACCTTGTGTGCGCCAACATGAAACTCATCACGCTTGGCTGGGTTGCGCATAGCCTCGAGAATATGGTATATGAGATAAAAGTTTCCGACGAGATAAGGGATAAGGCGAAGAAGGCTCTGGACAGGATGCTCGTAGTGACCGGCGAGGCCCAGGGCGCGGCCCTGGCGGGATATTAGACGCTGGGGGTTACGGAGAATATGGGTAAAACGAAACTGAGGGTAGGCGTTATCGGCTGCGGCACCATAGGTTCCCAAGTTGCCCGCGCATGCCAGGACAGGCTCAAAAATAAGGTTGAGCTTACCGCGATCTGTGATACGGATAAAGATAAAGCCGTTAACCTTGTTAAAGCGCTCAAAAAAGTCCCGCAAATTTTGGATCTTCGCGATCTTATAAAAAGATGCGACCTGGTCGTGGAGGCGGCGAGCGCGAAGATATCCGGGGATATTTTGAGCGAGTGCGTCAGGGCAGGCAGAGATTGTATGATAATGAGCGTGGGCGGCCTCGTCGGACGGGAAGATCTCCTGGCGGCCGCGAAAGAAAAAGGCGCGAAAGTCTATATACCCAGCGGCGCTTTGTGCGGCGTCGACGGGTTGAAGTCGGCTTCGGCCGGGAGGGTCGATTCCGTTTCTCTTACGACGAGAAAGCCCGTTAAAGGGTTGGCCGGGGCGCCGTACCTGGAGAAAAACAAGTTGGACCTCTCGGCCATAAAAGACGAGACGGTGATATTCGAGGGAAGCGCCGAAGAAGCGATAAAAGGTTTCCCGCAGAATGTGAATGTTTCCGCCGTCCTGAGCCTGGCAGGGCTCGGCGCCAAAAAGACGTGCGTGAGAATCGTTACTTCGCCGCAATATACGAAAAATATACATGAAGTCGAGATAAAAGGCGAATGCGGAAATATATTTACCCGGACGGAGAACGTTCCTTCGAAAGCCAATCCCAAGACGAGCGAACTGGCCGTCCTGTCGGCCATAGCGACGCTTGACGGTATTACGAACAGCGTCAGGGTTGGGACATAGTAAAGATGCGCTCTTTGACCGAAACCGGCGCTTACATATCGAACAGGATCGGTAAGGCGATAGCCGATTATGATTTGATCGAGGATAAAGACAGGATCCTCGTCGCGGTTTCCGGCGGGAAGGACAGCCTGACGATGCTGAAACTTCTGGCCGAGAGACAAAAATGGGCGCCGATAAAGTACGAACTTATCGCCATACACATAGAGACGGACTTTCTCTGCGATAAAGGGCTCAGGCCGAAATTGAAAAAAATATTCAAAGGCCTGGGAGTAAAATATCATTTCCGGAAGATAAAAATGGTTCAGCCGGACAGGAAAGCATCCTGCTTCTGGTGTTCGTGGAACAGGAGAAAGGCGTTATTCCTGGCGGCCGACAGATTGAAATGCGCCAAGATAGCGTTGGGGCACCACAAAGACGATATCATAGAGACGCTTCTTCTGAATATGTTCTACAAGGGCGAATTCGCGGCGATGAACCCGCGGCAGGAGTTGTTCGGCGGCAAGATAACAATAATACGGCCGCTCTGTTACGTCGAGGAAGAGAATACGCGAAGATTTGCGAAAGAGGCGAAATTCCCGTCGCAGGTCTGCGCCTGTCCGAATTCCGAGACATCGAAGCGGCGCAAGATGAAGAATATAATAAAGGACCTCGGACGGGACTGCGTTTCCGTGAAGACTAATATATTCAGGAGTGTTTCGAGGGTCAAAGAAGATTATATAAATCTTAAAAATATACAGACGAAGGGAGGTGAAATAAAATGGCGGAAAAAGTCGCAAAGGTAGGGATAACCAGGAAAAAAGGATATCTCTATTACGTAGATAAGAAGGGCAACGTGGTTGAGACGAAGATGGCCAGGGGCAAATCCAAAGGCGGCGGCGGCAAGGTTATAGCGAAGCCGGCGGTGAAGAAAGCAAAAGGATACCTCTACTTCGTCGATAAGAAAGGCGACGTCTCGAGAGCTAAAATGCTCGTAGGCGGCAAGAAAAAAAGAAAATAATCGTTGGTCTGAATCAATAAATAGGGACAGATACCTAATTTTTATTTCAAAAATAGGTATCTGTCCCCTTTTGTTTTTTGTGGTAATATTGTTAAGATTAAAATATAATAACGCTTATGGAAAAAGATAATATATTCATAAAAGGCGCCAGGGAACATAATCTCAAAAATATCGATGTCGAGATACCGAGGGGCAAACTCACCGTCGTTACGGGCCTTTCGGGATCCGGCAAGTCGTCCCTTGCGTTCGATACGATATACGCCGAGGGGCAGCGCAGGTACGTCGAATCTCTATCCAGCTACGCGCGCCAGTTCCTCGAGCAGCTGCAGAAGCCGGACGTCGAGTACATCGACGGGCTGTCGCCCGCCATCAGCATCGAACAGAGGACCGCCGGTTCCAACCCCCGTTCCACCGTCGGGACACAGACCGAGATACACGATTACCTGAGGCTTCTCTACGCGAGCATAGGTACGCCCCATTGCCCGAAATGCGGCAAGCCGATAGAAAGGCAGACATCCCAGGAGATAGTGGAGCAGGTATTGAACCTGGGCGAGGGGACAGCCATCCTGGTGCTCGCCCCGATCGTCCGCGGGAGGAAAGGCGAATATCGTGAGCTTTTCGAAAAAGTCAAAAAGGAAGGTTTCGTCCGGGTCAGGGTCGACGGCAAGATATACGGTATAGAGAGCCCCGTGAAGATCGATAAGAACAAGAAACACGACATAGAAGTTGTCGTCGACAGGCTTGTTATAAAAACTGACATAAAGAAGCGGCTTACGGATTCTATAGAAACGGCCCTCGAGGCCGGAAGCGGCATCGTCATCATAGCCAGGGGAGAGGGCGGCGCCAAGGCCGACATGCTTTTCAACGAACAGTACGCGTGCGCCGACTGCGGCATAAGTATGGAAGAACTTACGCCGAGGATATTTTCGTTCAATTCTCCCTACGGCGCCTGCCCGGCATGCGATGGCCTTGCCAATAAAATGGAAATAGACCCCGACCTCGTGATACCCGATAAATCCAAGCCTGTGATCGATTCCATCGAGGCCTGGCGGCGCGGCGGCAAAGGGCTTTATCTTTATTACAGGCGGTTAATGCGGTCTTTGGCCCACGAACATGGTTTTGACGTTGAGACGCCGTTCAAAGACCTGCCTAAAAGTATCAAGAAACTGGTCTTATACGGCGAGGGTAAAGGCAGGGGGTGGGGCGTCTATGAAGGCGTTATCCCGAACCTCGAGCGGCGTTTCCGCGAGACGGAGAGCGAATTCATCAGGATGGAGATAAACAAATATATGTCCGCCCAGCCGTGCCCGGCCTGTAACGGCGCAAGGCTCAAACCCCAAAGCCTCGCGGTCACTATTAAAGACAAGAATATCGCGCAAATTTCGGCGATGTCGATCAAAGACCTGAACGCTTTCATGTCCGGCTTAAATCTGAATAAGACGCAGGAGAAGATCGCCCACCAGGTCTTAAAAGAGATATCGGACAGGCTGCAGTTCATGGTGAACGTGGGGCTCGACTACCTGACGCTCGACCGGCCCAGCTACACTTTGTCCGGAGGCGAAGCGCAGCGGATACGGCTTGCTACCCAGATAGGCTCCGGCCTCGTCGGGGTCATCTATATCTTGGACGAGCCGAGTATCGGCCTGCACCAGAAAGATAATACGAAGCTTCTTGACACGCTTATTACGCTAAGGGACCTCGGCAATACTCTCATAGTCGTCGAGCACGATGAAGCGACGATCCGCAAGGCCGACCACATTTTAGACCTCGGCCCGGGCGCGGGCGAGCACGGCGGTCACGTGATAGCCGAGGGGACGCTTGACGATATCCTCGCCTCGAAGGATTCGTTGACCGGTAAATATCTCCGCAATGAGCTGAAGATAGAGGTGCCGGCGGCGAGAAGGCCTTATGATAAAAAGAAAGTCCTGCGCATCATCGGCGCCTCGGAGCATAACCTAAAGAATATAGATGTCGAAATACCTCTCGGCCTTTTTGTATGCGTTACCGGGGTCTCCGGTTCGGGCAAAAGCACTCTCGTCGACGATATCCTTTATAAAGCGCTCGCGAAAAAATTTTACCGTTCCAAAGAAAGGCCCGGGGCGTATAAAAAAATAGAAGGACTGCAGGAGATCGATAAAGTTATCGTAATAGATCAGTCGCCGATAGGGAGGACGCCGCGTTCGAACCCCGCGACCTACACCGGGGCTTTTTCGTTCATCCGCGACCTGTTCTCGAAATTGCCGGAATCGAAGATACGGGGTTATAAGCCGGGCCGTTTCAGTTTCAACGTAAAAGGCGGAAGATGCGAAGCATGCTCGGGTGACGGGATAAAGAAGATAGAGATGCATTTCCTCCCGGATATATATGTCCAGTGCGAGGTCTGCAAGGGCAAACGGTTCAATGCGCAGACGCTCGAGGTAAAATTCAAGGGCAGGTCTATATCCGATATTCTCGACACTTCCGTTGAGGAAGCGCTCGTCCTATTCGAGAACATACCGTCAGTGAGAAATAAGCTGAAGACTCTTAGCGAGGTCGGTTTAGGTTATATAAGGCTGGGGCAGTCGGCGACCACTCTTTCCGGGGGAGAAGCGCAGAGGATAAAGCTCGCCGCGGAATTATCGAAAACGTCGACGGGCAGGACGCTGTACATACTGGACGAGCCCACGACGGGCCTGCATTTTGCCGATGTCGATAAGCTTCTGTCCGTTCTGCAGGCATTGGCCGCAAGCGGCAACACGGTGCTTGTGATAGAGCACAACCTCGACGTGATAAAGACGGCCGATCACGTGATAGACCTCGGCCCGGACGGCGGCGACGCAGGCGGCGAAGTGGTAGCCAGCGGGACCCCCGAGGATATAGCAGGGAGCGCTGTGTCTTATACCGGTAAATACCTCAAGGAAGTGTTAAAATGACATGGTCGTGGGCCGTACGGCAGGGGACGAAGAAAAAGATATTTCTTTTCATAGCCCTCGTTCTTCTGACGTCCGTTTGCGTTGCCGCCGAGACGCCCGAAGGCGCCGACTATGCGCTTGCCAAAAAAATGTTTAAAGACGGCCTCTATGAGATCTCCGCCGCGCGTTTCGAATCGCTACTGAGGAATTATCCGAACACGCCGCTCATATACGAGATCCATTCACTCCTCGGGCGCTCTTATTTTCATCAGAACAAATTTACCAGGGCGCTGTACGAATTCGAGGTCGTCCTTAACGCGCCCGCCGGAAGCGATTCGCAGGACGAAGCCCTTTACTGGGCCGGCGAGATATATCTTAAGAACGGCGATTACCAGAAAGCGCTGGAATTTCACCAGCGCCTGATAGACGAATTTCCTTCGTCGCAATACATGGGCGCCGCCGTATATTCGAAAGGATGGAGTTATTATAAGCTTGGCCTCCTGGAAGACGCGATATCGTATTTCAGGGAGGCAGCCGCCGACTACCCTCATGAGAGATCCGCCTCCGAAGCCCAATTCCGCATAGGGGAGTGCGAATACCTGATGGCCAGGTATGCCGAAGCCGGATCGGACCTTAAAAAATTTATCGAGAGATTCCCGGTCTCCGAAAAGACGGCCGAAGCGTATTACCTGACGGGCGAAGTGGATTTTTACCTGGAAAGATACGAAGACTCCATAGCGTCTTTCCGGCGCGCGCTGGCGATATCGCCGGATGCCAAATGGTCGGGACTCGCCGTATATCGCATGGCCGGAGCGTTCTTCCAGATAGGTAATTATAATGAAAGCGCAAAGTGGTATAAGAAGTGCCTTGAAAAGCCCGTTAACGGATCCCTGAAAGGGGCCGTCCTTCTTGGGCTGGCGAAAAACTATGAAAAGACCGGTACGGCGGGCGAAGCGATGAAGGCATACGATAATTTGATAACGGCGTATCCTAACGCCGCCTTCGCGGCGGAAGCATACTACAGGAAGGCGCGGCTTCTTGCCGGGGCGAAAAATTACAGCGAAGCCGGGGAGCTCATAGAGAACGCGATAGAGAAATTTCCCGACTCGAAATATATCGACAGCATGCATTATGAACTGGGCCGGATATATTTACTCATCGGGAAAGATGAGGACGCAGTCCGGCAGTTCGGATCGGCCGTGAAAAAGACCAGGGATCCTCTCCTGGCAGCAAATTCTTATGTAAGGACAGGCGATATTTTTCTTGGCATTAAAGACTATAAAAGGGCCGTAGAAAGCTACGACGCCGTCCTGAACAAATACCCGGACAGCCCCGTCGCCGACTATGCCCAGGCCCAGATAGGCAATATATTTTTGACGACGGGTAAATTCGGCCAGGCTATACTCGCTTACCAGAGCGTCCTGACGAATTTTCCGAACACCGCGCTCCGGGAAAAAGTCATGTTCCGGCTCGGCGCTGCCAGTTTCGGGAACGGCGATTTCGAGCGCGCGGCGTCCGAATTCAAAAATTTCATAAAAGTTTTTCCTTCGAGCGGCGCCGTCCCCGAGGCAAAATTATATATGGCCGATTCTCTTTATAATATCGGCAGCTACGGCGAGGCCCTCTCTCTGTATAAAAACGCGGAAAAAGAAACCTCCGTGGAAAAAATAAGGGCAATGGCCGCGTACCAGGCCGGATGGAGTTATTATAATATGGGAAAAGAAGGCCAGGCCGCCGAGGAATTCATAAGATTCTCGAAAGAGTATCCCGCCTCGCCCATGGCTGCGGACGCGGCCTTCTGGCTCGGCGAATATTACGCGGCCAAGGCCCGCTACGATAAGGCGCGGGAAGCTTATTACTCGATCCCCAAGAATTTTCCGTCGAGCGACCTGGCGGAGAAAGCGTATTATCAGGCGGCGCTTACGTTCCGGGAAGAAGGCAACACGGACGAAGCCGTTAAAAAGCTGGAAGATCTTGCGCTGAAATACCCGCGCTCGGTAACCGCCAGAGACAGCTACAAAAAGATAGCGCGCATCAAAAAAGAGGAGGAAGACATTGCCGGCGCCGTGGATTATCTTAAGAAAGCGCTCGGGCAGGAGAATAACGAACTGAATTCGCAGCTCCAGTATGAGATAGCGGAATGTTTCGAGGAGGAAGGCGATCTCGCGAAAGCGGCGGAAGAGTATATGAAGGTGCCGGGCTTGTTTTCAGCGGGTAAGTTCTGGTCCGTCCGGGCGGAATTGAAAGCCGCGCAGATATTCGAAAAGCTCGGTAAATTGCCCGAGGCGAAAAAGTTATATGAAAAACTCGCCGGTATGGACGTGGAAGAGTCGGCATTCGCGAAAAAACGGATAGAATGGATAAAAACGCAAGGAAATAAATAAGGGGGATCATATGTGGGATCTGGTGCAAAAAGGCGGACCGATGATGTATCTTATAATACTGTCATCGGTGTTGGCGTTCGGCGTCGTGATAGACAGGATATATAATTTATACAAGGCCAGGATAGACGCGGATAAGTTCATGGACGAGATAACCAGCGTGCTGAAACGCAACAAGATAATAGAGTCGATCGAGATGTGCAATAAAACGCCCGGGCCTATAGCGCATATAGTGAAGGCCGGGATATTGAAGCACGACAGGTCCAAGCCTGAAATAAGGGAAGCGGTTGAAGAGGCGGCGCAGCTCGAGATACCGAGGCTCGAGAAGCATCTGCCGATACTCGCGACGATCGCGCATATAGCGCCGCTCCTCGGGCTCCTTGGTACTGTCACAGGAATGATAAAATCATTCCAGGTCATCCAGACCAAGGCGCTTAACCTCGTGCCTGTGAATCCGGGCGACCTCGCCGGCGGTATCTGGGAAGCGCTGTTGGCGACGGTGGCGGGGCTTGCGGTCGCCATACCGACGTACGTCGCTTATAATTACCTGACCAGCCAGGTGGATACCCTCGTTTACGACATGGAGAGGAGCGCCACCGATCTGGTGAATCTGCTCTCATCGAGGAGAGATACGTATGAAGTTTAAGAGGCGCTCGAAGACAGACCAGCCCATGATAGAATTGACGCCGCTTGTAAACGTCTTTTTTCTTCTGTTCATCTTCTTTGCGTTCACTTCAAGTTTCATATTTCAGCCCGGTATAAATGTCAACCTGCCCAAGGCTGTCACAAGCGAAGTCGTCCAGCAGGACAGCGCGGTCATCATCGTTACCAAAACGGACAACATATACCTTAACGACCGCGAAATATCCCGCGATGAGCTTCTTTCCAACCTGCGGCTTATGGCAAATAATAATACGCCGCTCCTGATAAAGGCGGACAGCCGCGCTTCGCTCGGCAAGGTGGTCGAGATATGGGACATGTGCAGAAAAGAAGGCGTGTCGCAGGCGAACATAGCCACGAATAGGTAAAAATAATGACAGTGGTAAAGAATTTCATAAAAATATTCAGGGATGAGGGCTGGCGGATATTCGCGCTTGCCGTTTTCGCCTCTTTTTTATGGCATCTTTTTTGGATGTCCGCGATAACGGTGGTTTCCAGGCCCGATAGCGCCGGCCATGTAAAATTTTCCAAGGTATCGTTCCTCGGGCCGCTGCTCGGTAAGGGGGACATGGGGTTGCAGGCCAGGCCTAAAGAAGGATCTTTTTTGGAAAAGAGATATCTCGAGCTCGACCGTTCATCGTATTACCCGGTCGAGACAACAAACCCTGCTACAGATGATTTCGAGACGGATACCGGCGCTTATCGCTCAAGAGACGAGAATATGGTGATGTTGATAGAAGATGCTCTGGGCGCCGATAAAACGGAGCCGTCTTATGATGAAGAATAATGCCGCTAACCCTTGACTAATAATATAATTATGATAAAATTGGATATATCTACCTTAATATTTTTTTATACGCTATTCTCTGCTGTAATAATTTTGGTCATATGGGCCTTATTTGGCCATAAAAGAGCGCCAAGGCAGATAGGTAAAAATATGGATTATACCTGGAAATGCTCGGTCTGCTCGCATCCTTACATAGATTCTAAACACGATGAGATATCGGTTTGTCCTTTATGCGGTAGCTATAACAAGAGAGGGGAGATAAAATGATCACCGAAATAGGCATTACTGCCGGAGATATATGGCATTACCTCGATGAGAACGGTAAGAGCACGTTGTCGCAGATAGCGAAAGGCATAGGTACGGAAAAAGAGAGAGTCCTTATGAGCATAGGATGGCTTGCCAGGGAAGGCCATGTCATAGTGGATAAGTCCGGCCCGGATTACCTGGTCTATTTAAGGAGGTAGCTATGGAAGAAAAAAAGATCCTCAGAGATGACGAGCCTGTACCTATAGTAGCTCCTTTAAAAGTATTGACCCAGAAGACGGTAAATAAGCGCTTTGGCTGGTGGAGCGCGGTCGTTTTGCTCGAAAGTTACGGAAGAAAACAGGTTTGTTTGTATCTGTGGCAGAAGAAGGAAGACGGCGGATGGAAGAGGAAGCAGAAATTTGCCATTCATAACCAGGAAGACTGGGAACTTATCCAGGGCGCCGTCAGCGGAATGATAGGCGAACTGACATAAGGCCGAACGCGATTCGCAGGCCGTTATTAAAAAACGATATCCCGCCCTTGAACTTAAAACCTTTAAAATCTATGGCCAATGATCTTTGTATTATCCTTGTCACATGCCGGTCCGTTAAAGAGGCCGACAGGATAGCGTCCGCGCTTCTTAAAAAACGGCTTGTCGCCTGCGCTAATTCTGTCCCGGGCTTGTGCTCTAAATTCTGGTGGGACGGGAAAATAAATAAAGCGAACGAAGTGTTGGTAATCTTTAAGACAAAACTCCGCAATTTCAGGAAGATCGCCAAAGAAGTAAAACGCTTGCATAGTTACGCTGTTCCGGAGATAATAGCGGTGCCTATAATAGCGGGAAGCGAAGAATATTTGAAATGGATCGATAGCAGTACGGGGCAGTAGCTCAGTTGGGAGAGCACCACGTTCGCAACGTGGGGGTCGCCGGTTCGAACCCGGTCTGCTCCACCACTAAACGATACTTTATGAAGCAATCTGCGTTAACGATTTTATTTGCGGCGTTATTTTTCACTACAACCTTATTTGCTATGGACATAAAGAGATCGGATCTTGCGGGCACCTGGTATCCCGATGACAAGGCCAAGCTTACGGCTTTGCTCAAGTCCTACCTCGACAACGCGCAGGATGAAAAGATCGACGGACAGCTTTTCGCGATAATCTCTCCCCACGCCGGATACCAATTTTCCGGCCCGGTTGCCGCTTACGGGTTCAAGGCGGCCCGGAATAAAAATATCAAAACGGTCATTGTCATAGGCTTCAGCCACAGGAAATACTTCGACGGGATATCGGTGTACGCGAAAGGGGCCTGGCAGACTCCTCTGGGAGACGCCGGGATCGACGAAGCGTTGGCGGCGGAGCTTATGTCGCAGAACAAACGGCTGCGTTTCGAGCCGGAGCTGTTCGACGGTGAAAATTCGGTCGAGATGCAGATACCGTTCGTCCAGGCAGCGCTGGAAGGCGCGAAGATCGTCCCTGTGGCATTCGGGACGCAGGACTATAAGGACGCCGAAATATTGGCCGATGCGCTGGCCGCGGTCCTGAAAGGCAGACGTGACGTACTTGTCGTAGCATCGACAGATCTTTCTCACTACCATCCGTACAAAGAAGCAAATTCCATAGATAAAGGCCTTATCGATATCCTGACAAAGATGAAAGCGAAAGAGCTGTATAGCGGGGCTTCCACCGGTGCATGCGAACTTTGCGGGGTCATGCCGGTCACCGCGGTGCTTCTCGCGGCGGAGAAAGCCGGCTATGACGGCATAAAGATATTAAAATACGCGAATTCCGGGGACACGTTCGGCGATAAACGCCAGGTCGTCGGGTATCTGAGCGCCGCGATATATAAAAAAGACGCAGGAATAGCCGACCAGGTAGTCAAAAAAGAAAAGAAGAGCGCGATGCTGAATAAAGCCCAGAGGCAGAGGCTTCTGCAGATCGCCAGGGAATCGCTTACGAGTTACGTTAAAGACGGGAAGAGAAAGACTTTCACGGAGGATGACCCCGTGTTGAAACAAAATATGGGGGCTTTCGTTACTTTGCATGAGAATGGCGAGTTAAGAGGCTGTATCGGGAATATGATAGGGCGCGGCCCGCTCTATAAGACCGTAGCCGATATGGCGATAGAATCCGCGACCGGCGATCCCCGTTTTTCGCAGCTCTCCGCCGATGAGATCGGCAAAGTGGACATAGAGATATCCGTGCTTTCGCCGCTCAAAAGAGTTTCGGGTTATGAAGAAGTCACTATACCGGGCGACGGCGTCCTGATAAAGTCGGGTTTCAGGAGCGGGGTTTTCCTGCCGCAGGTCGCGACAGAGACAGGGTGGGATAGAGACGAGTTCCTTACATATCTTTGCGCCCATAAGGCAGGCCTTCCGCCCCAGGCGTGGAAAGATCCAAAAACGGAGATATACACATTTTCCGCAGAAGTTTTCGGAGAGAAAGGAAAAGGGTATGAAGAATAAGATCATTATCGTAGCTGTAATAGCGGTTGCGGCTGTATTGGCACTGGTATTCGTCCGCAGTTGCGCCGTTATGAAAAAGGGCGCTAAAAGATCCCCGGCGGCCGCGGTGAAGTCCGAAAAAGCGAAGGTTCCGGCGAAGAAAACATTTTCTAAAGGCATGGGCGGCCTTACCGTAAAGGCAAAAGGCTCGAATAATAGGCCGCAGTTTTTGAAGATGAGGGCTTTTGTCTCGGACGGCAAAGGATCGAGCGTATTCGTCGCCGCTCTCACGGCGGGACGTATGCAGGAATTACTTCCCGGCACTTACGATATAGAGATCGAAACTACCCCCGCAAAAATATATAAAGACATAAGAGTGAACGAAGGCAAGGAGACCGTAGAGGACCTTGGTCCGGTGACCGGCTCGATCACTGTAAAAGCGCTGAACTCAAAGAAGAAAGAGGTCTTCCTGCCGGTGAAGATAATGTACCCGAGGACAAATTATATCGCCGCGTCCATAATGACCAACCGCCCGGCCGAGATAGCGTCCGGCGTCTATAATATAAACATCGAGACTTTTCCGCATCAGATAAAAAATGGCGTAAAGATAGAGAAAGGCAAAGAGACTATTATAGACCTTGGCGTGGCGTCCGGGTCCCTTATTATAAAAACGCTCGATGAGAGCGGCAAAGAGGTACGCCTTAGCGCGCGCGTAAAAGACCCGAAGACCGGTTCTGTGGTAGCCTCCGCTGTTTCGAACAAAGCCGGCGAGATCGCCCCTGGAGAATATGACATAGAACTCTCGTCCGTGCCCATCCAGGTCAAGAAGGGCGTCAAGATAATTGCCGGCGAGGAAACGGCCGTAGAATTTTCCGTGAAGAGCCAGCCCGTAACTCAGTCTCAGCCTGCGGCCCAGGCTGCGGCGACGGTAAAAAGAAAATAATGAGCAGATTCTTCGTGCCGGCAGAAGCCGTTAAAGGAAATATCATAACCATAGGCGGCGTAGAGGCCCATCATATCATAGATGTAATGCGCCTGCGTATTTCCGATAAAGTGGTTACTTTCGACGGTACGGGGAAAGAGTACACGGGCGTGATCAAAAATATATCCCGCGGCTCTCTTACCGTAGAAATAATCTCGACCCGTGTCGTGCAGGGAAAAGAGACTTTCAGGATAGCGCTCCTCCAGGCCCTGCCGAAAAAAGAGAAGATGGACTACATAGTAGAAAAGGCAACGGAGCTGGGAGCCGGCTCTATAAATCCGGTCATTACCGAGAGGACGATACCCGACTGGACGGAGGCCAAAATGGTTTCCCGGTCGGAAAGGTGGCGCAAGATAGCGAAAGAAGCCGCCAAACAATGCGGCAGGGCGGATATCCCGGAAGTCCTGCCGGTAGAATCGTTCGCGGATTCGATCGGAAGATTCGCGGATTTCGATCTCAAGCTTATCGCTATATTAAATGAAGAGGCTGTCCCGGTAAAGGACGCCATAAAAGGGTCCGGTTCGGGGAAAGTCGTTATCGCCATAGGGCCCGAAGGAGATTTTTCCCCGAATGAAGCGAAAATAGCCAAAGAGTCCGGTTTTAAACCTATAAGCCTGGGCCCGAGGGTCCTTAAAAGCGATACGGCGGGGCTTGCCCTTCTTTCGATCTTAAACTATGAATTCACAAATTAGCATTTCAAAAAGATTCTATATCCACACGCTCGGCTGCAAAGTGAACCAGTACGAAACGCAGGCGATGCGCGAGATATTGCTTAAAGCAGGTTTTAAGGAATGCCTTGCCAAAGATATAGCCGATATTTACATAATCAATACCTGTACTGTCACTCAGCATGCGGACAGGGAGGCGCGCCATATGGTGGGTATGTTCCACAGGTCGAATCCCAACGCGAAGATCGTCGTGGCCGGCTGTCTTGTCGAAAAGAATGCCGACGAGATATCGTTCCTTCCCGGCGTAGCCTATACGGTGAAGAACAGCGAGAAATCGCGCATAGACAAGATATTGAACGGTGAAGAGAAGAAAGCCGGTGAACGGCAGGACGAGTTGACTATCACCGCGTTCAAAGGGCGCACAAAGGCGTTCATAAAAATACAGGACGGGTGCGAGAACAGGTGTTCATATTGCAAAGTACCCCTGGTGAGGAACGTTTTAAGATCGAAGCCGCTGGATAAGATAACGGAAGAGGTGAAGGCGCTCACTGCCAACGGTTTTAAAGAGATAATACTGGCCGGCATATGCTTAGGCGCGTGGGGCAGGGACCTTGTCCCTTCGGGAATGGCGGCAAGCGTTGGCTTGAAAGATTTAAGCCTTATGGATGTCCTTAAAGCCATTGAAGGGATCGACGGAAATTTCCGCGTCCGTTTGAGTTCGATAGAGCCGAAATATGTCACCGACGAGTTGATAAAGTTCGTGGCCGGATCGAAGAGGATATGCCGCCACTTGCACATACCGCTCCAGTCGGGCGATGACGAGATACTTAAGCGCATGAACAGGCCGTATACCACTGCGGAGTACAGGGCTATAATAGAGAAGGCGAGAGCCGCCATGGGAGACGTGGCTATATCTACGGATGTCATGGTCGGATTCCCGGCAGAGACGGAGTCTAATTTTACCAATACGCTTGAATTCGTAAAAGGCATCTTACCCGCGCGGACGCATATATTCACATACAGTAAAAGGGAAGGCACTCCCGCCGCTACGATGAGCGGCGAGGTAGATGAAGCCGTCGCGAAAAAAAGATATTGCACCCTGAGGGCGGCCACTCTCATGTCTTCCTACACATACCGGACCAAATTCGAGCGCAGGGCGCTGGATATCCTCGTCGAGAACAAGAGGGATAAACATACGGGGCTTCTTACCGGGTACTCAGACAACTATATAAGGATCTTATTCGACGGGCCGGATGAATTGATGGGCAATATAGTGCCGGTGAGAATAACCGATATGACATTGGCGTATACAAAAGGTATAAAAATTTCTTGACAATACGCCTATTACGGTTAAAATATCTGAAACCTTAACGAAAGGCTCATATGCTTTTAAAGGATAAGATAGCGATAGTTACGGGCGGTGCCAGGGGAATAGGCAGGGAGATAGCCCTTAAGTTCGCGAAAGAGGGGGCGAATATCGCTTTGGCCGATGTTAACGCCGAAGTCCTTGCCGCGACACAGAAAGAGATAGAGGCGCTGGGCCGGAGCGCCATAACGGGCGTAGTGGACGTTACAAAGTCCGATCAAGTCGAGTCTTTCGTCCAAAAAACCCTTGACAAATTTGGTAAAATAGATATACTTGTTAACAATGCAGGCATCACAAAGGACGGGCTTCTGGTAAGGATGTCCGAATCCGACTGGGATGCAGTCATTGCCGTTAATTTAAAGGGTGCTTTCAACTGCACCAAGGCCGTATCGAAGATAATGATGAAGCAACGTGACGGCAGGATAGTGAATATGGCCTCCATAATAGGTATAATGGGCAATGCCGGCCAGGCAAATTACGCCGCTTCGAAGGGCGGGCTTATTGCATTGACCAAAACAGTAGCAAAAGAGCTTGCGTCAAGGAATGTCAGGGCCAACGCCATAGCGCCCGGTTTCATACAGACTGAGATGACCGCCAAGCTTCCCGACAATGTTAAAAGCGAGATGCTGAAGTTCGTTCCGCTCGCCAAATTCGGAACGGTTCAGGATGTGGCAAATCTTGCGTTATTCTTAGCAAGCGATAATTCGTCCTATATAACCGGACAAGTAGTACAAGTGGACGGCGGAATGGTAATGTAAGTATCGTAAAAACAAGGAGGGAAAATGGAAGTTTCTCAGGATAAAATAAAGCAGATCATAGCGGACCAGCTTGGCGTGAAGAAAGAAGAAGTTACCGATAGCGCCAAATTTGTAGACGATTTAGGAGCAGATTCTCTCGATACGGTCGAACTTGTAATGGCTCTCGAAGAAGAGTTCGGCGTAGAGATACCCGATGAAGAAGCGGAGAAGCTCGTTACTGTAGGAGACGCTCTCAGGTATATCGAAGAGAAAGCCGGGAAATAATCCCCTACAATAATGCAAAATAGAAGACGAGTTGTTGTAACGGGTCTCGGCGCTATAACTCCGGTAGGCTGCACTATAGAAGAATTTTGGAAATCTCTTCTGGAAGGTAAAAGCGGTGTAAAGCGCCTCTCCTGTTTCGATCCCACCAACTTTACCGCGAAAATAGCGGCAGAAGTAAAGAATTTCGATCCGTCCCCGTATCTTTCCCCGAAAGAGATAAAGCGGATGGATCGCTTTGTCCAATTTGCCGTATGCGCGGCCAAAATGGCCATGGCCGATTCAGGCATCCACCTTGATAAGGAAGACAAAAATAAGATAGGTGTCTTCATCGGTTCGGGTATAGGGGGCCTCCATACGGTTGAAGCCGAACACAGGCAGTATATCGCGCTTGGCCCCGAAAAAGGGCCGTCCCGCATATCTCCATTTTTGATCCCGATGCTTATAGTAAACATGGCTTCGGGCCAGGTGTCTATTACGCTTGGCCTCAAGGGGCCGAATTCGGCCGTTGCCACCGCATGCGCCAGCTCTAACCACGCTATAGGCGACGCTATGAGAATAATCCAGAGAGGCGAGGCCGAGGTAATGGTCTGCGGCGGTTCCGAAGCGGCCATCACTCATATGGGATTCGGCGGATTCTGCGCTTTGAAAGCTTTATCGTGCGGCTACAACGATACCCCCGAAAAGGCCTCAAGGCCTTTCGATAAGAATAGAGACGGGTTTATAATGGGCGAAGGTTCCGGCGTTGTCATATTAGAGGAAGCCGAGCGCGCTATGAAGCGTAATGCCAGGATATATTGCGAACTTGCGGGTTACGGGATGAGCGGCGACGCGTATCACATGACGGCGCCCGATCCGGCGGGGGACGGCGGCGTAAGGTGCATGGCCGCGACCCTGAAAGACGCCGGGCTGAAGCCGCAGGACATAAATTATATAAACGCACACGGCACATCCACCATTTATAACGATAAGATCGAGACTGCCGCCATTAAAAAAGTATTCGGTGAACACGCCAGAAAAGTCGCAATAAGCTCCACGAAATCCGTTACCGGGCATCTGTTAGGGGCCGCGGGCGGCGTCGAGCTGATAGCCTGCGCGATGGCCATAAAAGAAGGCATCATACCTCCGACGATAAATTACGAAACGCCGGATCCCGAATGTGACCTCGATTACGTACCGAATAAGCCGCGCAAGGCGAAGATCGATGCGATAATGTCCAACGCGCTCGGTTTCGGCGGCCATAACGCGGCGCTCATCGCCAAGAGATTTACGTAAAACCCCTGTAATTATATCTAACCATAGGAGTGAAACCATGGATTACTTATTTACCGAACAGCAGATAATGATAAGGGACCTGGCGCGCAAGATCGCCAAAGAAAAGATAGCGCCTTTAGCCGCAAAATATGACGAAACGGAAGCGTTCGCCTGGGAGATAGTGAAAGTCCTTGTGGATAGCGATCTCTTCGGTGTTTATATACCGGAAGCATACGGCGGGCTGGGCGGCGGCATAGTAGATATGTGCCTTGTGGCCGAAGAGCTTTCTAAAGCTTGCGGCGGCATAGCGCTTGGATTTGCCGGGACAGGGCTGGGGACATTTCCTATAATACTTTACGGAAGCGAAGAGCAAAAGAAGAAATATCTGCCCCAGATAGCCAAGGGAAGGGTCGCGGCTTTCTGTATAACGGAAGCCGAAGCAGGTTCCGACGCGGGTTCGATCAAGACCACGGCAAAAAAAGACGGCGATCATTACATTTTGAACGGCACGAAGCAGTGGATCACGAATGCCGGAGAGGCTGAAGTTTACACTGTAATAGCAATGACCGATAAGACCAAGGGCGCCAGGGGAGCGAGCGCATTTATAGTAGAGAAGGGCACTAAGGGTGTGGATTTCGGCGCGAAAGAGAAGAAGCTCGGCATACGCGCTTCCGCGACGCGCGAGGTCATATTCACCGATTGCAGGATACCGAAAGAGAACCTCATATCCAAAGAAGGTATGGGTTTCATAGTAGCGATGAAGACGTTCGATAACTCCCGCCCCGGAGTCGCGGCGCAGGCGCTCGGTATAGCGCAGGGCGCGCTCGATCACGCTGTCGGATACGCCAGGAAGCGCGTCCAGTTCGGGCAGCCGATATCGAGTTTCCAGGCTATCCAGCATATGCTGGCGGACATGGCGACGCAGATAGAGGCGGCGCGCGCGCTCGTTTACGCGACCGCGAGGATGGTGGACTCGGGCGCGAAGAGCGTCGCGAAAGAGTCCGCGATGGCGAAGATGTTCGCATCGGATGTGGCGATGAAGGTCACCGTAGACGCCATTCAGATATTCGGCGGATACGGTTATATGAGAGATTACCCGATCGAAAAATATATGCGTGACGCGAAGATAACCCAGATATACGAAGGCACGAACCAGATACAGCGCAATGTCATCGCGGCCAACCTTATCAAAGAGAGCCTGAAGGGAGAATAGTTTAAACGTGCACATAGTAGTTTGCATAAAACAAGTCCCTAACACGACCGATGTGAAGATAGACCCGGTCACGAATACGCTTATCCGCGCCGGCGTCGAGAGCGTGATAAACCCGTTCGACACATACGCGATCGAGGAGGCCGTCAGGCTTAAAGAGCGGTTCGGCGGTAAGGTCACCGTAATCTCGATGGGCCCCCCGCAGGCCGAGAACGCGCTTAAAGAGGCGATCTCGCTCGGCTGCGACGAAGCGATCCTTGTCAGCGACAGGAAGTTCGCCGGCTCCGATACGTGGGCGACGAGTTATACGCTGTCCTGCGCAATCAAGAAGATAGCAGCTTACGACATCGTCATATGCGGCAAGCAGGCCTCGGACGGAGATACTGCCCAGGTCGGCCCCGGCATTTCGACGCACCTTAATATCCCCCAGGTAACTTACGTAAAAAAGATAGAAGATATCACGGCAAACAAGGCAAAGGTCGAGCGCATGACCGAAGAAGGCTACGACATAGTCGAGACCCCGCTCCCGTGCCTTTTGACGGTCGTAAAAGAGATCAATACGCCGCGCATACCTTCATTAAAAGGTATGATGAAAGCGAAATCCGCTAAAATAACGAAGTGGACGGCCGACGATATCAAAGCCGATCCTAAATCGCTCGGGCTCGAAGGTTCGCCGACGAGGGTCGTCAAGATATTCACTCCGCCCGCGAGAAAAGGCGGGGAGATACTGAGCGGTGAGACCGTTGACATTGCAAAGGAACTGACCGAACTTTTAAAGGATATAGTGATTTAATATGGCAAGCTCGATAAAAATATTGCTCGATAAGTGCATCGGATGCACGTTCTGCGTCAAAACCTGTCCGTTCGTCGCGATCCATATGGCGAATAAAAAAGCGGTCATCGATATGGCGAAGTGCAATCTTTGCGGCGCCTGCGTGGCGGCGTGCAAATTTAAGGCGATAGAGCTTAACAGGGAAGCCGTCGAGAAGAAAGATCTTTCCGCTTACAAAGACGTCTGGGTATTCTGCGAACAGAAGAAAGGCGTAATACAGACCATTTCCTTCGAGCTTCTGGGGGAAGGCAAGAAACTTGCCAAAAAACTCGGCGTGAAACTTTGCGCCGTGATACTGGGGCATAATATCGAGCCTAAAATAGCGGAATTGAGCGCGCGAGGCGCGGATAAAATTTACATTGTCGACGCGCCCGAATTAAAATCTTACCAGGACGATCCGTATACCAATATACTTGTAGAGCTGGTCAAAGAATACAAGCCCGAGGTAATTTTGTGCGGCGCCACTACGGTGGGGAGGAGCATGATATCGCGCGTCGCGATAAAGATAGACGCAGGTCTCACGGCAGACTGCACAGGGTTGGATATAGACGAAAAAGAGAGATTGCTTCTTCAGACGCGCCCGGCGTTCGGCGGCAACATCATGGCTACTATCATTACACCGAACCACAGGCCGCAAATGTCGACGGTCCGCCATAAGGTAATGAAAGAGGCGGAGATACATAAAGGGCACAAAGCCGAGGTTATAAGGAAGACTTTTTCGGGTGATATTCTAAAGTCGCGGACTACGCTTCTCGATATCGTCGAAGAGATCGAGGAGACCGTGAACCTCGCCGAGGCCGATATTATAGTTTCAGGCGGCAGAGGCGTGGGCGGAGCAGAAAATTTTGCTATCATAAAGGAATTTGCCAAAGTCCTTAACGGCGCAGTCGGCGCTTCCAGAAGCGCGGTCGACGCGGGATGGATGCCTTATTCGCACCAGGTCGGCCAGACGGGGAAGACGGTCTGCCCGAAGCTTTACATAGCATGCGGCATTTCAGGCCAGATACAGCATTTAATAGGTATGCAGTCTTCAAAAGTGATAGTAGCAATAAATAAAGACCCCGATGCCCCTATATTTAAAGTCGCCACCTACGGTATAGTAGGTGACCTCTTCGAGGTAGTCCCCGCGCTTACCAAAGAATTCAAACGGATCCTCAAGAAATAAGCACAATGTTAGGACATAAAAAAGCAAGATTTTGTTCCTTGCCGATAATGATATTATAGTGTAATCTTATATATGTAGACGCTAGGAAAAAAGAACACCCGGTACAATGTATGTTGTGCAGGGTATATTTTTTCGCCCATTAATTTAAAGATTTAAAAAGTATAAGGACACTATTAGATATGTTAGACGCTAGATCTGATAGGAGTGTCGGTTTAATTTCTAAGAGGCCATTCAAGGCGATGATATCTTTCATCACCTTGGTGGCCTTTTTAGCTAATACTATATGTTACGATATTGCCTGGGCTGGCAGAACGCCCTCAGAACTTACTAGCGTCGGTTCTGATAAAAGAGCTGCCAGTCCTGCCAGTACGGGCGCTTTAAAACAGCTGACCGTAAAGACGTTCAGTTTACCGCGATCTCTCGGGACTGTAAAAGACTCCTGGGAGCCGGCTATCGGAAGCAGGAAGACCGGAACCACCGTTATCCACATCCAGGATGCCCACTGTAACTACTATGCCCAGCGCGCCATAGCAGACATAATCGAATATCTCAATAAAGAATACGGCGTTAGCGAGATAAACCTTGAAGGCGGCGCCAAAGATTATGACCTTTCGATATTTACGGGCATAAAGGACAGGGCTAAACGCGAGCGTGTCGCGGATCATTTTGTCAAAGAAGGCCTGGTAAACGGCGCCGAATATTTTGCACTGAACAATCCCGATAAAGCGAGGCTGTGGGGCATAGAGGATACAAGGCTATATATCGATAACCTTAAAGTTTACCGCAATTCTTTAAAAGATAAAGATGATGTCGACAGGCTGCTGAAAAACCTGAGTCATATCCTTACCAATCTCAAAATGAAGATATATTCCAAGGAGCTTCTCTCGCTCGACCTGAAATACACTCAATACAAGGCCGGCAATATCGAATTCAAAGATTACCTGAATTATCTTGCAGCGAACTCAAGAGATAAATTGATAGATATAAAATCTTTCCCCGACATATTCCTGCTGAACCAGGTAATGAAACGGGAGGACGAGATAGACTTTCGCAAAGCCAATAACGAGCGGGATGAGCTTATAGACAGATTGCAGAAGAGGTTATCTAAGAACGGTATGAAGGAGCTGGTGGTGAAGACGGTGGAGTTTAAGGCCGGGATTACCCCGCAGGAAGAATTTTACGGATATCTGGTGAATAAGGCAAAGCAGGCGGATATCCCGGTCGGGAATTTCCCCGAGCTGGAAAAATATATCGTCTACATCTCGTCCTACGCAGCCGTCGATAAGTCGAAAGTGATCGATGAGGTCGGGGCGCTGGAAACGAAGATCCGCGAGGTCCTGTATCAAAACGATAAGCAAAGACAGCTTGATAAACTTTCCAAAGATCTCGCCATCCTGAAAAATATATTCAATATCTCGCTTACGAGAGCCGATTACAGGTATTACAAGGCTAATGAAGGCGCCTTTGCTATACGGAATTACACCTCTTTTATAAATAAGGAAGCCTCGTTGCTTGAACCTGTTTCAAGTGAGTCGATCGCCGGCATGAAACAGGTTCAGGACTTATACCGATTAGACGGATATCGCGGCCGGATCGAGAAATTTTATGAGTATTCATTCAAACGCGACAATGCGTTTATAAAGAATATGACGCTTGAACCTGTTTCACGCAAGCAATCTAATTCTATGAAACAGGTTCAGAAATCCTCCATCGTAGTTACCGGCGGTTTCCACACCGAAAATTTGACCGAACAATTCAAAGAGAAGAATATCGCCTATATTTCTATAATACCGAATTTCAGGACTTGCGACGGCTACGAGTGCCCGTATTTCAAGATACTATCGGGAGAGAAAAATATTTGGATAAGAGATGCTATGCCGTCGGTTTTGAAGAGTTCCATGGCGACAGCCGCCCAGTTATGCCCCACCATGACCGAGGCAATGATCGGCGCCGGGCTCAAAGCGCCGCCCGCCAAACCCGACAGAGGGTCCTCTTCCGGCTCTGATGAAATATCCGATCTGGCGCAAAAGCCGGAACTTGCCGAGGATGGGACAGGACTTCCGATAGTTACGCATGAGGAGGGAACGGTTAGCCGCTGGGAATATTTAAAAAATATGGTAAGCGGTAAGATTACGAATGAACAGGAAAAAATTGTATCGGAAGAAGCCGTTGAGGTAGTGAATATTTTCTTACCCGATGAAGAAGCGGAACAAAAACAGGCAATCGCGCTGGAACTTGTAAAAAAAGTGAAACCGTTAAACTTGTTTTATCATATAAAACACGTTTTGCGGGAAGATGCCATGATTTCCATATTCATAGCACCTTTTCTTACTATTGCGTATTTGGCTATTACATTGTACATAAACCCATCAGCAACCGGTGTTGTTGAAAATATTATATTTTCTTTCTATATACCATTAATCGGAGCAGCCACGCTCTATGGTCTATTTGATTCCATGGAAACAACAAGGATGGGCGGTAGTTCATATTTAGGATACGGGAGTAGATTTCCGATAATAGCAAAATATTTCTCTTTATTATTTGAGCGGACACCCAATATATTTCTTTCTACTCTGGGAAGTGACAGGAGATTCAGATTGGCAGTTGCCCATGAATTTACTCATTTAATGAAAAGAATGGGGCATATAAAGCATGACATCGATTATCCGATTGCTTCCGCCATGGGAGTGATGCGCGTTTTAGAGAAAGAGCACAACGTAGATATTGCGGCCGGCTCTATGGGGGAATGGAGAAAAGAAGCTTTCGAATATGGATACAATGTAATGAAAGACAATGATGTAGGGCTGGAAATTAAATATGAACGAATAGAAGAATGGGCGAAAGGAAGATGGGGCAGTTATAATTCGGTAGAACCTGAATATACATACGGTTTAGGTGTGGCATTAGTCGGAATGGGGTATGCCTTGAGCCAGCAAACGGGCAGACCTGAAGATTTAAGGCAATTTATCTATAGAATTTCACAAATCACGGGCAAAAAGTCACACTCTGAAGAAGTGGCGGATGTGATAAAAGAGATTACCGGGGGCGTCGTATATTTAACAGCACCATCCGCCGAAGGCCCAACAGCGGAATTTATAGGCGCTATACGTGCTTTAAGACCTGATATCAGTGAGCGTGCCATAGTTGATATATACGAAGTTTGGCATAAACTTGGAGAAGGCAAAGAGGTCAAGGAAATATTACGCGCGCTGGACGAGATTCATGACGATAGCGGAGGCTTAAAAAAGGCGTTTCCTGACGAAGATCTCAGTTTCGTGCCGGCAAGTTTGAAGAACATTAATAGCAGGGATCTGATAGACGAGGCCGTTGGAAAAAGATTTATTCTACCTGTATCGTCTTTATCGGAAACTGCCAGGGAAGTGCTCAGGCTTTTTAATATAGATAGCGCGAATCCAAATATTTATCTTATACCAATGCGCGCAAACCCAAGCGCTAACCTGATGCACAATCGAGCCGTGCATACCAAGTTCACTAAAAACGGTAAGCCGTGCTCGGATGTTTTTAAGGGCGTAGGTATAGCTGACCGAATGGAATATAGAACAGTAGACGGGGTACGTATACCTTTCTATAAGGGTAAACCACCGTATGGCTTGCGCGGAGGAGTGCTAACGTTGGAAAACATGACTTATCTGGGCGCAAGCTGGTGGCTAAAAAATAAATTTAATGAATATTTTGATACAAACGACGCTATATTCGATAAATTAAAGGCCAGAGGTTTGAAACACGAGGCAGAAGACATGATTATTCAACCCGGCGCGATATTCAAACCTTTGTTTTTATCCGCTACTTTTGATCCTCGCCACGCCGGGGAAATATGGGAAGGCGCAAAGAAGGGTATCCCGGTGACTGATGTCACCAGATTGGTTGAAGCAGAAACTGCGCTCGAGCACGTAGGTTTCTCGAAAACCGATGACAGGGAGATTATTGAGGGACAGGAGGTCCTTTTTTATCAGGTAGGGATATCGGAAAGAATAGAAGAACTATCGCTAGTGGGAGATATCCGGTCCCACCATAGCTGGCGCACAGCAGATAGCCGTTGGGACAGTTTTTTTGAATATCTTGATCCTACCCTTAAACGCGAAAACCCCGCAGATCGCAGAAAACTATTTAATGAGATGATTGTGCGTAACCTGGCCTTACTGCGCATACTTTGGAAAGAAAGTTTTTCCGCCAGCCATCAATATGGAACAATAGTAAATCATCAAAATCTAAATCCGCTTTTTATTTTCGATTACGATAGTATCGGCAAAGGCAGTGCCGAGGCACGGGCTAGTGATATTGCGGCATTATTAAACACGCTTTCGGTTGTAGCGTATGCTTTAGGAATTTGGCCGCACCCCGAACCGATCTATCGCTTACTGGTTACAGGAGACGGTAATTTCGTTGAGTTTGATCCCAGTCTTCGGATGCTACCCGAATTCCAATTTGCTATAAATACACTTAGGGAAATGGATGAAGATGCTTTTAGTGCTTTTCTTGAAGGAAAACTTTTACAATCAGGGCCTTCGGCAACGAATTCGGAGGCGGAGCTCTTCGCACTTCCTATAGGCAGTTTCCCCAACGATTTTATGGGTGAGACGCCGTCCGCCGCGGCGAAGCCAAAGGGGCAAGGAGAAGCGCCTTCTCCAAAGATATTAAATCATGTTGCTCATGCAACTTCATTATCTGCCTTTGAAAAAATATTACGCGAAGGCTTGTACCAAAGAGTAGGTAAATCTACACTGTCAGATTGCTCCAGAGAGCCTTATGTCGCAAGTAGAGGTGACACGGATCGCGTCGAAGTTGTTTTTGATATTCCTATCGAAGAGAGATTGATTAAAACTAGTAGTGGATACGATACGGGGGATTACTATGAGATGACCAAAAGCGCGCAAGTAATTCTCGATGATAAAAAATTGGACGCATTATTCCCTCCCGACTCGATTTCATCTAAGATACTGAATGGTATGATGAAGGATGCCAATAGGGCAGGCCTCTTGGCATGCCTGCCGAATAAATATATTAACTATGTCGAAACAATTAATAGAATTAAATTTAGGTATTTGGAAACTAAAAAAGATGCCGCCTATGGTTTGAGTGAGGAAAATTTTATCAAGGCATTGGATCTTATAATGGAAATGTGCGCTAACGATACGATAGGCAATGAATTGTCCGTTGAATTATGCCGGAAGATAGCCACTGACTATGAAATACCCGATAAAAGCCGCGAAAAAGCAGAAAGCATATTAGCCAAGATCAGTACATTGACTAAAGTAGCCGGTAAAATACCACTTGCCGCTGTACCCGCCGCGGCGAAGCCGGAGCAGTCATCAACGCCTGCTGCTGGGGTGGCACCACAGGGACCGTCCCCAATAATACACAATCAGAGAAGACAGTTTATTAAGAGCGCGGCAATTGCAATAGGAAGTGTTATTGCGGGCGGTACAATAGCGTACATTACAGGTAGGAAAACCCAAAAAAAGCAGTCACCCGCTGCAACAGAAGCAATCTCAAGCGACCTTATAATACATAAAGATGAAGAGACTGTAAAGAGAATACTTAAGGTTCTTAGGATGAGCTTGAGGAAGCCGGGTGAATTAGTGGCAAGCATGTATAAAAAAGACATAGAAGCATCTATTGATAGATCAAATAGTAATGTAGCATTAATCGAAGAAGCGTATGACAGGTTAGAAGGATTCTCAATACTAGATGCAGGCATAGAACGCTACCCGGTATTATTAATAACTAATACCGAGAAGATGGAGCTGCGTTCTTTTGATGGGTCGGCGGATTCCGAGCTCGACCTAATTATCATAAATTACGATAGGTTTATGGATTTACGTGAAAAATACGGGGAACGCCGTGCAATGATATGGCTTGTGGAAACCATGGCGCATGAATGGACGCATTTGAATAATAAGCTCGTTCGACCCGGTATTTCTGAGCTTAAAGATGAGTTTTGGGCGTACTGGGCAACATGGAAAGCCGTATCGAAATTAGAGCCCGAGAATGAAGCGTCTATCAAATATGCTAACGATGTGTATAAAACTTTTGACATTCTGGTAAAAAATAGATCGAAGGTTTGCAAAATACTTAATGTTAAGGACGCCGAATTTAACGATATAAGCTATGTTAATGTGTTTAGATATAAAAAAGAGCTTATGGCGATTACACTTTATGATAGGCTGAATCCTTCAGCTGAGCCGATAACTTTATTTATAAATATCTCCAGTAATAGTATTAAAGAGCCTGAAGCGCCTGGTAAAAATAATTTGTCTCCCGAGGAGCAGAAAGAAATTGATAAAATTCTTAAGCTCTCGGCCACTACACTTGATCTCAATGGGAGCAGGCCTTTATCAACCGCAGTAGCTGCAGCTTTTATAGCTGCAGCTGCGAAGCCGGAGCAGCCATCAACGCCTGCTGCTGGGGTGGCACCACAGGGACCGTCCCCAATAATACAAGTCGGCGGATTAACAATATCGGCTCCGTCGAGCGAGCCATTCCTTAAAAAATATTCGCCCTACCTATATATATACTCAACCATTGTGGCGACGCTTTTGATGTCAGCCGCGTTTGCTACATTTATAGATTGGTCAAAATCAAATATTTTTATAGCGGCATTGAACGTGTTTTTCATGGCTATACTTAATTACAATATCGTTGAAGGCATAGCTACAAAAGCATTAAGCTTTACCCACCCTTTAATATTGCCGGGAGTAGATCTGAAGAGCGGGATTCCGCCGGAATATAAAACAATATCTTACTATCCAATCCTATTGAGGAGTGAAAGTGAGTTAAAATTTTTCGATGAAGACTTTATCCCTTCCATTGAAAACAACAATGACCCTAATATTAAATGGGTAGTTTTTAGCAGTTCTCCAGATGGCATTCGAGAGTTGGAAAGAGATAGGGTCTTGGAATTACAGAAAAAATACGGACAAGACAGGGTTTTTTATATTCACCGGGATTCCTCAATAAATAATTGGGAAAAGAAACGGGGCGGATATATGCATTTCATGTTGTGGCTTAAAAATTCTTTAAGGGCCGACGGCACGCTAGATAGTGACCCTAGGTTTCCCGCATGCCCCGCGGGAAAGGTTTTTGATGAAATACTTGGGGATATCTCTGGATTAAAAGGTGCAAATAATCTTGCTATGGCAGATTCGGATACTATCTGGACTAAAGATTCGATAAAAGGCTTGGTCTCAAAGATCGAGCATCCTTCAAATCGAGAATATGGGATATTTCAGAGCAGGGTTGAGCCTTATAATACCGAAGAGTCTGTGCTGACTAAATATAGTTATCATATATTCAAAAAGTATAGAGATAGGGGCGCAAGAGTTTGGAGAGCGCTTAGACAAGTTAATTTCATAGGCCATGGCGCAGCGTGGAATATCGATACTTTTCTGAATGCAATAGCCGGAAAAATGAAAGACGGTTATCTCAGTCATGATATTGTAGAAGGAATATTCTTAAAAACGGCTTTAACAGAAGATATTGTGACTCTTGAAGAAATACCGCCCAATATATTTTTGCAGATTAAACAATGGGCGAGGTGGTGGAAGGGGAATAAATTAAGTTTTGTTTTTTTTAAGAGAGAAGTGCCGGACGAATCAGGAAAATTAGTTAAAAATAAAGCAACTCTTATTAATAAATATTTGCTATATATTGCGACAAAAAATTATCTCTCCTCACCGATGCTTTTAGCTTTGATTTTGACCAACATGGTTTTTAGCCATTATATATTCTATGGCTCGCTTAGTTTATTGACAGTACTTTATGGAATACTTATCTCGTTTGAACTTTATGGTTCTGCTCTTATCGGGAACGGGAGCGTGGGAGATACGTATAAATCGATAAAAAGTTTAACTATGTTCATAATGTTGGCTCCTGTAAATGTCGTAGAAGTAAGCATTTTTGTCATTAAATCATATATCGATGATATCAAGAACGAAATACGGCAAAACAAAAAAATGTTAGTATGGGTTCCCCAGGGCGGATTAACAAAAGAACTAACACTAAAGCAGAGTTACTCTAACCTAAAATACGTTATGTTATTTGCTATAGTCACATTAAGTATCTACCATAACTATATGGGCATGGGATTGTATTATTTCTTCGGGGCTTTGATAATATCGCCGCTTCTCGCTTGGTATACTTCGTTAGCACCACCTGCTATTACACCGCCGTCCGCCGCGGTGAAACCGGAGCAGCCATCAACGCCTGCTGCTGGGGTGGCACCACAGGGATCGTCCCCAATAATACAAGGCTCCGCAATATCCGTCAACGAAGTCTTTGCGCTAACGCAGGAAGAATATGCAAAAGCGAAAGCTATTCTTCTTGGAGAAAAATCACTTTCTCTTAAGGAGTTTCGAGAACTCGTAAAAGATCTTAGAAACTCAGAAATACTGGAACACTATTTTTTTGGAGGGCCCTATGCAGCACCACATGGTGAAGTAACGCCGTATCTTAAAAGAGTTTACAAGACCATGTTTACCGCATATGGAAGTGCTGCGCTACAAACAAATAATATTGTTCTTATAGCATGGGTTATAAGAAAATTTATGGAACTTGTCCCTAAGCAATTATATGGCAGAGGCGTGGATCCATATACCAAAATACCATATTCTGAAGCTATCAAAGAAAAACTTGCGACTATTTTTGGTAGGTTGTTAACTGGAGTCAAAGATGCCTCTCTGAAAGAGACTTTTCTAAAAGCCATGATAACACGTGCCACAGAGGGATCAACCATAGCCGCCGATTATGAAGTTCCCTCAATCGATTTTATAAGCATTTCCGTGATTATGCAAAATAACCGATTTCAGCGATGCGTTAGTTCGGTCGCTAATAACAAACCAGCCGCTTCGTTTATCATCGCGCAAAATGTCTTAAGGCATATGACAGAATCATATATGCTTTTAACGGATGACGAGATTAATAACGCTGTTGAATATGTTGAGAAACAATTTCAGGAAAATCGCAACAGGGGGATCTTGGGGGGCAGAACTGAAAAAATGATAATAGCCAGGCATGCCGAGGATATGTTTGCGGACGAAGAAGCTATTTGGCTTGGGATGGCCAAGCGGACTGGCGTAAAAGATGAGATAATAACCAAAGATCTCATTGGCCCGCAGAGTAAAAATGACATATTAAAACATTTAGAGGATGCGGTCGGTGTAACCACTTTTATATTTAATGGCCATGGTGGGAAAAATCACTTATGGCTTTCGCAGGGAGAGCCGAGCCAAGCGCAAAGAAAGGAAATGCATATCACAAACGCTATAAGTTATATCGAGATGGCTGAGGCATTGGCAAAGAACGCAAAAACAAATAAGGTCTTTTCGGATATGAATATAATCTTACTATCATGTTTCAGTAATGATTTTGCGATACAATTACGAAATGAGTTGAGAAAATTATTAGGCGCTAGTATAAAATTACCTCTTATCTATGCTGCCTCTGATGAAAATGCTACTGCGAGATCCGGCGCTATTTCAAGGGCTATTGATAAAAATATACAAGATGTCCTGACTGTACAAAATTTATTTGAGGTTAGCGATGACCCGTCAGTATTTGTTACTAATAACCCATCTTTTATTCTCCCTGATCTTGGACCAGTAATGTCGTCGCCTACTGTTGCCCCCGCCGCGGTGAAACCGGAGCAGCCATCAACGCCTGCTGCTGGGGTGGCACCACAGGGACCGTCCCCAATAACTGGTTCGGCGGTTACCGCGTGGTTCGATCGTATTACTCCTCGGATGCAGAAGCGGATGAAAGCTCTTTTTGCCGCGCCGTTATTAGAGGAATCGTTGTATCGTCTCATTCCTGTTTTCATCACAGGAGTTATTACATATTTTGTATTTGGTGAATTCGATTGGAATCTTGCACTTGCCCTGTCGACGCCTTTACAGGCGGCTTTCGGATATAAGTTTATAACCGACCACCTTGAGCAGGGGAGAGCGCCTCCTTCATATGCGCGTAAGCTGGCAGCCCCCACCATAGTTACTGCAATAAACGGCATCATCCTCCCGTTCATAATGCCGATAGTTACTGCAAATCCTATTGCATATATTTGCGCGATAATTTTAACACACTCTATCACGAACGCGATCGTACTTATCCATAATAAGCTTATTACAGATAAGTCTAAAGAGCTTGGGCTAGCAAGAAAAATAGATGAGCGGTCTATTTACAACGCTATCCACGAGGGCATATATTTTGACGATAAAATTAATAGGATTTATAAAATACTCCTGGACATGAACCTGAAGGAACAGTTTCAAAAAATAATTAGTAAAGAAATGGATCCGTTGGTTGGCAGACCGCCATTTGGTGTTAATAAAAACTTAAATATCGAAAATGTATTAGATCTGCTTGTTCAGGATTTCATTAGGATAATTGGTATAAGAAAAGTCCCGGGGGGCCTAGAGAACGAACTTAAAGAGATGCTACGCACACGGTTTTTTGTCGATATGCGGGATCTGGCAAAGTTCGAGGAAGTTACGTTAAATCAATATGAGGCAGTTGTGCTTGGAATTTTAGCAGAATATAATTTGTCAGCCGATTTTCCAGAGAGGATAAAGCCGGTGCTAGTACGACTGGGAAAATGGAGTGTAAATTTTGGCATAGTTGATGTTACTGATTTTAAGGAAGTGCCTCCTCTTGATCATGCACCCGTGATAGGGATAGCAACCAGAGCGCTAGCCGGGCTTGGTGATATAACAAAAATAGGTCTTTTGGTGCCCGGCATTGCCAAAGAAATGTCTAATATGGGCGTGGAGAAATATACTATAAGAGTCTTTTGTTTTCAGGAAGATATGGCAAAGATGGCAAACCTTGAGGCCGAATCAGCTTCAAAGAAAGCGGAGCTCGAAGGTATGTACTCTGGCCTTACATTTGAGTTTATCCCTATAACCGGAAGAAACGCCAGGATAAAACCAGGAAGCAAAGAACTGGAAAATATGGATGTGCTTATAACTCTAGTGAGGCCAGTAAATGAAGTGCTCAGTCTGCCTGCGGTAGAAACCGATATTTCAAGGAAGGGTATCCCCCCGATATGTATGACGCTTGGTGAATACGACAGTATGGTACCTCCTAACGAAAGAAGGCGCTCCGTATCGTTATTTGAAATAAAGACAGGTTTCGCAGATGACAGCATAGGTTTCTTTATAAATCCTTATACTGAGGAGCTGTACAATAGATTGCAAAATATGCCTGAGGGAGAAAGGGTCGAGGAACGGGGTGCGTTGCTTGTCGATACGATTATTGAAATAATGATAGAGCGGCACAAATCTATATATAGAGAAGATTACAGGATGTCTCATAGCGGGCTTGACCCGCCGGAAGAAGAGGTGGCGACGGAGCTTGAACGGGCAGAGATGGAATTCCGTGCCGGCATGGAAGAGGCTCCTGTGCCCGCAATAAGTGAATTAAAGCAATCCAAGCAGCGCTGGGGAGTTATATACATGCACCATGAAGGCATTAGATATTTAAGGGCTTTAGCGTTGCATCAAACACGCCGCGGAAACCTTCAGGAGCCGATAACAATATTTACATTTTTCGGAGATAAAAATCGGGAACGAAACGATCTCGATGAATTTAAAGAGTTGAAAGAAAAAGCAGGCCAGGATGGCCTGGATATCGCATTTTACGATATATCAGATGATCCGACGCAAATAACAGCAATCCCTGGTCTTGGTAAGCCCGGCATACGCGTAATAAATCTGGGTATGAGAACGCTTGACTGTAATATACGTTATATGGCGTACAGTGATTTACCTATAGGAACTACTGGTGACGAAAGCTTGCTGACGGCGCTTACGCTTAGAAAGCCTACCTTTTATGAGGCGATGAGTTGGAAGATGACACTTTTTAGAACTCTCCTTGATAAGCTTGATAAGTTAGAAAACGGTCAAGGACCTGCCGGACGCATGCTGGAGACTTTTTATCAAGCCAACGTATATAACGCCGATACTTATAATATTCTAGAATCAGCATTTAACGCCGAGTCCCCCGTAAAAAAACCTTTTAAGGATCTTGGAGACCTGGCGGCAGCCGGCAAGCTGTACCCGGGACTTGTACCACGTTTGATATTATACATTCGGGTGATAAAATTTTTCGACGATCTTGCTAAGAAATATCCGCTGGACGAGGGTATACTTGGACACAGATCATTCATAGGTATGTACGATGGAATTACGTCTCATAGTGAAAAAATTAAACTCGACCTCGCTGTTGCCGCTATTTCACAAAAAAAATTGCCTTTCAAGATTTATGATATGCCTGACTTTGATATCAAGCCTTTCATGGACAAAATGTTATCCGCCAAGTTTGTGGTTCCTGAAGCTAAACCAATGAATATTATAAAGCCGTTAGCGGTCTCAGTAAAAGAAGAGCTTAGTTCTTATTTAAAAGATATCGGTATATTCATTCCTCTTATTTATATCAGTAAGTTAGCCTTGCGTCTCAAATCTTTCTTCCCCAAGAGAACACCCTATGGGTTGGCGGGAATAATTGTCGGGACAGGAATCGTGTCTTCGGCAATATGCATGGGTATATCAGACACAATAAATGGCCCTACTGCTATGCTTTTACTGCTTACAGGAGTTCTTGCCTGGCGCGTGATCGCGATGGTCGCAATGCGATACGCGGCGTTCCTTGCCTCGATCCGGAATACGGTTAGCATGGCGGGAAGCCGCACTGAAGAGGAAATCGCCAATCGTTTCAATCCGACCAAAAGACCAAATGTTGTTATTGTCAATAATATAGAGGATATGGGAAGAGCAGAATTCCATAGCCGTATTGCCGCCAGGCTCGATCCTGCAACCGCAAGCCGTGCTACAGTTCAGTTTGATTATGGCTATTGGTGTGACGGGCATTATCTCTACATAAATAACAGAACGGATGAGAGAGGTGCCCCAGATAGAAATATATATGTGAACAATGCGATGTACGATGCGATTCCCAACACCCTTTACTTGCATACTAATGCCGCAGGCAGTTCCTATTTCAGGCTTGGCGTAGTGCCGGCGCATGAAAAAGGGAAAATGTTTTTCCTCCGGTCAAAACTGGGACAAAAACTGTCAGGGACAGACCGGATAAGCAGAAGCCTGAGTATGGCTATCGCGGAACTTTGCGGCGATTTTGCCGAGGCGTTTTATTTGATGACCTCATGGATGCGTCCCTCAACGTATGGCCGTGGGAATATGAGCGATTGGTTACCGAGCATCCCGATAGGTGTTTCATCTGCTCCGCTCACCATTTTCATTATTCCAACGGCTCTTACAAATATATTGTCCTTTACGTATATGGGCCGTTTTCTCATGAACGAAGTTATTAGGGCTTGGGAGTTTATGACGTATGAAATATTGCTGATAAGAGATATTATCGCAATTACATATAT
>JAQUSB010000006.1 GCA_028715345.1 Candidatus Omnitrophota bacterium | reverse complement strand
GCACGGAGCTTTTGCGTAAACTGTCGCGCAAATACGGTTTCGGCATTACGGCGGTAAAACCGGTAAAAGTATCCGGCCGTATCGCGAGCTCGAGCCTGACGAGGGATCTCATATCGAAGGGTAAGCTGCGCGAGGCTGCCAGATTATTGGGCAGGCCCGTTTCGGTGCTGGGCACCGTGGTAAAAGGCTCAGGCATCGCCAGAGGGCTGGGTTGTCCGACAGCCAACATAAACCCCCACCACGAGGCGATCCCGCCGCGGGGTGTTTACGCGGTAACGGTTCAATTTGGCAAAAAACGTCTTAACGGCATACTGAATATAGGGTTCCGGCCTACCTTTTACAGCCCGCGGGATGAAGAGCCTACTATAGAAGTGCACATATTCGGCTTCAAAGGGAACCTCTATAATAAGGATGTAGAGGTCCGTTTTGTCAAAAAGATACGAAATGAGCGCAAATTCAGCTCTGCGCATGAGCTGGTAAGGCAGATACAGAACGACATGGCAGCGGCAAAGGCTATCCTTGGTAAGAAGAAATAGACATAAAAAGACTTTACAAAACAATATAAGTATGTTAATATCATCAAAAAGCGAGGTAAAGGAAAAATGGCATTAGTGAAAGAAAAGAAAAAAGAGTTAATAGAGAAATTCAAGGGGCACGAAAAAGATACCGGATCACCGAGCGTGCAGATCGCATTGCTTACCGAGCGGATAAATTCGCTTTCGGGCCACTTCAAGTCCCACAAACGCGATCATCATTCGAGGCGCGGACTTCTTAGGATGGTAAGTGTCAGGAGAAGGCTTCTGGAGTATCTTAAGAACAACGACGAAAAAGAGTATCACGCTGTTATAAAACAGCTCGATCTCAGGAAATAAGCTCACCGGATATCTATGGGGCTTTTCACCACACAAAAATCAAAGGATAAAATGGCTAAAAAATTTGAAACTAAATTAGGCGAAAACACGTTAATTATCGAGACAGGCAAGATGGCTAAACAGGCGGACGGCGCCGTTACCGTTACTCTCGGCGGGACGGTAGTCTTATCGACCGCGGTATGTTCGAAACAGGCGAGAGACGACATAGATTTTTTCCCTCTTACCTGCGAATACCAGGAAAAGACTTACGCCGCGGGTAAAATACCCGGCGGGTTCTTCAAGCGCGAAGGAAGGCCTTCGGAAAAAGAGATACTCACCGCGCGCCTTACCGACAGGCCTATCAGGCCGTTATTCCCGAAGGGGTTCATAAACGAAGTGCAGCTCGTGTCTTTGGTGCTTTCTAGCGACGGAGAGAACGATTCCGATGTTTTAGCGATGATCGGCGCTTCGGCCGCTCTGACAATTTCCGACATACCTTTTAACGGGCCTATAGGCGCTGTAAGGGTAGGCAGGGTAGACGGCAAATTCATCCTGAACCCGACATTCCAACAGCTTACAACAAGCGATCTCGACCTCGTAGTAGCGGGCACGCGTTCGGCTGTCACAATGATCGAATCGGGCTCTAACGAACTTAGTGAAGACGTGATCCTTGAAGCGATAAAGTTCGGCCATAAAGAGATGCAGCCTTTGATAGACATGCAGGAAAAGATGGCTAAAGAATGCGGCCAGAAAAAAAGGGACGTCGAGCTTTACACTATCAGCGACGAATTGTTGAATAAGGTCAGGTCATTATCCGAGGCGAAGCTGGCCGAAATAAATAAATTGAACACAAAAGAGCAGCGCGAAGAGGGTATGAGCGCCCTTGCTGCTGAGTTAAAGGGAAAGCTAATTACCGAAGAGTCGGGGTATTCCGAGAAAGACGTTAAGAACGCGCTCAATGAGGTCGAAGAAGAGGATGTGCGCAGATTCATCATAGAGAAGAAGAAACGCGTAGACGGCAGGAAATTTGACGAGATCCGCCAGATCACCTGCGAGGTCGGGGTACTGCCCAGGACGCACGGTTCAGGGCTATTCACCCGCGGCCAGACGCAGTCGCTCTCTATAGCGACCCTCGGCACGAGCGCCGACGAGCAGAGAATAGACGCTCTCGAAGGCGAGACGCAGAAGAGTTTCATGCTCCATTACAATTTCCCGTCATTCTCGGTGGGCGAGACCCGTCCCATGAGAGGCCCGGGCAGGAGAGAGATCGGCCACGGCGCTTTGGCAGAGCGGGCCCTTAAGGCGGTCATGCCGAATAAAGACAATTTCCCGTACACGGTGAGAGTCGTTTCTGAGATCCTTGAGTCCAATGGTTCCTCGAGTATGGCGACTGTTTGCGCAAGCTCTTTGGCGCTCATGGACGCAGGGGTGCCCATAGCAAAGCCTGTCAGCGGTATCGCGATAGGGCTGATAAAGCACGACAAGGGTTTCATCATACTGACCGATATAGGCGGAGTCGAGGACCATTACGGCGATATGGATTTTAAGGTCGCCGGGACAAAGGAAGGCATAACTGCCGTCCAGATGGACCTGAAGGTAGAGGGGATAAGCGAAGAAGTCATACGCGAAGCGCTTGCCGTCGGCAATAAAGCGAGGCTCTTCATTTTGGATAAGATGACCCAGGTTATTTCCGGGCCGAAATCTTCCGTTTCCTCATATGCGCCGCAAATAGTCACGTTCAAAATAAACCAGTCGAAGATCGGCGAAGTCATCGGTCCGGGCGGCAAGAATATAAAGAAGATCATCCAGGACTACGGGGTTACCGTAGATATATCCGACGACGGCACAGTTCAGGTGGCGTCGCATGATCAAACCGCTATCGAGCAGGCCGTGAATGTCATTAAAGGTATAACTGAAGAGCCTGAGATAGGCAAGATATATAAAGGTAAAGTGAAGCGCATAATGAATTTCGGCGCTTTCTGTGAAATAATGCCCGGCAAAGAAGGGCTCGTCCACGTTTCCGAGCTTGCGAATAAATTCGTGAAGAACGTCGAGGACGTCGTTAAGATCGGTGACGAGATAATGGTGAAATGCACCGAGATAGACGAGCAAGGCAGGGTAAACCTTTCGAAGAGGCAGGCGGATCCGGATTGGACCCCGGAGATGGCGGAAAAGGCGGAAAAAGAGAAGAAGGAACGCCCTCCGCGCCGCCCGAGAAGAGAATAACTTTATATTTTGAAAACAGTTAAGATCGGCGCGAAAAAGAAAGACGGCTGCGAAGACCTGCCGCTTCCCAAATATGCCACACAGGGCTCGAGCGGGATGGACTTATGCGCCGATGTCGAAGGTGAAGTCACAATATTGCCAGGCGAAATTAAGTTGATATCGTCTGGCATTTATTTGAGCATCCCGGCCGGTTACGAGGCCGAAATAAGGCCGAGGAGCGGGCTTGCCCTTAAGCACGGGGTAAGTTTAGTCAATACGCCGGGCACGATCGATTCGGATTACAGGGGTCTCTTGAGCCTCATAATGATAAACCACGGCAAGGATCCTTTTAAGATAAAGCGCGGCGATCGGATCGCGCAGATGGTAATAAAAGAAGTTATAAGAGCCGAGATCGTCGTTAAAGATTCTCTCGATGAGACCGTGAGGGCATCGGGCGGTTTCGGGCATACCGGAAAATAAGCGCAACCAACCATTGGTTTAATATGGATAAGACCAGATGGAATGAAATACAGGCAATAATTCTCTTTGCTATAGCTATCCTCATCTTCACAAGCCTCATCACATTCAGTTTCTCGGACCTGTCCATGTTCACGTCAAAGCCTAATGTCCCGGTGAAAAATCTAGCCGGGCTCGTCGGTGTTTACCTGGGCGCGGCGTTATTTTTCCTTATGGGACTCAGTTCATACGTCATACCGCTCCTTGTCATAAGCTGGGCGGTGGCGCGGCTTTACGGCATAACCCCGCAGAAGATACATTTCAAATTATTTGGCACGTTCTTCCTCATACTCGCGTCCAGCTCGATCTTTTCTATTATCGGTAAAGGCGATAACTCTTTCCGTTTTTCTCTCGGCGGCATCACCGGCCTTATATTTTCCGATTTTCTGATAAAATATCTCGGCCGCGGCGGCGCGATACTTGTGATAGTTGTCCTGTTCCTTCTATCAGTCCTGTTGGCGACTGAGTTTTTGCTCCTGCCGTTCCTTGCGAATTTATTCGGTAAGATAAAAGGATTGAAAGACGCTAAAAAGCCGGCACGCGAAGAACGGCCGAAGAGGCCCAGTGCGCAGCTTGCGCTGAAAAAACCTGCCATAAAGCTTCCGTTCGTAGAACAAAAACCCGTAAAAGCGCTTGCGAAGGTAGAAAAGCGCGATCCGATAAAGATATTCTCCTCGGAAGAGACCAGAGAACCTAAGAAGGAAGCGCCTGTGGTTAAGAGGCAGGAGGCTCAGACGGCCCAGGTTAAGACGCAGCCACAGGAAGTCCTGAGGACAGACCAGGCCAAATCTGATAAATTCACTCTGCCAGGGCTCGACCTTCTCGACAATCCTCCGCCGATGGAGTCCAGGCGCATAAAGGATGACCTCGAAGGCAACGCGCGTATCCTCGAAGAGACTTTAATGGACTTCGACATAGAAGGCAAAGTCGTCGAAATAAACAAGGGCCCCGTGATAACGAGGTATGAGCTTGAGCCGGCCCCGGGGGTAAAGATACACAGGATCACTTCTTTAAGCGACAATATTGCGCTCGCGATGAAAGCGCAGTCGGTCAGGATAGTCGCCCCGATACCCGGCAAAGGCACGATAGGATTCGAGGTCCCGAATTCGTCCAGCTCGCTCGTTTACTTGAAAGACGTGCTCGATTCGAAAGAGTATCGCCAGCCGCAATCGAAACTGAAGCTCGCTCTCGGCAAAGACATCGCGGGCACCCCGGTGATAGCCGATCTGGCTTCGATGCCGCACCTTTTGATAGCCGGCGCTACCGGTTCAGGCAAAACCGTCTGCGTTAACACTATAATCACGACCATTCTTTATAATGCCACACCCGACGAGGTCAAATTTATCATGATAGACCCGAAGAGGGTCGAGCTGGCAGTTTTTAATGATATGCCGCACCTGTTGTCGCCGGTAGTTACCGATGCGAAGAAAGTCGCCAGTACGCTCGACTGGGTAGTGAGCGAAATGGATTCAAGATATGAGCTTTTCGCCAAGTCCGGGGTCAGGAATATCGCGCTTTACAACGAAAAATTCGGCAAAGAACCGAGCGGCGGGCTGCCGTACATAGTCATAGTCATAGACGAGCTGGCCGATCTCATGATGGTGGCGCAGAATGACGTCGAAGGCGCGATCACGCGGCTTGCCCAGCTGTCCAGAGCTGTCGGCATACACATCATCATAGCGACCCAGAGGCCGTCGGTAGACGTCATAACGGGCGTCATCAAAGCCAATTTCCCGGCGAGGATATCTTTTAAGGTCGCCTCGAAAGTCGATTCGCGCACGGTTCTCGACATAAACGGCGCGGACAAGCTTTTGGGCAGGGGCGATATGTTGTTCGTTGAGCCGGGCGCGTCGAAGCCTGTCAGGGCGCAGTGCAGCCTGATAAGCGACAAAGAGATAGAGCGGATAACGAATTTCATAAAAGCCCAGCGCGGCCCGGAGTATGTGAACGGGATACTCGACATACAGAAAAAGACCTCTTTCAAAAAGTTCGATAAAGACGAAGTTTACGACGAGGCCGTCAAATTGATATTGGAATCGCGCCAGGCTTCCGTTTCTGTTCTGCAGAGGCGGCTGGGCTTAGGCTACACGAGGGCCGCGCGGCTCATAGACATGATGGAAGACGAGGGGCTCGTCGGACCGTATCAGGGCTCGAAACCGCGCGATATACTTATGAGCGTAGAGGAGTACGAATCTAAAAATGCCCAACCCACCTGAGGAAAAGGCCGTATCGGTAACGGAGATAGGCGACAGGCTGCGCCAGGCCAGGGAGAAGAAAGGCCTTACGCTCGACCAGGCGCAGAAGCAGACCCATATACATTCGACGGTTTTAAGCGCCATGGAGAACGGGCGGTGCGATGATATCCTTACGCCTAACTATGTCAAAAGCTTCCTTAAAGAGTACTCGAATTATCTCGGGTTCGACCACCGGGCCATAATTGCCGAATACCTTACCCTCCACCCGGAGCTGAAGAGCGGGCATATTAATAGAGGCATTAACCCATCGGACATAAAAGCTTCCGCGGACATTTCACGGACCATACGAGTCGCGAGAAGCGTGCTGATCTTTATCGTTCTCATAGCGTTAGCGGTATTTGTCGGATCCAAGGCCGTCGGTCATTTTAAAAATCTGGGCCCATCCAAAAAGATCCGGCCGGACAAAGCCATTAAAGCATCATCGCGCGTGGCAAAGGCATCTGCGTCAAAGGCCGCCGCGTCAAAATCCGTAGGCGAGAAAGCGCCCGCGCGCCTGGCGCTGCCGTCCAGGAACGTCCCGTTCACCATGACCCTGAAGATCAAAAATCCCGTCATGGTCCAGTTAAAGAAAGACGGCGTTCTCATATTTAAAAGGGTCCTGCCGAAGGGGATAGAAGAAACCTTCTCGGTAAATAATTCCGTCAACATGTTCGTAGGCAGGGCGGAATCCGTAGAGATCATCGTGAACGGCAAATCTCTGGGCGCCCCGGGCAGAGGCGTTATCCGGAATATCGAAGTCACCTCGAACGGTTTCAGGGTCAGGTAGCCTTTTAGGAACCAATGTCTAAGAAAAACCGCAATTCCAATTCCACTGTCGGTATCATATCCCTGGGATGCCCGCGCAATCAGCTCGATTCGGAAGTGATCGCAGGCTCTCTCAAAAAAGCCGGTTTCTCCATAGTCGACATGACCGGCGGAGCCGATATATGTGTGATAAATACCTGCGCTTTTATAAAGAGTGCGAGGGAAGAGTCCGTCGATTCCATCCTTGAGGCGGCCGAGCTCAAGAAAGGGGGCAAGATCGGGTATCTTGTAGTATGCGGGTGCCTGCCTCAGTTATACAAAGAAAAATTGGCGTCGGAATTGAGCGAAGCGGATCTCATGATCGGGACGAGTGATTTTCCGGAATTGCCGCGCCTTTTAAAGAATATACGCAAGCCCGGCGCGCGTTCCGTGGTATCGGCCGTGCCGGACTATTTGTACGATGAACGCTCGCCCAGGATAAGTTTCACGCCGCCGCATTACGCTTACCTTAAGATCTCGGAAGGCTGCAGTAATTTCTGCAGTTACTGCATAATATCGCGCCTGCGCGGTGTTTTCAGGAGCCGGTCGATAGAGTCGGTGACCAAAGAAACAAAAAGTTTATCGCGTTCAGGCCGGCTAAAAGAAATAAATCTAATAGGGCAGGATACTACATTATTCGGCGTCGACCGGTACGGAAGGATGATGTTGGGCGAACTTTTGCGCAGGCTTTGCGGGATCGAAACGAGCGTAGAATGGTTCAGGATACTGTATACGCACCCGGCCCATTACACCGACGAGCTCATATCCGTAATAAGACGGGAGAAAAAGATCTGCAAATACCTCGACCTGCCCATCCAGCATATCTCCGACCGCATCCTCAAAAAAATGAACAGGTGCGTCACGAAAAGAGATATAATAACCCTTATAGAAAAATTGCGCAGGAAGATACCGGGGCTTGTCCTCAGGACATCGGTAATAACGGGTTTCCCCGGCGAAACCGATAAAGACTTTAACGAGCTTGTGAAATTTCTGCGGGATACAAGGTTCGAGCGTTTGGGGGCTTTCGTTTATTCCAGGGAAGAAGGGACTCCCGCGGCAAGATTTGAAAAACAGGTGCCTGAAAAAGTAAAGCGGCAAAGACTCGACGCTATAATGGAAGAACAGAAGCGCATATCGCTCGGCATAAATAAGCGTTACCTGGGCAGGACGCTCGGGGTACTGATAGACGAGAAATGCGAAGGCGAGAAAGAAAAATTCCTCGGCCGCACCGGAGGCGATGCGCCCGAAGTCGACGGGATAGTTTATGTCACGGGAAAGGGGATAAGGGTGGGGCAGATCTGTGATGTCAGGATAAAAGACACTCTTGAATACGACCTCGTGGGGAATAAGATATGAACCTTCCGAATAAGCTTACCGTATTACGGATAGCGCTGACCTTCGTATTCATGGCATTTTTTTATATGCACGGCGTCCTTGCAAAAACGGCGGCGCTCCTTGTGTTCCTCGTTGCCTCATTGACCGACGCGCTCGACGGGTACCTGGCCAAAAAAAATAACGAGATAACCGATTTCGGCAGGCTTATGGACCCGATAGCCGACAAGGTGCTCGTCCTGGCTGCGTTCCTGGCTTTTGTGGAGCGCGGCGTCGTTCCCGCCTGGATGGTCGTAATAATAATTTTCAGGGAGGTGGCGGTTACCGGTTTGCGCCTTTTTGCTCTCAGTAAGGGCAAAGTGCTGCAGGCGGACGGCGGCGGGAAGCATAAGACCGTATGGCAGCTTTTGACCATTATGGCGATACTGGTATTTTTCATATTGAAGGAAGGCGGCGCTGCCCGATTCGGATTCTGGAACACGCGTTTGGAATTTCTTTACAAGGATTTCATATTCGTTATAATGTTAATAGCGGTTACCTTTACCTTGACGAGCGGGCTGGCATATCTTATAAAAAACAGGGAGGTATACTCTAATGAAAAAACGGATTAAGATGATCACAAGTTTTTTCTACCTCGGCCATTCTCCTTTTATGCCGGGGACGGTAGGTTCTCTCGGCGGGTTAGCGGTGTATTTTCTTGTAAGGAACGTAGACGTACTGTACGGTTTTTCCATCCTGTTCCTTTTCGTGCTGGGAATAATATTCTCCGGCGAAGCCGAAAAGATATACAAGAGAAAAGACGCCAACATGATAGTGATAGACGAGGCGTGCGGGATGCTGCTTGCTCTTTTCTTCGTGCCGTTCAGCGCTTTGGCTGTGATACTCGGGTTTTTCCTGTTCAGGATATTCGATATATTGAAACCGCCGCCCGCGAAGAGGATGGAAAAATTGACCGGCTCGCTCGGCGTAATGTTCGACGATATCGTAGCCGCGATATACACGAACCTTATACTCCAGGTGATATTCAGGTTTATTATCCGCCTATAATAAACTTGGCCGCTCGTAGAACTCGCGGCACTTAGCTAGCTCGTGGCAGAATAAACTTGCCAAGATAGGTATTTATGTGTATAATATTTGATATACAAGTTTAGGAGGCGTATGAAAAAGTTAAAGAGATGCGATGGGTTCCTGGGGTGCAGGACGAGTAAATCTATCGAAGAGAAGATAAAAGGAATGTGCACCGAGAATAACAGGGAAGTGAGCGAAGTGATCAATTACCTCTGCAGAATATTCATCGAGGATTTCAGCGGTATCAGGACAAAATTCTTCAAAAAGGGCGAGGAATAGGTTAAAGTAAAAAAAGTTAGCTTTAAGCACTTGACTCATATCCTGGAATATGGTATTCTTACAATACATATTTTCTAGGATCCCCGCTAAAAAACTCGGGGGAGTTGAGGGTCTTAAGAAAAATATATTTAGCTACATTTTACGATAAATATATCTTAATATAAGACCAGATAGCCTAGAGACGCTTGGCGATCTGGTCTTTTTATTTTTGTCTTGTTAAAAGAATAAAACATTATATAGGGCAAATGAATAGCGAAGCGAGCGCAGAAAAACCACTACCACGCAGGTTTCCGAAAGCGGTCAGGATCATAGCGTCGATCCTGGTCGTGACTTTCCTTGCTCAGGATATTGCCTGGGCCCATCCCGATCCGATCTCATGCTCGAGGTCCGAAAATAGTAAACTCGCTCCCGAATCTTTATTTAAGCATGCCTCAGATGATGCTTATGCCGCATATCTTTATCAAATAATAAAATCGAGATTACCTCTTGCCACTGTCCAATTGCCTGCCGTAAGGAGCGTCCTGAATAAGCTCGAAAATGAGAATTTCAGGGCCACGCCTTACTCCGAAGGTGAAACCGAAATATTCGTGACGTTAGCCGGCGGAAATATGCTCAGGTTCTACGACCGCAATGCCGGGCCGTCCAAATATTCGACCGAGCCCATCAAAGAGCTAGAAATGCCTGAGGGAAGTCCCATCCGGATACAATATCTCAAGACCGGGAAATTGCCGGCGCCTAAAAAAGCTACGCCGCCGCATGAACAAACAGAACCCGCCCGGAAGCACGACATTTCCTACTATCGTCCCGGCGACTATATGAAGCAATATGAGGACGATGTCGATAATCTCACCACGAAGCTGTTTAATATATGGTATCTCTCCAGGGAAGGTGCGGATAGAGGCTTAAGAGAAAAATTCCTTTCTATGCTTAAAAATAATACCGTGGTACTTGCTGTCGACAAGGGCGGCCGTGTGATAGGTTTTACGGCCTATACTATCGATAAAGGCGACACCGGAGAGGTAGGGTATATAGCTTACAGGGCGGTATTGCCTGCTTATAGAGAAGAGCGCACAGGCACTCTCCTTATGGACCTTGCTCTTATGGAATTATGGAGAGCGGGCATCGCGAAATTCTGGTTTGTAAGCGTAAAAGATGCAGTAGCGTCGCATAAAAACTATTTGAAAAGACGTGAAGCGCAAATAAAAGGCGTGTGGGGTAAGGGGAACCATTACTACGGAGAAATAATTTCCGCGTTCGATGCCCCTGCGCTACAAAAATTTTCGCCTGCAATTAACGCCGCATCTTCTCCGGCGCCTGAAGTTCAGAAACCTGACACGGCCGTAAGCGCGTCTCCTTTCTGGAGAAGAATAGCCGCGGCCATACTTAATAGATTTACGCTTTACGGTATATTTGCCACAGCCCTTGTGCTGATCTTGCAGAGCGATCTTCTCGCGGCTACGCTCGGCGCCGCGGGAGGCAAATTGTCAGGGAGCAGTGTTCTTGCCATAGGAGCTATTCTCATAGGTATATTTTCAGGTATTGCGGCGACGGCGTATTTCAGTAATGCTCCTAAACCGGATGATCCCGACAATAAAACTCAATGGACAGTTGCCGAGGCGGATAAATTTATTCATGATACGTTAAATATAGATCACCCTTCTTTTAAATCGACCGAGGAGTTGTATAAATATCTTTCCGGTATTCGTCCCGGCATATTCGAATCCTGCCAACCCCCTGAAGGCTGGATAGAACATTTGGATGAAATATTGAAATGGAGAAAGCAGGCATTTAAAGAAGTTTTTGATTACATAAAGTCTTTTCAGGCCGGTTATGTCGAGGCGGCGGTTGAACGTTTAATAACGCCTTTACAGCAAATGGTAGCGGAAGGAAACCATGCCGGGGCCATGAAACGCCTGTATTTATGGGAGTATGATGATGGGCCAAAAGTGGGCATACCCGCTTTGGCGAGGGACCTGCTGGATAACTGCGATAGGTCGGCATGGCTTAAGGATACAATGTCCGAATTACAAATGAAGCCGGAGACTCTTATTGTGCAGGTAATAAGTGCGAAGCAGGAATGGGCGAGCCTGATCTACAATGCCTGCGAAGCAGTATTTACTTCCGCGGCTAAAGGATATGTCGACTCCGGAGATATTAAGATCATAACAGGCTATGATCCTGGATTATCGCCCCGGCCTTACTATGAGACTATAGTTAAAGATACTAATGCCGAGGCTGTTATCTTTGGTTTTGAGATAAGCGAAGAATTGGCGATCGCGTATACAGAGATCTTGGTCGATGCCCTGAAACCGGATGTAGTAAGGAGGATAAATAGCGGCAGGATATTATTAAGAGGGCCCGGCAGGCACATCCAGGAGATAGTAGCTTTGAGGCATGTTTTCCCCGATGCAGAAATTACCGTAGCCGATATTAACTGGAACAACCTTTTCGAAATAAAAAATATGCTGGAGGCGCGCCGGGATATACGAGGAAAGGATAAAATAGTTCTTGCGCATACAAGTTTCGATAGAATGTCATGTTTTGACGGCGGACGGTTCGATGCGGAAATGTCTAATTATGTGATCGACGATTCACTGGGCGGGATAACCAATGCCGGTTTTATAAATCACACGATACCGTTATGGCTGGAAGAGACGAAGCGTGTAATGAGAACCGGCGGCGTGTACCTGTCTTATGCCGCCAATCCCGACCAGCTTACACGCAGCGGATTCAGCGTAAAGGAGCTGGGTCAACGCTTCGATTTCGACAGGTGTAAAGTGGTTGCTTCTCAGGACGCTTCGGTCTTCCGTGATGACATAGCATCCAATCGTTCCGACATAGATTCTGTGTGGGATGTACTGAGCAAAAAGAGGATGCGTTCCGGGCCGCTTATGCTGGGGCTTATAGTGCTGACACTTTTCCCGGGACTGAAAGATTTGCTAGATAGGAAGCTGAGAGCTTGCATCGATTTTATCGCCGCCATCATAAGCAGGCCACACGGTCAACGCGGGGATGATTATGGCATTATGGTTGAGAAAGTAAAAGAATTCGGCCACGATTTCGACTCCTGCATGAGGACCATTCTTACATTGGCCGAATTTGTCCAGATGAGTAAGACGCAAAATAGGGAAATCCTCGCATATTGCAGTGCCATTACAGCATATTGCGACTGCCTGCGCCTTATAAGTATAGACGCAGGCTGGTACAACGCGACGGGAGAGAACAGGGAGAAGATGGAATCTGATATACGTAATTTTACGGGATCGTGCCGGGGACTTCTGCCTCTCCTGTCGGACGATAACATCGGCAGGCTATTGAACGAATATGATTCTCAATATCCCGGTGAGGAAAAACCTGTAGACCCGCGCGACTTCGAATATAGCGTAAAGACAGTAGCGTGGATACTTGGTACTGCAGATCAACCCTATGAATTCGATATCAATGAGATACTGGATGTGGCTGTTCATTGGGAGCTTCGCCGTCATAATATCAGGTGTGAAATATCATCCGGCAATATTGCCGCATTTGGCGTTAAGAGCGAGATATTCAGGGCGGTGCTCAATGTATTGCGCAATGCCCGCGAGAAAGTAGCCGAAATAGACGGCGGCCGTGTAACCATAGATGCGGTTATGGACGGGAATGAGATCGTGTTGACTATATCGGATAACGGCCCCGGAATGGAACCGGAAAAAGTCAGGCTTTTCAACGAAGACGCCATAGTAGGATCAGATAAAGCCCCGGATCGCATAGGCAGCGGTTTAAATATTATAAGAGAAATGATACAAAAAAGAGGCAGTGTTAAGGCGAGCGCTGTATATGACGGACCCGAAAGAGGCACTACCTTTACATTTCGTCTGCCGGTAACCCCCAAAAAAGGCCCTACGCCCGTCATTATGGTAGGCATTGTTCCTGTTATCGCATTCCCGAGACTTTTCGATTGGCTCAAGACGAAGCGGGGGAACCTTACCGACTTTATCAAATCCGAGAGCGCGGCTTTAGGCATAGGTATGACAGCGAAAGCGGTGCTGGTGTTTGCGATCCTGGGCGTAAGTATCATAAAAATATTGATAGCATTGGGCCTCATCCCTGGATTTAATGAATTTCTAAAAGAGGCCGTACCGTGGCTTGCCGTTGTTGCAGGTGTATCAATAAGCGGGAACCTCTTGACCGAGCCGGTAAAGAAAACATCGCCCAGGCATTCTGCCCCGAGGAAAGCCATCGTTGCATTAAACAAAAAAGCGATAGCCCTTATTGCGCCGGGTAAATTTGATGAGGCATACGCCGCTATAGAAGAGGCCTGTTCTATATTGGATAAGAATAAAGACGACCCGGAAACTGCCGATGTAAGAAAAGAGGTCGGTCACGTTATAGACACCCTTAGGAGTTTATTAATCCGCCTTAGTAAAAAAGGACAGCTTGACAGAGAAAAGATCGTTGTCGACAGGATGTACAGGTTGTTCGCGGAATTCAGGATAGGGCTTTACAACGATATCACGAGGGCGAAAGGGCCGCTTATTGCCAAGGCGTCTTCTCTCCTGGCAAATGATCTTATGAGGGCAAGGGGCGGTGAGAATTATCCGGAAACAAAAGAGCTTCTCGACAGAGCGTATCGAATATTCTTATTTTTAAAGATCAGAAAAGAGGATGCCCTGGTGGAAGAGATCAAGCCGCAGCTTCAATATATCGAAGGCTGTTATTGCGATCTGGCTACCATTATCAAAGGCAAAGATATAAAGACGGCGCGATTGATGGTTGAGAAAGCCCGCAGGATATTCGACCTGTATAAGGATGACCCTGCGGCAGTGGGTATGAATAAGGAAGCGGCATTTGTAATGGCCGGGTACCAGAATATCGCGGTTACGCTTGCCCAGACAGACCCTGAAGGCGCCGAAGCGGCTCTTGACACAGCCTGTGAAATATACGAAGGATCGAAGCCTAACAAGGAAGCATTCGAAGCCATTAGGTCAAACGCCCATCACTTCATAATTACTCATAATAATCTGGGTAATATTTTTTGGGAAATGAATATGAAAGATAAAGCGCGGCTGGATATGCTTTATAAGGCGGATAAGATGCTTGGCCGCGCCTGCCGTTTATTGAATGAATTAAAGCCTGCTACTACAAATCTAAAAGCACAGGTAAAGCCGATGATGAATATCCAAAATAAAATAGCCCTCTCATTCGTCAGGGCAGGTAAATACTATAACGCATCGGTCACATTGTCCAGATCGTATCAGCTATTTAAAGAATACAAAGACGACCCCGTTACCCGGAATGTAAAGGATGGAGCCAGATATGTACTCAATGCCTATTTGCGATTATGTGAGGAAACGCATCGGACCGCCGGTATAGTGGGCGATAAAAAATACGGATCACGTATTTTGAGTGAAGCGGCAAATGTGGCAAAAGATATAGTCATGATACCATACCTTGATCCCGACGTTTATGCCAGGGCAGATGACATCCTCAGGATAGCGGATCCCAATAGAGCCGGCGCGGTTGCGGATGTAGAATATCCGGATCTGGTAATGGCCGATGCAAAGGCGCGGCGCAGATTGCTTTCCTCGGCCGAAATGTACGGAACTCCGCTGTACGTGCTTCGTAATTATTTTAAAGGAGTACGGGAAGCCGCGCGCGCGCAAAAAATGGATCCGGAAGAGATCAAAAGGGATATTAATGAGGAGTATAAAAAATATGGCAGGACTGCTCCTGTCGAAGGGCCCAGAGAAGGGTTTATCCGGATACTCAGTGATAAGGACATCCAGGATGCGGTGGCGCCTTTGCCGGATTTCCTGCTAAAAGATATCACTTACCGCAGGATCGACCCCATGGAAGGCGATATTGGCGCTATATCCTTTCAGGATCAACTTCCCGATGGGGTTATATACAGGGGTGAGATCGCTATACCGGATATACCGCGCGATCTTTTAGCTAGCGCGGTGCAGGCAATGATCGACACAGAGGTTGCGCCGTCCAGGCCGTTACTTTCCGAAGCGGACCAGGTAGAATTTTTGAGGGAAACGTATAAACTGGTGATCGCGCACGAGGTAGGGGAAGTTTTTTCGCATGCGATGTATCCGCATTTAGACGCCTGGTTTAAAACTGTCTTTTTATACAGGGAAAAGAAAAGTCTGGAGAGAATAAGCCGCTCAGGGGCGAGTGACCCAAGGCATGAATTATGCGATAGCATGATGCTGTATTTTCATCCCGGGCACCCTCTGCTGAGAAAATATTCTATTTCCGATGAGGAAAAATCCGTTATCGCTGAACTTCTGCATATCGCGTCCCAAAGGCCTCATAGCGCTTATTTTGTATCCAACCATGTAGATAAATTTTCGGAGCGCGTAGAAAAAATTCCTGCAGTTGAATATGTAATGCACAATCATATACGCTTTAAATACCTTTTTAATATTAAACTTATAGAAGAGGCGGCCGCGGCTGCCGGTTTAATGCTTAAGCATGAAAAAGATAAGGCAGAAGGACAGCTTGATATATATGACGGAGAAAATAAATGCGGATATATCGGCATCAGCCGCAGCTTCGGACGTGGGCACGCAGTAAGCTCTCACACTATTATAGAAATACAGCCGGATATAGGCATTCCGCCGCTTGCAAAGGTCGAAAAATTCATTAATTATCTGAATGAAAAGACGATGTCTGATAATGCAGCGGCGGCCAAAGGCGTTCTATGGATATTAAAGCGTCCTGTAATATGGCTGGCCGGGAAGCTGGGTAAGCAGATCGACGATGACGAATACGATGACGAGATCGCTCCGATAATAGAGGAAGGCATATTTACGGGACTGCCTCTGGCTCTCTATCCGAATTCATTCGGCGTTTTCATTTTGTTCAGATTGGCGTTTATCGCACTGCACCTATTCAGCGCAAGAAGTCCTGCACAATTTATCGAGAAGACCGCGATCCCTAGCCTCATATCAGTCATAGTAACCCTGCCCGCCATTATAGCCATAAATGCCACAGGCGTATCCGCCATAGCCGCGAACGTATCAGCCGTGCTTGTGGCTATGCTTATCCACTCGGCCATTAATATGCTCGTCCCGGATATAAATCAGAAACTGAAATCTCTCGGTATCAAATTTAGGATCGAGAAGGCGGCAATAAAGAAAAAGGGCAAGGCGGCAGATAGTTTAGATCAGGCTGGACCGGAACAGGAAAAAGAGCCGGCCGAAAATACCGTGCATGAAACAGGGTATAGCGCTCTGGCAGACTTTATCGATATAGCGGTTAATAGAGGGCATCAGCATTTAATTCTCGAAAACGGGACAATATTTAAAAGGGGTATGGATTGGGACGACCTAAGCGCGGCAATCGACGAGCTTGATGTGAAAGGCAAGAGCGTCCTTTATATAGCCGAAGGCCCGGATTTAATTCCGCTGTTTATGCTTGCGACAGGGGCGCGACAGGTAGTCGTATATGATATAGGGAATCGCTATATTATCGAAGAGTGGAAAGGGGTCGTATCGACCCATAGGAGATTTTTCGGCCGGTCAGGCATCGACCTGGAAGAAGCGCTTTCTATCCATGCCGGCAGCATATCCGATACTGTTAAAACCGCGAATATAGGTTCTCAATTTGACAGGATAGTTTGCGTTAACATCATCAATCCGAGATCGTATAAGTCTGAGGGCTGGGTGGATAAAGCGCCGGGGATAACGGGAAGGGCCGGCCTGATCTCGCTGGTGAATATAATCAAAAGCTCTTTGAATAAAGACGGCGGAAAGATCTATTATAATATGGCAGGTCCTGCCGAGCCGGATATAGATGCGGAATTCCGCAAGGCTGTTTGCGGCGATATATTTGATATAAAAGGCAGTAAGGAATCTTTCGGGTGGAGGTATTATTCCTTAAAAGATGAGGAATATCGCAGCGCCCCGGCGCATATTATTGAGCTAAGTAAAAAATCCGGCGCAAAACCGCAGGCCGCCGAAGCCGGCGCGACATCGCCGGCAATCGTGAATGTCGAACTAGAAGCCGGCAGACATATTTTGAGCGCCGTCCTCGCGGATGTCGATACCAACAATCCTTTAAAACGTAACGGCATTAAATTCCGGGATTTCACTGATGATAAGGGTAAATATAAATACGAGGTATGGGGCGTTCAGCACGAAATCGAAACAGGCGGCAGCTCTTATTCTCCTCTCATAATAGAAATGCGTTTAAATTCCGCGACCGAAATGATCGAGTGTATTTTTACGCGTTCCAGGGATGGTGTTCAAACGGTACGCATGGCCGAGATGAACAGCGCAGGCTATTATGTGCTGGGCGGCGCGATTAAAAAAATGCATAAGGATTATTCCTCATACGATAAGGTAGGGACGGCTATAAGGGTTGCCATAGGGAAAGTCAAAGATATGATCGACAATAGGGGGCTTATAGAGGAGCTCGCCCGGCACAATGGTATATCTTCCGGAGAAATATCGAGAATCTTAAATGCTTCATATGAACGTATGGAAGCATATCTTAAAGATGGATTGTTGTACGAATTCGAAGCGCAAAAGATACGGGAACGCGGGAAAGCGCCGAAGCTTATTTTTTGCGATGAGCGCGGATTATATGTGTGCAGTTATATCCTGGATCCCGAGAAAGGAAATGACGCGCTGGCGAAAACGCTTCCGCTTATGGTATTGAAAGCTCTCAGCCGGTCTATCGCCCCATCGCCTGCCGCTGCGAAAAAATTCATGAAAATAATGGATCCTGAAGATGAATTAGATGTCGTTCAAATGCAGCGAGATATGGGGAGAAAAGAAGCTGTTATTATGGATCCGGAACCTCTTTTCCCTGTTGAGGAGATTATTTCTACAGCGTTTGAATTATATATGGAGAGCGGCTATATAAGGAAGCCGGCCTTAAAAGACGTAGTCGAAAGACTCAACCTTAGAAGGTCCAATGACCGTAAGATGCTGCTTACCACCGCCCAATATAAGCTGAAAAAACTTATTATAAGCGGGACCATCTCCGCCGGAGACCTGCAGATATCGGATACTGACTTTTTAAGGAAAGCCGTTGCAGGGAAGCCCGATGATGACGAAATGGATGGAGATGACGAAGACGACGAATACGGTGATGAAAATGAAAATATTGGCCCATCTGAACCCGTCACGGTTAAAAAAGGTAAGACAGGCCAGAGGCGGAAGGCCGGCGGCGGCAAGAGCAGGCCGGCGTGGTGGTCGGGCAGGCGAGGCGCGCAATGGGTCCCGGCAGCCGTCTATGATGCGGCGGCAGGTGCTCTTATAGGCGCTCCCGGGTTCGAGATCGGCCGCGAGATGGCCCGCACCGCGCAAAGATTCGGCGCGAAGGCATTCCTGCGCATGGACGAGATCTCCGGACAGGGGCGAACAGATACGGGAAATGAGGTCCTGCAAAATGATAAAGAAGCTGAAGTAAATACCGAGCAAAACGAGTTCCTTGCGCTTATCTGGGTTAGCAGGCGGTTCAGTAAAACAGAAGAGATGTTCGGCGGTGAGGCCGCGCCGGCTATACGCGGTGTAATGCAGGAGGCGCGCAGCGCAGGGCATTCTCCCAGGGGACTGGTCATAGGCGCCGGAGCAGGCCATTATATCTATGATATGAGGAAGCAATTTCCGGAATTATCGCTCGATTTTATAAATAAAAATAATATAAGGCTGCATGAGAGGCATTACAGGCTTCTCGGCCCCGACTATCAGGAATTTACCGATTATTTCTTTAAAAATATCAGGGAGCATGATGTCGACCGGGGGCTGCCTTTCCCGGACGGCTCGTTCGATGTGCTGATAATTACGTTCGAGTCTTTGCGATATATGCGGCAAAAGAATATGATCCTGCGTGAGTGCAAACGGGTTCTAAAGAAAGGCGGCATCGCTTTTATCGAAGGCGTAGAGTGTTTTGACGTCTGTGACGGATCCGGCAGGGTTATGGATCCGGGCGAGCTTTGCGACTGGCTGAATGCCGCTTCGGAAAAACCCCAATACAGGCATTATGAAGCCCAAGGCAGTGGCCGGAAGATGTACAATTTGCGTATAGATAACCTTTATCCGGAGGTCTCATTCCCTGAGATGGAGCCGGTAAGCGAACCGGAAGTTAATATCGTAGATTGCCGTCCGGCCGGAAAGCTGCCTCCTACATATATCTGCCATTATCGTATCCCGGGAAATCAGTCGCTTGCAGTAACGGCGGATGACCGGCAAATAGGTAAACTTGACATAGATATTTTGCGGAAACTCGGATGCGATAGCCATTTTATAGAGGCGGCAGAGTATTTTAATTCAGTATCTGGCGAGCCGCTTACATGGCCTAAGATCATCACTCTCTTCGAATTATACCGCGGCGACAGGCAAAATCCGGAATATACTGATGAAATAAAACAGCAAAGGATAAGTTCAGCCGAAGAAAGCCTGGGCTATATTCTAGAACTGGTAAACCATAAATACGCCAATGGCGAGAATGTTATTGCTTACGCCGGCGATATCTATGCGCACATCATTCAGCGGGAGATATTTATAGGCGGCGGGCGGAGAGCAGATTTTTCCGGAGAGGATGTGCTATTACGGGGATTCGATACGATACCGGATCTTTCGGGCGGCAATACGCATCCCGCAAGCGGCCACCATCGCCTGGCATGGTTTTTAATGAATTATCTATTGATCGGAAACGGATATACGCCTCTTTATTTGAATAAAAGCGAATGGGAGCAGGAGGGCGTGCTGGGCGCGGTCGGCTCGCGCAAGATCGCGGATGTTTTGAAGGCGCGGGTAAAAAAGATCAAACATGCCGCTGTTCCCGTTAAAAGGAATGCTGAAAGCGAGAGCGGATTTGCGTCAAGGCCTCCTTCCGGGATAGGGTGGTTTTATTCTTTGGCATTATTACCGCCTTTAGAAGCATGGGTCAGGGTATGCTGGTATGAGATGGGTAAGGGGATCGGAGGCCTTGCCGGAGGATGGATAGGCCTTATAGCGGCTTCGGCCATCTTGATCCTATTGCACGATGTTAATACGAAGAGGTATGTAGAAATATATAAATACCATAACGGTAAGGCGCCTTCTGCCGCCGGTACAGCTATGGCTGTTTTCATAATGCCTTCGGTCGTCGCGCTGATCAGTCTGTGGTTGACGTATGTATATGCCGCGGCGCCTGCTTCATTCCTTTATAAAGAATATTTGATCTATCATGTCCTTGCGAACATCATAGTTATACTGCACAATAAAATTTTCCCGAAAACGCCGCTTATGCCGGCAAGCCCCCAGCTTTTCCGCACACCCATATCCGGAGAGCAGATAGCGAAGCTTCGCGCATTGATGGAGCAAGCTGAACTGCCGGAAGAAAAATTCCTGGTTATGATGCGGGAACAATTCGGGATAACGTCGCTGGATAGGATCCCCGATGAAATTTTGTATATTCATGAGATACGTCGGATGATAAAAGAATACGGCGCGGAAGAGAGATTCATGAGAAGCCAGGGATATACCATAAGAAGCGTCCCGCCGGCCTCGATCTCCGAAACCGAAATAACGGAAGGCAGAGAGTGGCTTATCGCGGCTATAAATGAAGAGGCTCGAATAGTAGGTATAGTGAAGGCCAATTGGGGTGCGGACAGAGTTGATTTCGGCGCAGAGACATTGTTAGAAAAGATGCTTCTTGACGGAAATAGGAGCGACGCTCTTAATAGACTATCCGCTTTAAGGCGGCTGGAACCCGGAGAGTTAAACTCCGATACGGCCGGAAAGATATTAAAAGCTATGCGTGAAAAAGCGGACATGTTCGCCCCGAAAGTTTTTTACGATAGAATATGCAAAGACGGTATAGTGCCGCCGGGCGAAGAGATGCGAGCGAGGGTATGGGACGAACTTGCAGACCGGTTAAAAAGCTCTATGCCCGGCTGGGACAGGAAGCTGACCCCGGCTGTTTTGTACAGAGTGTTAGATGTGCTTGACGCGGCAAGAGAGAGCCTGCGGTGTTATAAGGAAGGTTTAAACGCATTACCTGTCTCTTATGTAAGAAGGATGGTAAAACGGCTGGCCGTCGGGCGCGATAAACAGTATGCCGCATCTGACACATATTTTGTGAATATGGACTCGGAAGATGAAGCGCTGGTAGATGAACAGGAAAAGGCATGGCGCGAGGCTAGTAACCACAGGAAAAAGATAGAGAATGCGGCGGCTAAAAGACTGCGTAAAGAGGCTGATGCGATAAAAAGCCGTAAAGATCAGGCTGCTATAGCCGGAAAGTGGAGAGCGATCCCGCTGAATATCCAGGCCGGGGCCGATATGCGCAGATATGCGAATAGAGTAAAAGGTATCGGAGCTAAGACGGCAGGATTGCTTAAAGACGGTTCTCTCAGGGCCCGCGCGATAATTTATGATTACCCCGAATATTCCGATTCTTTCGAGCTATTGACTTCGACAAGCGACAACGAGACAAATTCCGCCGAAAGGCTTGCGAACGGCAACATCGTATTTGTAGTAAGGGGCCGCCCGCAGATACGCAATATGGATACGGGCGCTTACGTTTCTCTTGCGGACGGTGAAGGCAACTATATTAGTAACGCGAATTGCATTACTGTGGACGAGAAAGAGTCCATATTTGCTGCGGCCGGGGACGGGCGGGTATTTGAATACGGTCCGGACGGTCGTTTCATAAAAGAATACGATACAGCCGATAAAGAGATGGAGGCGGAGCCTGCGTCTATGGCCGTTTTCGAAAGGAAGTTATATTACTGGGACTATGCCCGGCAATCGATAATGGTCATGGATCTTACGAGCGGTGAAAAGGAGAGGGTCGGGTCTTCGCTTTACGGAGGTAATGGTTATGACCGCACGGAATGCATGGAGGTGCACCTGAGTATCGATCGGGTGAACCGCATACTTATAGTGGCCGGCCATCCTGAAGTCTACGTCATGCCGGTGAGCATAGTCAATTTTTTCGATATTGACAGGAAAGCGTTCGTAAATGACAAAAAAGCATCGGCGGAAGGAGCGGCCAACCCTGCTGCGGCCGTATTCAACTATATTATTAACCAGCCTGTCGGTATTATGCACGGGCGGGACGGGACGGGGACCAGGTTTTATATAGCGGAAGAGACAGTTTCGTCTCCGGCGCGCATACATTTATATACCGAGACCGCAGAAGGCTTCAGGGAAGCCGGTTATATTCCCGTACCTTTCGGTAAAGTTTTTGGGTTAACGGTGTCTCCGGATAGCGGCAGTTTAACCATCCTGGGCTATCTGAAACATTACGAAGTCAAGAAATGTCTGGGTGTGTATGAACTTTCGGCAGAGGCGGTAAATACTTTACTGCGCAAAACGGAAACAGGACGCGATATAGTCGGAATGATCCCGTGGGTGAGTTATCTTTTCGATAAGAAGGGATGGGACAAGAGGGGGCAATCCCGCTTCGAGCAGAAGTGGTTTGGCATAGGCAATCTATTGCTTTCGGCCGCTTTGGCGTATTTTTCGGATTATAACCTTTTACTTGCCCTGTGCGGTTCTATCGCAGTCACCTGGACCTTATTCTTCGCCGCTCATGCCATATCTGCTCCGGGAGTAAGAGGGCCCCCGCTGTCCGACGCGTTAGCGATAGCTTTATTGAACGCGGTTCCTTTGTTTGTAGTATCTATTCTTTACCTTGCCGCGGTCCTGCCTCTTGCCGCCGCCGTAATATTAGCCGCGCTGATCTATTACCGCACCTCCGGCATCCACCATGAACAAAACCTGAAATATTTTAAGTACGAACAAGAGATTTTCGCGAAACGGCTGGCGCCGTCCCGGCTTGACGTAACCCGAAGGCAATTTGATTTTACCGCGATGAACGTAATGTATGGCGCGGGCAGTATGTTATCGCGTTTTTCTTTACTGCGTCCTATGGGTGAGGTTATAAAAACGTACGCAGAAAGCAGAACGGATAGCACACTTTTAGATGAGCCGATGCCGATCAGGGCTCGTACTAACATAGAAGGTTACGATGCGATAGATAGGGCATTCAGGGCGCAGGCGGAATCGGGTAATGTGCGGGTCCCGCTCAATAATCAAATGATAAATATATTTCTGGTTTCTCAGGGGATGCTTCTTAAAGAATGGCACAGGATAATAGATCTGCCTGAAAATAAATCCCTTAAGGATAAGGTAGCGGCAGCGGAAGAGAAGGCGCGGGACAAAGTAAGGAAGCGCCATCCTTCCTGGCAGAGGTATTTGGCCGCTGAATTAAATGAATCAGGTATTTCCATTTCTGAAAGAAGGAAATTTTTGCCTTATATACAGATAGGCTTTGTCAATAAAGAAACAAGAAGAGAATTGACAGAAACAGGGTGCTTTAACGAAGTCATAGCCAAGATACTTCCGCAACAACTTGAGGTAGAAAGGGCGCTCGGCTCCATGCCACATCAAGATCTGGCAGAGCTTGATGCGAGAATAGGAAGAGGCGAGGGGTTGAACCTGCCGGAAATAAAGCGAAAGGCCCTCAGGCAATTAGAAAAAGATATCGTGAGATTAAAGGTTTTTCTGGCTGATATGCGGGATGGTAAATATTTTAACGGAATAAGAGGCGATGTCATAGATTATTTGCTCATAGAAACTGAAATAGGGCGTTTAGAGAATAATTTGAAGGTTCTAACGAGCACAACGGCTCCGTCCGAGGCACGGCCGCAGGGCGCGGTGAAGAAGATGGCCGCAGGCCGCGTGCCGCAGAATCCATTGAAAAGCACGGATGGCCCGCGAAGCTATTTAAAACCCGCCGGTGACTGGTTAACGTCGGACGGTATGCCGGAAGATCTGGGCGGCGGCACTCCGCGTCCGGCGCCGCAGGATCGGCTTCCCGGGTCGCGGGTAAAAGAGGATGGGGAATCAGCGAACCTTCTCAGCGGGAAAATAGATAAGGCCCCGGTTGTATCTCTGGAAGATATGGATGATGACCGCCCGTCAGGCTCGATAGCGTTGAGCTCTAGTTCCGGTATAAGTTGGTTCAGCAGTTTGATCATAATGCCGTTACTGGAAGAGGGCGTCAGAGTCATGGGGCATAATATGGGTGAAGGGGTTGGCGGTATTATTGGCGGGTTAGCAGGAGTGATCTTCGCGTCGCTGCTATTGGTTTTATTGCATGATGTAAATGTCCCAAGGTATGTCTCGTTATATAAAGCCAATAATAATAAGGAACCCTCTGCAAGCGATACGATCCAGGGTGTTTTTACCGCTCCTATTGCGGTAATGCTTATAAGCCTCTGGTGGACATTTAAATCTCCCGGCGCGCCTGCTATATGTCTTTATGCCGGGTATGTTATTACCCATGTTATAGTCAACATTATCATAATGGTATATAACAAACTTTTCCCCAAAGAACCCCTTATGCCCGCAAGTCTCAAAATCGAACATGAGCGATATCAGGAAGGGCATCACAAAGTTTATTTTACCATAAAGTCCGGCCCTCATAGACTAGGAGATATTAAATATGATCTCGACCCCGTAAATTACCCGGGCAAAATATACGTAAATTATTTATATGTATATGATGAAACGCGTAAAGAGGACGTGCGGTTCCGTTTAATGAAATTGGTATTAGAGGATGCCAAGGGATATAAAAAAGATGTTGTTATGCCCAGTATAGTCAAGAAAGAGATTAAAGCGTATGCGAAGATCGCTAAAAGACTAAATATAGGGATTAAACTCGAGGGCGGGCGATTAGTTTTCATGGCTAGTGTACCGTTGCCGGATAAACAAAAAACGGCATCGAAATCAAATCCCGACCCCTATTTAGATATCAGGCGCTCGCCGGATAACGGAGAAGACCGCGTATTCCCCAGGAGAGAAGAATCGCGTCCTGGTATGGCCGTTAACGCAATAGGTATGTATGGCCCCGCGAAGAAAGCAATAAGAATAGAGAAGCGCCTGGGTGAACTAGAAAATGATAAAATGCCCAAATTAAAAGTTATAGAACTGCGTGAATGGTTAACTGCGCAGCAAATTATGGAAGCCGGGATGAAATACAGAGTCACTTCACCCGATTTTAATACAGAAGATGCGTATGTTTCTACAAGTATTGCCCCGCAGGAGAACACCAGATATCATTTCGTCGGTAATTTTATCGAAGAAGCCATGAAAACCGATACGGGGCCCTATTCTTTCAAGCCGGACCTTAAAGGCGCTAACGTTCTTTTTATAGGGCCGGGAACGAATCCTAAAGCAATTACCAGATTGATCAAGCAATACCCGGAGATAGGCGCCATACATCTTGTTGACGTCAGTTGGGACGTTTTCTACGCATTAGACTATTTCCTCGACGAGCAATTTCATGGAAAACCGACACCCAAGATATACGGATATCGCATGAACGTTCTTGAATTGCCTGAAGAGTTTACCGGTATGATGGACATTGTAACGGAGAGGTGCATTTTCGATACGGTAAAGGCGATGCCCTTTGACCGCGGCCAGGCCGCTCAAGCGCGGAAAGAGATCGGGCGTATCCTTAAACCCGGCGGTATACATATTTCGGTAGAGCCTTTTGCGATTACGAGATATCCGGAAGACCCCTTCGTGCGGTTTGTCGGAAAGTTCAGCCTGAATGTCCCTTATATTGATGATATTAGTGGAACGGTGGAAGAGACAGCCTATGTGCATATAAAAATGGCGCCTGAAAACCGGCAAACCGGCCCAACCGTGACTAAGCCCATAACTGCTTCAGTGATAGCCGATGCTATGGATCGGGAGTTAGGTACATATGATTGGATGCGTTCTAATACAGCCTATATGATCGATGGGATCGGCATTGGGCAGGATGATGACGTATTGTGTATCGGCAGCGGCCCCCTTGCGGATCATGCCGTTTTTTCTGCAATAAAAGGTGCAAGAGTGGACTTATGTCAGCCGCCATATTATGAAATACGTGATATAGGGGCTATAGAACAGACGAAATGCTTTGAAGGAAAAGTAAATTTTTACAAAAGGCTCATGGAAAAAATATTCGGCTACGACATGATAGGCGAGCGCATAGATACGGGAACATATCGAGGCCGCGTTCAGGATGTTGATTTGCCTAAAAATCATTACTCTAAGATATTCCTGTTGAACGTATTAGATGAATTAGGCGATAGCGAAAGAAATGATCTGATCGCGGCGGTCTTACCATTGTCCAAGCCGGACGGAGTAATTTTGTTGTCAGCGCTTTCCCGGGACAAAGAACCGCAAATGATCGGATCGCTGATAAGGATCGGCAAGATGTGCGGATACGAAATAAAAGAAACGGGCCGCATCTTTGAATATGACAAGCGCGTTTATGAGTTAAAGGTTATTAGGGCGGACTCCCGGGCGCAGGTGAAGACGGAAGGCCGGAAAGCGGCAGTCGGAGGGGGAAGACAAAGGCCGTGGCCGGGCAGGCACGGTGCCCAGTGGGCCGCGGCAGCTGCCAGTGCGGTGATCAAGGGTGACATTCTCGGTACGCTTGGCCGTGAGATCGGAAACGAAATGATCCGAACCGCGCGCAATTTCGGCGCAAGGGCATTTCGTTCAGTTGAGGACTTGCAGGGCGGCGGCGCACCTGCTTACGGGGAAGCCAGCGCCATTGCGACGCTGAATGTTGATATGCACGGGAAACCGGCTGGCGCGATGGCCTCGATATTGTTAAGCGCAGGCTTGAATTTCCGGGAAGATCTTAAAATAGAATATAGTATGATCGAAAGAGGCGGAGGGGTTTCACCGATAAAAAACAGGTTTGACGCGGGTGGTATTATGTTAAATACATCCGATCTTGTTCCGGGAGCGCGTATAAAAATTTTCGTAAATAGCAATAAACTTTCCTCAAGGGCCTGCCAGGTTATAGCGGATCATATAGCTGCGGCAGCGGCATTATATAAAGAAGAAGGGCTCTTTGACGCTGTCCCTGTGAAAGGCACGGTCATAGCCCTGGCAGAAAGTAATGGGACCTTTATAGAGGCATTAAAAAAAGAAGGAGTAGACATAGCTCGCTATCACGTCCAGCCGAATTATAAGCATTGGCTGCATCCAACGGAGCGGAATGATATGAAAGAACTGCAGGATGGATACCGGGCAGATCCGGGTGTCAGCCACGCGGAAATAAGCGATTTCATTAAGAGTATCGAGGGCGATCTCTTTGCCGCGCTGAAAGAAGAAGGGGTGTCCGATCTTCAATCCCGGGAATCTGGCGTAATATCCGTTCTCTTGGCGGAATTATTGTCCGAACGGTTTAATGTTCCGATAGGCGGAAACGATGAGGTGAGAATAGAAGTTACCCCGGGGCTATACAAAAATAAAGATGCCCCTGATATATATCATGCGTGGGCAGCCGTGTATACAGGGAACGAAAAACCCGCCTTGTATATCGACGCCGCATTCGGCCGGTTTGGATCCGAATATAAAGATACGATAATAGTCGGGCCGTATTCGAAGAAGGACAGACACCTTAAAGATATGAGAACCTTTTTTACGGAAATATTGACGGAGCTGGGGATGAGTATAGCCGACGCCGAGGCCTTGTCCGGTATGCCTCAAGGGCGGCGCACCGAACAGAGAATCGTTGCTGCTTATAAAGAATATCTGCGCGCCGAATCTATGAGAAGGGGAGAGGCGTTATTCCCGTCCGGGACTGCCGAAAGAGACTTGATAGAGCGCTTGAAAAAGCGGCTTGCAATGCCGGCGCCGCGGGATTTATTCGCATCAGGTGGCAAGGTTATGCCGGGCCCGATATCGTCGCGCAGGATAAGCTGGCAGGAGGCGCTTGCGCGCAAAAATGATCTGCTTAAGATAATATCGCGTCATGAGGGCAGGGCGGCTCTGTACGTGCATATAGGAGGTAAGTACGTTGCGGATCCGCATGAAAGAGAGGTTTATCTTGCCAACCTGAAGACTGCGTTACGTGAAGAGACAGGCGTAGTTTTTGTCATAGGCGGAGATTATGAGAATTTGCAGGACGTGGAGACGAGAGCGGTTATCGTGGATGTGCCGTCAGTTACGCCATATAACCCTACGCCTTCGATAGGAGTGCGGGTCGATCTTGATACTACGGAAGGCTGCAGGCCTGCCTGGAAGAAGCTGGTTGTTGCAATGAGAGAGATGGGAGTGGAAGAGATATCGCCTTTCGGCGGAGAGCTGGCCGAATTTTCATCTTCCGGCGGCGTGCGCGTTGCGGATGAGGATTTGAGCGGTTGTGTAGGCTCGGCGTTGTATTTCCTGCAGGATGATTTTCCCGTAAAAGTTTTTCCTCAGCTTTGCGCGGCCTCGTCGGGCAACCGCCATATTAATGTCAGAAGCTCTATAGGATTAGGTTCTTACAGGATACGCGCGCCGGCGCACAGCGATTTGCTTGCCGATACCGCAAGTATGGCGCCCGTATCCCGCCCCGCGCCGTTAATTCCGGTGGCATATACATCGTCCGGATTCCTTAACCGATATCTTCAGGAAAATCCTTCCAATAAAGGATGGCTTTATCACCGCACCTGGATCGGCGTTATATGGTTGATATTAAGCCGTAATGAGGTATCTCTTAGACGCCCCACGTGGTTCCTGAATCGCGTCCCTCTTTTAGAGGTGGCCAAAGGCATGGGCCTTGGAAGAAAAATTTTAGAGACACCCTCTATAGCTCTCGCTTTCGATGCCAAAAAATTAGTAGATTTAGGCATATCTTTTTCCCCGGATTTCGGCGTCATCAGTAATAAAGCTGTCCCGCTGTCGGCATTGACGGATGATTCGAAAAAGGAATTGATAAAGGCTTTGGTGGCCTTGTCATTCATATCTCCGGATTTCCCGTTGCCTGACAGCCAAAAGATAGCCTCGGTGCTCGGTTTCGAAGACGTAAATGAAGTCAGTAGGCTATTGGAAGAAGCGCTTCCCGGCCCGGACAGCGAAAGCACGGCTTTGCGGGAATCTCTAAATGAGCTCCTTTTATGGGGAGGCAGGGGAGGGCAGTATGATATAAGGAAAACGCTCGATTTTGTTAGTAGTGACAGGCTCGGATACGCGAAGGCGTTTACCGCGGCCGGCCGAAAACTATACGGGCACACACTGATAGTAGCCAGAAATTTCGAGCGGTCGGGCATGGCGGGCGATCTGCCGAAAATACCCAACCTCGATGTGCCGGCGCTCTTCAGGCTGACCCTTATGCTGCACGATATAGGTAAACCTATGGCCGAAGATGAAGGAGATAAAAACCGCCAATATACTTACACTCCTCAGATAATACGAAAGCTGATGAATAGGCTGAAATTTACCCCGGCGGAGATAGATTTTGTGGTCTCATTAATCGAGAAAGACTCTATAGGTCTGATGGTGCGCGGCATAAAAAGCGTCGACGAAGCTTTTGCCGAGATCAAGGATATGGCGATAAAATCGGGCGTAGGCCTGGAAAATTTCTTTAAGATACTTACGATATTCTACATTTCCGATGTTTCTGCTTATGGATTTGGGCAGAGTATTACTCCCGATGGCAGGCACATACGCAACGATCATTACAATGCGCTTGCGAAAAGAGTCAGTGAAGCAGCCGCGGAAAAGAATGCGGCCGTTAAAAAGAAAATAATCGCCGCTTATGGTCTCGAAGGTGAGTTATCGCAAAGCGTTACTGCGGAAAATAAGGGTTTGGACGGATTGGGCGAATCGGGAAGCGCTCCGATTTTTAACATTATTAAGATACTGCCGTTAGCGCTTGTTGCACTCGCCGTGTATTATAACTATGGTTTAGTGCCGGCGGCCGCAGTAATGACAGCGGCGTTCGCAGGTATATTGGCATGGAATATGCTGGGCGACTATTATTTGAGGTGGGCTTCCGAGGCATGGCAGAAAGCGAGACTTGACCCGGAGGTAAATAAAGGCAGGGTCGAATCGTACTATAATACTCTCGCGGTGGTTGCGGCGGCCGCGGAGCGTTTGCGGATCGGGGAGTTGCCTCTTAAAGAAAAGCTTACCCCGCCGTTAAATATAGGCATACTTAACGAAGACTTTTCCTTATTGTGGTGTATAGATAATCTTCAGGAAGCGATCAGAGCCCTTTATCCGGATTCCCCGCTAATCTCCGAACCCGCGCCTTACGGCAGTGCTGTTGTCAGAGCCTCCGACCTTCATGCGTATCTTGAGCAAGTACTGCGGGTAATATCTAATGATAAAGGCGGACAGCCAAAAATAACCCGGGCCCCGGCGAAGATCGATATAAGCCGTCTCAATACTGGTCAAGCAATTATCCTCGGCGGCAAAGAATATGAAGTAGAAAAACGCAATTTTGCTCATGGCGGCGACGATAAAAAGTTAGTCGTGGAAGTCGATACGGGTCTGCGATTTATTATCGAACCAATAGAGGGCCGGGAAAAAGAGATAGAGCTGTGCGGCGGCTTTTTAAAGCACCCGTGCCACGCTAAAGTGCACGCCGTGTATAAGGATGAAGGCGTCTATTTAATGCCCGATTACGGGACCCTGTCCCTTGCCGAACATATACGTTACAGCGCTCTCGAAGGCATGCCTCTAAGAGAATATCTGAGCGCGAGGGTCAATGAGATCATCTGGCTGTATGAAGCCGTAAGCGAGATGCACTCTAAGGGCATCGCTCACGGCGCTGTAGACGCGGAAAGGCCTCATATACTCTACTCGAGCGGGTTACCGCATATCGTAGATTATGAGATACCATACCGCGACGGCGAGCGGGATTATCGTATGTGCCTGTATGGCGATCTGCGGGCGCTGCTTGGCATAGCGGAGTGCGTCGCGAAGGAGGCGTACCAGGCTTACGGCGAAAATGATGATGTGAAAAGATTAACCGCGGAAATAAGGAGCATGATATCCGAACTGCCGTTCTTGCCCGATTCTTCCGCGGCTGTTACAAGTTCCGGCAGGATAATAAAACAGCTATCGGGATATCTTGACTCGATCGGTATGGTGCGTTTGCCCGCGCCGTCTTACGGTAAAAACGCCCTTATGAGAACTTATCCGGCTGGCAGGCAGATATCTCCGTATAAAACTTCGTCCGGAGCGGTGTGGACATTCGGGATCGGCGATACTATGGATGTCGGACCCGAGGAGCAGGTGAGGATCGTCGTAGGTAATCCGCCCGAAGAGACGGACCCGTGGGGCGAGTCGGATATCGGTAGGACGAACACGCCGCGCCCAGCGCCGAAGACCGAGAATGCATCCGCGCCGGGTGCGGAGTATGACTGGATAAAGACGGAGGCTAAAAAGCATGCATCGATTATTTATGAGTTTCTTGCAAGCGAGATGCGTAGGCTCGATGCCAAACAAGAGTATATGGTATTTATCGGTGGGGCGGGATACAAACTTTATGTGTTAGCGAGGTTTTTAGCTCCGGACTTTGGGCTGGATCCCGATGCAGATATAAAATATCTCGATTTTCCCAGGACTATTTACGAAAGAAGCCCGAAAGATGGGATATTGAGCTATCTCCGGAAAAATAAAAATATAGTAGGTAATGACGAGCGGCATGCCCGGATGGTAGATGTCATGTGGGATGGGCATGCGATCGATAGGTTGAATGAATATCTTGAAATTTTGTATCCCGGGCGTTTTGCCCCCCTCGAGAGAAACAAAAATTGTATTTTATTTGCACGGCATCCTGACGCAAATCTCGATATACCGGGTTTTAACGATACGGTTGGTTTTGACGAAATAAAACAAAAGAATATAGAAGACGCCGCGATATGGCTTGAGGCTTCTTTGCGCGCACCCGCTCGTTATGTCGGCGGAGTTGATACGGCAGGTAATATCATACCTTGCACGATCAACCGCGGTATTATAAGCCAGCAACCCGCAAAACTGGAGCTTGCCCCGGCCCGTATCGATGCTGTGGGAGAAGAGATAGAGTTAAGTGTGCTGCAGGAAGAAATAAGGTCTTTGCATATCAAGGAAAAGACAGGCCGCGAAAGCCTGCCCGCCCCGGATAGAGATGCGAAGCCGCAAGTTGAAAAGGCGCAAGCGGCAGCTGCAGGTGTGCCCGATAAGCCGGAAATGCAGCCGGGAAAAGAAGGAATGGATAGACGGGCATTTCTGGAAGCAGGCTTGATGTCCCCGTTCCAAATATCGCCGCTTGGACATATTATTGTGGGAAAAGTGGCCTCTAGTAGCGGTATACCCGCCGAAGCGATCGAAGCGGTATATACCGATCTATTCGGAAAATGTTTACCTGAAACCACCGTGGAATACTGGGATAGGATCCAGGAAGATCATGCATATGCGTATGTAGATGCTTACCCTGCCGAGATAGCTAAGCTTCAAAAAGAAACCGGAAGATCGATCGGTGAGTCGATCTCGGCATATATAGCCAGACGCTTGCTGTCGAGAGGGGATGCTCTTATTGCGAAGATAAAGAGATATCGCGATATAGTCGCGTCCGGGGAAGGGCCTATAGAGCTATATCCCATACTGCTAGATAGATTGACAGGGAATACCATTTATGATTCTACAAGAAAGAACGCGGCACAGAATAAACTAGACCTTGGCAGGCAGGTGGATTATTTAATAGCCAGAAGGATGGACTCAATTGACACTGAAAATGAGCTTCTTGAGAAGATCCGGAAAGCTAAAGAAGGCGGGGAAGAATATGAAAATTTAGAGCGATCATTGAGGGAAAGGATCGTGCAAAATGAAAAAGCGATAGCTGCGTTAAGGGAATTCGCAAAACATACAGACGACGCGCAGCGTGAAACAATAATAAAATTATGTGATGAGCGTATTAAACACTATCACGGGGCCGTCGAAATATTTAAGACAAATATCAGGGCCAACGCGCCGATCTACGGAGAAAAGTGGGGTGAATTTATCGCTAACCGCTTATCGAGATCTGGCGCTGCTGTGCAAAATAAAGAGGCTGCTCCGGTTCCATCCGGCGATAATGCAGTCGTCCGGGCGCAGATGCCGGGTGAAGGTAAAGGCGAAAAATTTATTCCCGGCCAAACTGTCAAAGGCCAGGCTCGTTCTTTCGTTATAACCGGCTTGGGCCCCAGGCAGCATGCCATGTCTAATATATATGAAGCGGAAGATATAGGGGCTAGCTCAAAAGTAGCGATTAAATATAATGTCAAACTGATAGAAGCCGATTTTATTAATGAAATAGCTATGGCCAAAAGACTCAGCACGCGCGGATATAAATTTATTCCGCGTTTTATAGACGCGGCGCCGGACAACAGTTGGTATGCCATGGAATGGATCGAAGGCGAAGACATACTGACTTGGTCGAGGGGCAAAAAACCTGAAACGGTGCTGGGGGCTGTGAAAGAGTTTATCGATGCCGCCGATAAGCTTTCGGAAGAGGGCATTGTTTATAGTGATTATAAGATCAGCCATATGCTTGTAACGGCCGAGGGAGGGTTCAGGCTTACGGATTTTGGTTCATGGTTCATTTCAGGCGATAGACAGAATGTTTTTGAAACATATCAATGGAAGATAGGTGATACACTTGCGGTTCTCGCTACCGGCGAGGTGAATATTCCGGGCGGAGTGGAAAACCCTGACAAGCTTAAAGAATATATAACAGGATCCGGCTCAGGAGATTGGCTGCCTTTTGCCGAAATGATCAGCCAAATAAAAAGTGGTATGTATAAAAGTTTCAAGGAGATGAGAGCTGCCGTAGATATGGCCATAGCTGCCTCGGCCGAACCCGCGAAGCCGCAGGGAGGCGCCGCAAATCAGCTAAGCGTAGCTAAAACTGCTGTTCCGCAAGCCATGCGAGGCCGAATTAAGGCTTTGGATGATTTCGGCGGTAACCCTCTGCATCCTCTGCCGTCTGAAGCGAGGGGCGTCTGGCAGCCGCAGGTTTCAAGGCGCGATTTTATGAAATGGACGGCAGCCATGGCGAAAGGCCTGGCCGTACCCGACGGAGAAGGTGTTATCGCCGCTTTTAAATCTATGGAAAACCTCGGCACTCCCGAGGCAAATAAAGATTGGGCGCGCATAGTCTATGTATTTTCACAGAATCCGACTTTATTTACGAGACTAAGAACAGAACTTAATGTAGCTCGGCTATATCCTGATATACCGGGCTTTATACGCAGGCAGTATGGTCAAGTAGTGATGGAAGCTATTTATAAGGTGAGAATGGCTGAGGCGGGGTTAGGCAGAGGGGTGATCCAATATAAACTATTGCCGACTGACTCTAAAGATTGGACAGATTCAGTCCCTGAAGATGTGTCTTTGGATGAAGCATTCCACGATAAGGCTGCTCCCGCCATATCTATGCAGGAAGCTGACGCGAAACTTAACAGTATGGTAAATGATATATGCCTGCAGGCTGAGCCTATGTTCGCAGATAGAGATTTCCGCGGAACGATAACAGAAGCGTTGCAAGGCGAATTGTCGCTTAATAGCAGGAAAGAAATACTTTTATTAAGATGGTTGGAAGACATGTTTTATAAAGGCCCAGATGAGGTGGCGCGTCGTATCAAAAGAGCTCTGGAGCTTGATCAGGAGGCATCATCGGCGGCATTTGAGGAGCTTACTAAGGCGATATTTAAGGTTACCCCTATGACAGGTAGAGACATCATAATCATGGGTATACCCGAGGCTCGCATTGTTCGCTTCAAGACATCTGAACGTAAAATATGGGCGCGGCTGGTGTATACGGATGTAGAAAAGCGTTTCGGCTATGCGAGTGAAAAACTTTCAGGCGTGATGCGTGTCCTGGGCAGAGTTCTGCCGGATGATATGCGTAGTATGATTTTCCAAAGTAAAGGCGCCCAGGCATTTAACGCTTACTGGAGCAAAGAAAGGGCCGTATGGAGACAGGCATGGCAAGAGGCCAAGCAGGCTGTTTTGCGGGAAGATGCCGCAGTGTCGGAGAAGCCAGCCGAGGCGGCAACGCCGCAACAAACCGCTGTGGCAGAAGGCAAAGACACGGCGATACCGAAGCCCGGTAAATATGCGCGTATTGAGCCGGATGCCGCAGGCATTCCTGTGCATACCTCTCGCAAGACAGGGCCTGTGCCTGCTTTTGCCGAAACAGAAATAGACCTTACCAAAGTTGATCTGTTTAAAATAGATACCGGTAAGCCGCTTGCGGAAAAAGTAATGAAAGCGGCTGAAGAAAATAATTTCAGCGTTCAATTACGTAAGGATGCCGGAGTCGAAGCGAGCGCGCCGGAGGCGATGGAATTATTCCTTAAACATGTACTGATGAACATAATCGCAAATTTAAAGCATCATGAATATCGCTATTCATTCGGCGGAGGAGGGACGGCTAGTAATTATGTTGTGGCCAGAATTTATCCATGCAATGAGCCTTATGACGGGATTCGTCTTGAAATATGGGGTCCTGGTTCTAACAAATTGCCCGAAGAATTGACCGCAAAAGAATGGTTTACGACAAAAGACAGGCCGTGGCCCGGTGAAAAAGCGCCCAACTCGGCAAGAGGCGTAAAAACGGGAGCCGGCGGAGGTGTATCCGCGATGTTTTATGCGCTGGAAACGATCGAGGAATCTATAGCAATGCCGGAAGGAGCGTCTATTACAGTAGGCTGGCAGGACGATATTTTGCATGAAGGGCCGAAACCCGGAGGACACATTATTAAGATTCAAATACCGCTGCCTCGAAACACGCAGGGCGAAGAGGCCAAAGCGGCTTCTAGGATCGAAGATGGAAAAATAGCCCGCCTTTCCAGTGTCCTTTCAAGACCGGAATATCAGTCTCCGTATCAACAAGGCGATGCGACAGGCGTCGACGGCGATGTCGGCATTTATGTCGGTTCGGATATCTACGCTCTCCGGGAGTTGTTCGCCAATCTGTGTGATGAGAATTTACAGCCCGTCAGCATAAAGGGTAAGAAGTTATTCGATGCCGGCTCGGGAAGAGGTGACGTTCTATTTACGGCGGCTGTCTGCGGAGCCGGTCTGGCCGACGGATCGGAATTGGATGATAAACTAAGGGGTTTGACCGCTAAAATCAGGACGGCCCTCGAGGGTGAAAACATTATCGGTAAAGGCATAGTTAATATTCCGGCTGAACGCAACGATAATGATTTTACAAAGAAGGATCTGAGCGGATACGATATAGTCGTCTATGTGGATAGGGGCGCTTTTCCGCGTGAACAGGAGACCCTTTACAGGAACTTTGCCGGTCAGGCTAAGCCCGGCGCAATGTTTATCATTCTTAATCTTACAACGGCCGATAATTACTTCGAAAAGTTCTTTCCTGCGGCGCGATTTACCGGTTACAAAGTTCCGAATTCAATGGTACCTTCCTTCCCGAGTATGGTTTTTGTAAAGAAGACAGATGAATATAGCGCAACAAAGCCGGCTGCGACGAAAACAGAACCGGACGTGGCGGCGGAGCACGGAAGCTCGCTGGGTGGGGACGAGTTTCTCAATAATGACAGGCCGGCATCTTCGCCTTTTGGCGGTCGCCCGAGAAGGCGATCGGATCGCAAGGAAAGCAGGTGGGATGTATTTGACAGGTTTATTAGGAAGTTAAATACTGTCGATTTCGAAGTTATAGAAAAGGCGGAGACGGCCAAGAATATCGGAGAGAAGAGAGATATTCTTAATCGGATAGGAATAGAAGAAGCGCTGGAAGTAGATGCAGCATACCTTGTAAGCGCTATAAGGAAAGTTCATGAAAATTTAAAACCGTCCGCTGAAACCTCCGGGAAAGCCGTTGTATGGACAGATATGCTTAGCTATGGAGGTGTCGGCAGATACTTGATTTGCTACAAAGACGAAGATCCGGCAGACGGGTTTGTGGCTAAAGTGCCGAACGGTGAACATGCGATGGCGTATGCCGATATCTATTCGCTGGATGGCGCGAAGATAGCGATGAAGAGATTGGGTCAGGGCCCTGCCGCGGATCTCATGATAATAGATACGCGCGCCGCACAGCAAAAACCGTTCGTTTTTTATACTGAAACCCAGGGACGCGTTGAGAGCAAAGTAGCGATCGTGCAAAGAAAGGTTTTGCCTCTTATAGATTATTTAAAACCATTGGGGCGGAAAGGGTGCAGTGACGATGAATTGAAGCGCGCGATAAGTTATGTCGATAAATTCAAACGGCTCGTTATCGCGATGTATAAGAGAGGTGTCGTCGACATCGATACTCATAATATCGTGGGAAATTACGGGATAAGAAAATCAGACGATGATTTGACTATTTTTGACGTGGGAGATATTTCCGAATCAGCGGATGCTGCCAGGGAGTTTGTCGATAATATCGATTCATTTAACAAGCGTATCGCCGATTCTTTTACCGAAATAGAAGGCGTATTTCTTGATGAAAGGATCGCCGGACATTTCATGAAAAATCCTTTCCGAAGAGAGGATTTCATCGATAACGGTAATGACCTATTTGGCTCGGAATACGATCCGGAAAAATCAATTATGAAATTTCCATATACGGAAGATGAGATAAGATGCCTGTTCGTGGGTGTGAGCCTTCATAGGCGGGAATCCCGCTCACCATTTGTCGTCTCGGTAGGCAGCAGCGCTTTTGCGGATTCAGTAAAAAACAGGCAGCCTACTCCGGAAGAATTGTCCTACTTAGTCAATATTAAAGCTGTGCATGACGCGGCGGGGACGGGCAGGGATATAGGATTCGCAATCAGTCCCGATTTGCCTACGGATTCCATCATAAGGCTTATTAACGGCAGATTTATTATTTATGTTTCGGAGAAAGAAGTGAGCGATATTATTACCGGCAGGGCTACGAGCGCGCGCAGGGCAAAGTTTGAACATTTCAGCATACCGCATGAGATAGACCATATGGCCACGAATGCCAGCGGAGATGTCGTTTCAGAAATAGACGCAACGATGAGGACATTAACAAGGCTGACTACGCTGGATGAGAGAATGTTTGCAGAGGTCTGTTTGGATAACCCCCACGTTAAAGCTCTTCTGCAGGCCGTAGGCATAGATACAGGTAAAGATAACCTTAAGAACGAATTGGCGCGGGCTATTTCACAGCGGTCTATTTTAGTTAAAAACATTGCCATAATGTTAAGCGAGTTCGATTTGGATGTAAGAGCAGAGATCTACCGCAAGGGGGGTATAGACAAGATTGTCGAAGAAGTTGTGATTGTGCCGCCGAAAAAATCCGTGCCCCAAAGGAAAACCGGTACCGATCCTTACGCTGCAGTGCGGCCGGAGGATATGGGGGGCAGCATTCTCGTAGATGACAGTACGGGCAGAATAAGATTCGGCGAGGCCGGGTTCATAGAGCCCGAATTCGACCTATGGATGGTCAGGCACGGAGAAACGTACGGGAACGCAGAAGGCATATTCCAGGGAATGCTCGATGAGCCGATAAATAAACTGAATAAAAGAGGCCTGGAGCAGGCCGGCTCGGCAGCTATAGAATTGTTCAGGCAGCTGGAAGTCAGGATAATATCCGGCGAAAAGATAGTAATTCTTACAAGCCAGCTTAGCCGCGCAAAGGATACGGCAAAGGCCTTCGTAGATCTAGTCAAAGAGAGAACGGGCGTAGTTGTAGAGACGGCCCCGGACGAGCTTTTAAACGAGATCAATTTCGGCATATGGGATAATAAAAGAGAAGATCAATTAAGCGCGGAAGAGGCGGCATTAGCAACAAGGTATCGCAAAGGATTAGACGCGACGATCCGGCCTAAGGGCGGGCAGAGTTTTATCGATATGATAAAACGCAGCCGAGACCTCATGATAAAACTTAATTCGCAATACAAAAATCGTACAGTAGTGGCATTTGGCCATGGAACGCAGACGAGCGCAATGCGGGCGGCTATGGGCGATAGAAATCTTCTTGACGCCAGTAGTCAGATAGACTGGCGTAAGAATATGCTGCCGAACGCAACGCCGGTATTGTATAAAAACAAGGCGCTGCTAAGACGAACTTACGTTGCGCTATTTACGACAGTAACCGATATTAATACGCCGGGGCTTCTTATCCATGGGCATGTTGCAGCTCACCTTGATCCTGAAGATCGAGTAGATAGTTTATTATCGATATTCAGGGAAGGCATTAAACCGTGGAATGACCTTCCTCCTAGATTCAAAAAATATGATTTTGTCGGGCGCGGTGATCCCAGCAAGGTGTCGCTATCTATGGTGGGCAAGTTGGGTTATTCCTCTACATCTGCATGCAATAGCATTTGGGGCGCCCCAGATCCGGCTCTGAAATGGCGTATAGACAGCGACGAGCTTTGGAAAGATCATAAATTTGATTTAGCGCTGATAATCAGCCCGTATTACCTGCGGCAGCATATCAATGACTTTACAGCTTGCGGCGAATTTTTTAAAGATACGCATGTTATGTCTTCAAATTACAGGGATGAAACCGGTAGTATATATAGCAATATAAGATACGAAGAAGCGCATTTAGTAAAGGATCCTACCCATGATGAGGTGCATACAAAATATGTCCCCCCTGAAGCTATTGTCGGGGTAATAGTATACGACCAATATGCGGAAGAGTTCAGGGATTTCTTCGTAAAAGAATTCCCTGATAGATCCCTTAGAGTCTTTAACCAGGACGGAAAATTACTTTTTGATATCGACGCATCTATGCCTGCCGCTGCTCTCGGGCGCGGAAGCTCGCAGGTCGGAGACGACACGACGAAAATAAGTGAAGCGCATAAAGTAGACGGTGCGATGCGTAGAGACGATGGCGCGAAACACCGCGCTATATTTCCGCAGGCCGGAGGCCCGACCGCGCCCGATACGCAGGCGCTAAGAGAAATGCAGAGTCCTTTGAGGTCGGGCGGAGCGCTGAGATTTGCCAGCGGTATGCCTGAAAAGCCGGAAGAAGCTTCGGGCATCCCAGGCGTGGTTAAATTTGCAAGGGCTAGGTATACGAGAGATCCATTTTCTTATATTGAGCTACATTTTGGAGTTGGAAAACCATTATCCAGTGAATGTCCTAGTATTGCCTGGACAATTTCAGCCAGTTATGACGAATGGAGGATAGAGTTTTATGATACAAACGAATTATCAACACAAGACAATATGCCTAGCTTAGTTGCCGGAATATCTTTAGCGCAAAAAAGTAAAGGCATAAGGTTGGAATCAAGGTCAGCTATCCCTGATCTTCATCCTCTGCGTAAAACCCTGCCTATTATTTGCGAAAAGCTCGGATCTTTAGCGCACTTATTAGGAATAAGTTTTGTAGACAATACTGGCATTGCTCCCGCCGCACCGTCGCCTGCGCCAAGCGCCGGGGCGGAGGAGCTTATCTGGAATGAAAATGTTACGGAACAAACGCTTGCGGAAATGGTAGAAGGCGGCCGCTTTGAATATAATAAGGCTATAGGAAATGAAAAACAAGTAACGGCATATCGTTTTATTGCCAAGCTTATACAGGACACTGTGAATAAACGCCATCCCGTTTTAAACCAATCTACGCGCGATATAGTAAACGGGAATATTAACTGGCTTTTCTGGGGTGTCATGACCCCTGATGAATTGCAGAAAGAGATAGGCGATCCCGATGCGATTTCGGGTAATATCAGCAGAGGTTATTCAAATAGCGCAGAAGTAGATTTTAACGCCTTGTGCGACCTCATGGATATCGGGACGGAAGTTTATTTGACATTATCAAGGGCGATAATCAAAAAATACGGTGCGGCTAATGCAGAATCTACAGGTGTCTGGCAAAGCTCAGCATGGATTATAAACTTCAGGGATCAGCTTGATAATGCATACAGACACATACGTTCAAGTCCCGAAGCTGAAGAATTTATCAAGAAGGCAATGGCCAAAGTCGATAGTTTTATGAAAAGCTTTTACCCGGTCGAACCGTCACCCGAGCAAGAGCCAAGCGCCGCGTCGGAGCGCCGAAGTTCGGATGGCGAAGACGATTTGGCCGATGAGACGCAAATAGTCACCGATGCCGCCGGCGCGAATGCGGGTGATGAGGTAAGCGATATGATAACCGCGGCAGATAGAAGGTTCAGGGAGAGCCTCGCGGCAACCCCTCTTCCCGCCGGCGCGCAGATAGTATTTTCGGAAAGGCTCTTCGAAACAGAGGACGCCGAGCATCTCAGAGGACTCGTCGGTAACGATAAGCCGGTCAGGGTCGGGTCCTTCGATGAGATAAAAGAGATAGCGTCGAGGGAAGATGTAGACAGGACGGCGGGCGAGGGGACGGCGGCCTGCATAATGACGCGCGATGAATTTACAAGATTATGCAAACAGCGCGGTCTCGAGCAGAATCCTGAGAAGTTGAAGGCGACGATACTTGTCATAAGCAAACTCGAGGGGACCAACTACCTTTACCTTGAAGCGGTGGCAGACCTTGCGAAAGCGATGATGGAGAAAGACACTGCCCGTATAAAGATGGGGATGAATTTCCTCTTCGGCGATGTGCAGGTTACCGACGAGATCCTTACGGATTCGCTGGCATTAGCGCTTAGCGTAATACTCAGATTTAAACCTGTTACAAAGATCGACGTAGAGGACAGGCTGAATCATTACAAGAAGATGGTCGAAGACGCGCTAATGGCCGCGTAATCGAAGACAAATTTATGCCCGGGTTAAACGGGATTTAGGGCGCTTCCCCCCGAGTTAGCGTACCTAAATCCCGCGCCCGGGCATTTTATTTTAAAATATTTCGCAATAAATCTACCGGAAAAATCGTCTTTATATGTGAAGACATCTTGAAGTGCCAAATTGGAACATCAAGTTTTGCCTTAGAAAAAATGGAGGAAAAGATGAAAGTATTTGTACCACAGGAAGTTATCGAGAAGAAAATATTTGTAATAAGAGGTGTTAAAGTTATGATAGATAGAGACTTAGCCGAATTATATGGTGTAAAAACTAAGCATCTTAATAGGCAGGTTAAGCGTAATATTCAACGCTTTCCTGGAGAATTTATGTTTCAGTTAACCAAAAAAGAGATGGGTGAACTGGTGCCAAATTGGCACCAGTTCACAAGAATGAAGCATTCGTATGTACTGCCGCATGCTTTTACCGAACATGGTGTAGCGATGCTTTCAAGTGTTTTGAACAGCGAAAAAGCGATAAACATAAATATAGGCATAATAAAAACGTTCATGAAGTTGCGCGAGGTTATAAGTGCGCATAAAGAACTTGCGTACAAATTGGCTGAGCTTGAAAGAAAAATAGATAAGCATGATTCTGACATAGGGTTAATATTTGAAGCTATAAGGCAATTAATGGCGCCGCCGGAAAAAGCGAAGCGGCAGATAGGGTTTCACCCTTAAGCGAGTTTTGCCTCGTGAAGTTTTGTGTAGATCGAGCCGGAAGGAGTAAGTTTGCTCTGAAAGAGCGTAAGAGTGCCCGCGCTAAAGTGCGGGGTGCTAGCCGCTGGCAATTGGTAACCCGTAATTTTCTCTTTCATCGCTTGCTTATTTTTCGGAGAACGGACACGGCCGATGGTCAGGTGCGCAGTAAACGGGCGGGTCTCTTTTTCGAATCCGATCTTCGCGAGCTCGGAATCTATTTTACCCGCAAGCTCGATCGACTCAACAGCGCCTTTATCGAGGCCCACCCAGATCACTTTAGGGTGATCGATATTCGGGAACGCGCCGATATCCTTTAACGAAATTTCGAAGGGTTTGGTCGATTTAGCGATCGTATCGAGGATCGACTTTACCTTTTCGCACTTTGCCTCGTCGATCTCGCCCAAGAATTTCAGAGTGAGATGGATATTTTCTTTAGCAACCCATTTAACATCGGCGCCGGAATATTTCAGGTGCGATTCGACCTGGTCGAGAGCCGATTTGATATCTTCGGAAAGTTCTATGGCAACAAAAGTTCTCATAAGGACCGAATTATATATTTTTTCGAATGAGGTCGAGCGCTACTTGCGTGGATAAAAATTTTATCTCATCACGCGAACCTTTGAAACGGAATTCTTTTACCACTTTTTTACGCGGCAGGACGAGCGCTATATAGACGAGGCCAACAGGTTTTTTCTTCGTCCCGCCCTTGGGGCCGGCAATGCCTGTTATCCCTATGCCAATGTCCGTTCCGCCGAGCGATCTTATCCGTTTGGCCATCTCCAGCGCGACTTCTTCGGAAACTGCCCCGTGATCCCGTAAGGTATATTTCGAAACGCCGAGTACGTTTTCTTTGACGGAATTCGAGTAGGCGACAAGCCCCATAACGAAATAACGCGAACTGCCGCTTATATTTGTGAGCCTGTCGGACAAGAGCCCGCCGGTGCAGGATTCGGCGGCCGCTATCGTCATTTTCTTTCCAGCCAGAAGCCCGGCGACGGCGCCTTCCAGCGTTTCGTCGTCCGCGCCGAATATATAACCGCCCAATTTTGCGCGGACCTTCTTTTCTATTCTATCTATCGCGGCCTGCGCGAGTTTTTCATTCTTTGCTTTCGTCATTATCCTTAATTCGACATGGCCGAGTTTCGCGTAAATTCCCACAGTGGTCGGCGGCTTCAATTCGAGGAGTTTCTTTACCGCCTTATTTACCTGCGATTCCGCTCCGCCCGATATTTTTATGGTACGTGACTTTATCACCCATGCCGCTTTTGACATTTTTCTAAGGCGGGGTAGGATGGCATTCTCGAACATCGGGTTCAATTCTCTGGGCGGGCCGGGCAGGCAGACAACGAGTTTCTTATTATGATCTATCAGAAGGCCCGGAGCGGTGCCGACGTTATTGCGGATGCACTTTACGCCTTCCGGCGTATAGGCCTGCCGCATAGTTGCTGAAAGTATTTTCGTTCCGCGCAGTTTGAAATAATCCCGAAGGCATTTCACGACCATTTTATTGCGGACGAGTTTCCTGCCGAAAAATTTCGCTATCGTTTCGATCGTGATGTCGTCTACTGTCGGGCCGAGGCCGCCGGTGGTGATGATGATATCGGCGCGCGCGAGCGCCTGTTTCAATGACTCGACCAGGCGTTTAGGATTATCGCCGACTACCGAAGTATGATATACGTCGATGCCTGCTTCAGCGAGTTTCTGGGATAGGAAGGCTGTATTGGTGTTTATGATATGGCCAAGCAGTAGTTCGGTGCCTATCGATATTATTTCTGCGGTCATATTTCGAATTATACCACATCCGGAAAAATAGACGCCAAAATTATTTTAAAATCGGCTGCAACAAATCGGGGCGAAAACCGTCTTTATAGATGGGAGGATGTCACAAGTTGTGACTTCAAGATTGGAGGGTAAAATGAAGGGAGTTGCTGTAGTTGAGACTGTGGAAAATAAAATTTTCATGATTCGCGGTCACAGGGTAATGATTGATAGAGATCTATCCCGGCTTTATGGAGTACCGACGAAAAGGCTTAACGAACAGGTAAAGCGGAATATAATGCGTTTTCCGGTTGATTTCATGTTTCAACTAACAAAGGAAGAAGCCTTGATTTCTCAATATGGAACATCAGGTTCAAGGTCGCAAATTGCGACCTTGAAGAAAGGTAAAAATATTAAGTACCTTCCTTATGTCTTTACAGAGCAAGGGGTAGCTATGCTATCTAGCGTTCTTAATAGTGAAAGAGCTGCGCAAGTCAATATAGCTATTATGCGCGCCTTTGTGAAATTGCGGGAGATTCTCGCGACTCATAAGGAGCTTGCCCATAAGCTAGCGGAACTTGAGCAGAAAATAGGCAAGCACGATGCCGATATAGGCCTTATATTCGAAGCGATCCGCCAGTTAATGGCGCCGCCGCAAGAAAAACCAAAGGGCAGGATAGGATTTCACCCATAGAAGCACAAATTGCCTTTACATAAAGGAGGTGATAAATGTATAATATATGCTCCAAATAAGCTAATAATACTATTAACTGATTAAAACCAACAAGGAGAAGGTGCAATGGTAAAAGCAAAGACTTCCGCCAAAAGCGGATCCGCCGCCGGCGGGAAGGAAAAAGAAGACATTAAAAAGGAAAACGTTAAGCAGGATAAAGACACAGCCGCGGAATTGAAGGCAAAAGTAACGGAACAGAAGACGAAGGCGCTCGATCTGGCGCTTGAACATATAGAGAAGCAGTTCGGTAAAGGCTCTATAATGAAGCTGGGACAGGACTTTAAGCTCGACGTGCCGGCCATTTCTACGGGCTCGGCCGCTATCGATATAGCGCTCGGCGTGGGCGGGGTGCCCCGCGGAAGGGTCATCGAGATATTCGGCCCCGAATCGAGCGGAAAGACTACGCTGACTTTGAGCATAATCGCGAACGCGCAGAAGCTGGGCGGGCAGGCCGCGTTCATAGACGCTGAACACGCGTTCGATCCGGGCTATGCCAAGATCATCGGCGTAAACCTCGATAATCTCCTGATGTCACAGCCGGATACCGGCGAGCAGGCGCTCGAGATAGCGGAGACGCTCGTCAAATCGAACGCGATAGACGTGCTCGTCATAGACTCCGTCGCTGCGCTCACTCCGAAGGCGGAAATAGAGGGCGAGATGGGGCAGTCGCATATGGGCCTGCAAGCGCGCCTTATGAGCCATGCTTTAAGGAAGCTCTCAGGTGCTATCGCAAAGTCGAAGACCTGCGTCATATTCATTAACCAGGTACGCGAGAAGATAGGTGTGATGTTCGGTAATCCCGAAACTACGCCGGGCGGCAGGGCGCTGAAATTCTACGCGTCGGTGAGGATCGACCTGCGCCGCATAGCGTCGCTTAAAAAAGGCGAAGTCGCCGTCGGTAACCGCGTCAGGGCGTCGATAGTGAAAAATAAAGTAGCGCCGCCGTTCCGGAAAGCCGAATTCGATATAATGTTCGACGAAGGTATCTCGAAATCCGGCAGCGTGCTCGATATGGCAGAAACTTACGGCGTGACACAGAAGAGCGGCGCTTGGGTGATCTACGGAGAAGAAAAAATAGGCCAGGGTAAAGAGAACGCCCGCGTATTCCTGAAAGAGAACCCTAAAGTTATGGCCAAGATCGAGAAGGAAGTGCTCGAGAAGGCACTGAAATAGTTTGGACCTCGACAAGATAAAGACAAGGGCGAGGAATAACGCTTATGCGCTCCTGCGCCAGCGCCCGAGGAGCGAATTCGAGATACGTAACCGCCTGAAGATGAAGGGTTACGGCGGCGAAGTCATAGACTTCGTCGTCGGATCCTTAAGACGGATCGGTGAGATCGACGACGCGCGATTTGCGAAACTGTGGATCGAAAGCCGGATGCATTTAAACCCGGTCGGCGACGTCGTCCTGCGCCATGAGCTTAAAGAAAAGGGCGTGGCCGATCCGCTCATTGAAGACGCCCTCAGTAAGAAGGCTGATGAATACGACGAGTATGCGATCGCTCTTAACATGGCGCGCGAGCAATTCGCCCGCCTCAAAAAGATCGACCGCCGGAAGGCGCTTAAGCGTGTATACGATTTTTTACTGCGCCGCGGCTTCAAATACGAAACGGTGCGAAAGATAGTCGAAAATTTAACCGATGCGGACTGACGACATAAGAAAAAGTTACCTGGATTTCTTCAAATCTAAAGGCCATACGATAGTGCCGAGCGATTCGCTTGTGCCTAAAGATGACCCGACGCTCCTTTTTACCGGCGCGGGAATGAACCAGTTCAAAGAGAAATTCCTCGGGCGCAACGTTACCTATCGGCGCGCAACGTCGAGCCAGAAGTGCCTCCGCACGGGCGATCTCGACAATGTCGGGAAAACTTCCGGCCATCACACGTTCTTCGAAATGCTGGGCAATTTCTCTTTCGGCGATTACTTCAAAAAAGAAGCGATACAATGGGCGTGGGAATATTTTACCAAAGTCCTGAAGATCGATCCCGAAAGGTTATGGGCATCGGTTTATAAAGACGACGATGAGGCATACGCGATATGGCGGGATGTTGTAAAGATGCCCGAGCGGAAGATAATGCGCTTCGGCGAAAAGGACAATTTCTGGCCTTCGGAGGCTCCGACAAAAGGGCCTAACGGGCCGTGCGGGCCCTGCTCGGAAATATTTTATGATTACGGCAAGGATGTCGGGTGTAAAAAACAGGAGTGCACGCCCGCCTGCAATTGCGGCAGGTTCGTTGAGGTCTGGAACATGGTCTTTACTCAATTCGACCGCCAGCCAGACGGTAAATTGAAGCCTTTACCCGCGAAGAATATCGATACGGGAATGGGGCTCGAGCGGCTCGCATCCGTTATGCAGGGCGTTAAGACGAATTTCGAGATAGACATATTTACGCCGATAACGGGCGAGATACGAAAGATGGCGAAGGGCCTCGGCGCGGGGTCGGAGGCGAAAGTTAAAGCCATCGCGGACCACATCAGGGCGGTGACTTTTTGTATTGCAGACGGCGTTATGCCGTCGAACGAAGAGCATGGTTATGTGGTGCGCAAGCTCATCCGGCGGGCGATGGTGCACGGCCAGGACATCGGCATAAAAGAACATTTTTTGTATAAACTTGTAAGTACGGTTTGCGAAGTAATGGGCGGCGCCTATCCCGAAGTGAAAGAGAAGCGGGAAGAGATCGCGCAGATAATAAAGCGCGAAGAGGAGAGCTTCTTTTCGGTCATCTCGACCCAGCTGCCGAAAGTCGAAGAGGCTTTCGGGAAGATGGCGAAGGACTCCTCGTCCGGCGCGCTTGCCGGTATGGCATTCAATTTTTACGATACTTACGGTATGCCTTACGATATGCTCGAGGACATCGCCGAAAAATTTGATCTGAAGATCGACAGGGGCGCGTTCGAAAAACTGTTGGAAAGTCAGAGGGAGCGCTCGCGCGCGAAGACCAAAATAAAAGGCGAGATATTTTCCGAGACATTCGCCAAGAAGGTCGAAGCGCTCGGCCTGAAGACGGAATTTTTAGGATACGAGAAGGCGCACGCCGAAGCTAAAGTCGTTGCCGTCCTCGAAGGCGGCGAGGTGATACTCGACAGGACGCCGTTTTACGGCGAGTCGGGCGGGCAGGCAGGGGATTGGGGCAAGATTGAGACGCCGTCCGGCGCTCTGGAAGTCGAGGACGCGAAAAAGATAGGCAATACCATTGTTCATATAGGCAAGATCTTACGCGGTAAGATAGCGAAAGGCGAGACGGCAAAGGTTTCGATAAACGAAGAAGCGCGAAAGAAAACCGCCGCAAATCACACAGCTACGCATCTGTTGCAGGCGGCCTTACGTAAAGTGCTGGGCGAGCACGTTCATCAGACCGGCTCGCTCGTCGACACCGAACACCTGAGATTCGATTTTACGCATATGAAGAAGATGGAAGATCGCGAGATCGCCCGCGTAGAGGAGCTTGTGAACGAATGGGTGAAAGCTTCCGTCGCGGTGCATAAAAAGATAGAAGACCTGGCATCGGCCAGGCGCGAAGGCGCAATGGCGCTATTCGGCGAAAAATACGAGGATAAAGTGCGGGTCGTTTCGATAAAGGACGTATCTAAAGAACTTTGCGGCGGCACGCACGTCGATAACACTAAAGAGATAGGCTTATTCAAGATAACGAGCGAAAGTTCGATCGCGTCGGGGATCCGGCGCATAGAGGCAGTTACCGGCCGTGCGGCGGATGAATGGATCGCCATGCGCGCGGAAGAGGTGAAGAAGAGGCTGGAAGCCGAAGAGCTCAGAGAAAAAGAGAAGAAGGCTAGCCGGGAACGCCTGGATAAAGCTGCGTCCGGGATCGACGGACTGCTGGCAAAGGCTAAAAATGCGGGCGGTGTAAAGATAGTCGCCGAGGCCATCGAAGACTTGAACGCGGAAGGGTTGAGGGCATTGAGCGACATGATAAAAGCTAAAGAAAACCTCGCGGCGGTGGTCTTAGCCGCGAAAAGCGACGGCAAAGTCTCCTTCGTGGTTTCGATCACGGAGGCATTGAATAAAAAAGGCCTGAACGCCGGGGACGTGGCAAAAGAATTTGCCGCTCTACTGGGAGGCTCGGGCGGAGGCAAGCCTGCCTTTGCGCAGGGCGGCGGTAAAGACCCCGCGAAGCTGGACGGCGCGTTAAAGAATATAGCGGAAATTATCGCGAAGAAGCTTAAGTAGGTCACCCTTAAGGGTGACCTACATTGTGGATAACTTTAGGGAGATCGGCTATGAAACTCGTCAGGGTCGGCAGTAACAGCTTCAAGAAACTTTGTCAGCGCAATTCCGGGCGCAATAAACGCGTGACGGAGAGCGTGCGCAATATCATAGATAACGTCAAACTTTCAGGGGACGACGCCGTCCTGAAATATACGAAAAAATTCGACGGTGTGAAGCTCACGGCCAAAGACTTGCGGGTATCGGAGTGCGAGGCCTCCGGCGCATACCAGGACATAAAACCGGAATTTGTCTCTACCTTAAAAGTCGTCCTCGAGAACGTCCAGAAATTTTACAAGAAACAGCTGAAAAAGTCATGGAAGATAAAGGACGAGGACGGCGTGCTCCTGGGTGAGCAGGTAACGCCGCTCGAACGGGTAGGCGTTTACGTGCCGAGCGGCACCGTCCCGCTCGTATCGAGCGTTTATATGACCGTGATACCTGCGAAAATGGCCGGCGTAAAAAAGATAGTGCTCGTTACTCCGCCGAACCAGTACAGGTCGGTGGATCCGCATATCCTAGTGGTGGCGGACCTTCTGAAAGTGGATGAGATCTACAAGATAGGCGGCGCCCAGGCGATAGCCGCGCTCGCGTTCGGGACGAAGAGCGTGCCGAAGGTCGACAAGATAGTAGGCCCCGGCAACGCGTACGTTACCGAAGCGAAGAGGCAGGTGTTCGGGTATTGCGATATCGATATGCTGGCCGGCCCGACCGAGGTCGCCATAATAGCGAACCAGCAGTCTAATATAAATTTCATACGGGCGGACCTCGAGGCGCAGGCGGAACATTTCATGGGACTGTCGATACTCATAACCAATTCCAGGAAATTGGCGCAGGCTCTTAAAAAAGAAAATATACACGGCTACATAATTTTAGTGAAAAATATGGACGAAGCGGCTGATGTCGCGAATATGCTCGCGCCCGAACATCTGCAGATATTGACGAATAACCCCAAAAAGGTCGCAAAGCGCATAATGCACGCAGGAGCTATATTTTTAGGGCCGTACACGCCGGTGGCTGTTGGCGATTACGTGGCGGGGCCGAGCCACGTCCTGCCGACGGGCGGGAGCGCCAGATTCTTCTCGGGGCTCGGGGTGTCCGATTTCTACAAAAGTTCGCATATAATTTCATATACGAAGAAAGCGCTCGAGAAAGTGCGCGAACCGCTCGAAAAGGTGGCGGGGATAGAGAAATTGACGAAGCATTTGGATTCGGTGAGGGCGAGATTCGAATAAGAGGAGCGATAAAATGGCTAAAAAATTACGCAGCGCAACGATAAAACGCAAGACTACGGAGACCGACATATCGGGCAAGCTTGTAGTCGATGGTACCGGTAAGACAGATATCGATACAGGTATAGGGTTCCTCGATCACATGCTGAATTTATTCGCTTTTCACGGCCTGTTCGATCTTACTCTCAAAGTTAAAGGCGACCTGAAGGTCGACGCGCATCACACGAACGAAGATGCGGCTATATGTCTGGGCAAAGCTTTCAAAGAAGCGCTCGGCGACTGCAAAGGCATCAGGCGTTACGGGTCGAAGGAAGTGCCGATGGACCTTGCCGCGGCCAAAGTGATGATAGACATCGGCGGCAGGTACGCTTTCCTATGGAAGATGCCGCCGTACGGAAATACGCTCGCGTCCGAAGGTTATACTATAGAGGATGGGAAAGATTTCCTCGACACGTTCGCCAAGAACGCGAATATAAACCTGCATGTTGAGATATATTCGGGGCAGGATACGCACCACGTGCTTGAAGCTTCGTTCAAAGCGCTGGGTATAGCGCTCGACGAGGCGACGCAGATAGATGCCCGCCGCAAAGGCGTGCCGTCGACAAAAGGAACGATAGATTAGGAAAGATATGATAGCGGTAATAGATTACGGGATGGGAAATTTGCGCAGTGTCCAGAAGGCGCTCGAAGTCGCCGGGGGTAAAGCAAAGGTCACATCGAACCCTAAAGACATCGGGAAGTGCGATAAGATCGTATTCCCTGGCGTCGGCGCGTTCGGCGAAGCGATGAAAGAGCTAAAGCGTTTAAAACTTGCCGGCCCGATCAAAGACGCTATTGCCGCCGGTAAACCGTTTCTCGGGTTATGCCTCGGGCTCCAGCTTTTATTCGAGAGGAGCGGGGAAAACCCGGGCGTAAAAGGGTTGTGCGTATTAAAGGGCGAATCGAAGAGGTTTAAATTTAAAGGAAACGCCCTTAAAGTGCCGCATATGGGCTGGAATAACATAAATAAAAATTCCGGGGCGGGGGCCCGTGGTTCGAAATTGTTAAAAGGCATACCGGACGGGTCATACATGTATTTTGTCCACTCGTATTATGTTAAGCCGGAAGACAAGGACGTGATATTGACGACCACCGGTTACGGGATCGATTTTGTTTCGGGCGTATGTAAGGGCAATATTTACGGTTTTCAGTTCCACCCCGAGAAGAGCCAGGGGACAGGATTGGCGATACTTAAGAATTTCGTGAGGGTTTAATGCTTGTAATACCTGCGATCGACATAAAAGGCGGTAAGGTGGTGCGTCTGGAGCAAGGCCGGGCGGATAAGGAGACGGTCTATCCCGGATCTCCCGTCGAAATGGCCGAGAAATGGGCGTCGTTCGGTGTGGGCCTTTTACATATCGTCGATCTCGACGGCGCCTTAGGCGGTGAACTGAAAAACCTTAAGATAGTCAGCGAGATAGTGAAGGCCGTGAAGCCGAGTATAGAGCTGGGCGGCGGCATAAGGGATATCGAGACCATAGAGCGGGTTCTCGATGCCGGCGTAGAAAAAGTCTGCGTCGGTACCAAAGCGCTCGATAAGAAATTTTTAGCGGCCATATCCAAAAGCGATTTCCGCGAGATGGTCGTAATAAGCGTGGATGCGAAAGACGGGTTCGTCCGCACGAAAGGCTGGGTCGAGAAGACGGGAATAAGGGCCGCGGACCTTGTGAAAGAGGTAGGTGAGTTCGGTATCAAAACGGTAAACTACACGGATATCTCGAAAGACGGGATGATGGAAGGGCCGAATATACACAGCCTCAAAGAACTTCTGGAGATATCAAAAGCCGACATAATAGCGGCCGGCGGGGTAACGACTATCGAGGACGTGAAAAAGCTGAAATCGCTGGCTAAAGAAGGCCTGAAAGGCATGATAATAGGAAAAGCGCTGTATGAAGGCAGGATCGATCTGAAAGAAGCTATAGATATATGCTCACGAAACGCATAATACCGTGTTTGGATATAAAAGACGGCAGGGTCGTAAAAGGGATAAATTTCATCAATCTGCGCGACGCCGGCGACCCGGTCGAGAACGCGAAATATTACGATAAAGAAGGCGCCGACGAACTCGTATTCCTCGATATAACGGCCAGCCACGAAAAACGCAAGACTACGCTTGAGCTTGCCCGGAAAGTGGCGGAGAGCGTATTCCTGCCGTTCACGGTAGGCGGCGGCATCGGCACCATCGAGGACATAAGGGCGCTCCTTAATGCCGGATGCGACAAGGTGTCGATAAATACGTCGGCTGTGAAGGATCCGGGTTTTATCGCGAAGGCGTCGTCGAGGTTCGGCAGCCAGTGCATCGTCGTCGCGATCGACGCGCGCTGCAGGGCGAAGACGCGCTCGAGAAATGAGTGGGAGGTGTTCGTCAACGGCGGCAGGACGCCGACCGGGCTCGACGCGGTGAAGTGGGCGAAGAAGGTGGAGAGGCTGGGCGCGGGCGAGATACTGCTGACGAGCATGGACTACGACGGCACGAAGGAAGGTTATGATATTCCTCTGACGAGCAGGATCAGCGAGTCGGTGAAGATACCGGTGATAGCGTCCGGAGGAGCGGGGTCGCTCGAGCACCTGTATGAGGCGTTGACTGACGGGAAGGCGGACGCTGTCCTGGCCGCGTCGATATTCCATTTCAGGGAATACTCGGTCGGGGAAGCTAAAAATTACCTTAAAAAAAGGAAAGTATCGGTGAGAATATGAAAAAAATATTCGATGTATTGAAATTTAACGACAAGGGGCTGATCCCCGCGATAATCCAGGACGAGAAGACGAAAGAAGTGCTTACCCTTTGCTACATGAACCGGGACGCCCTCCTGAAAACTCTCGAAGAGGGCAAGGTGCACGTCTTCAGGCGCTCGAAGGGACGCCTGATGCTTAAGGGCGAGACGAGCGGCTGCACGCAGGCGGTGAAGAGCATGAGCATAGATTGCGAAGGCAATTCTTTATTATTCTTAGTCGATCAGGAACGCGCGGCCTGCCACGAAGGGTATTTTACCTGTTATTTCAGGAAACTTAAGAAGGATGGGACGTTCGAAGCGATAGGCAAGCGTATTTTCGACCCGTCCGATGTCTATAAAAAATAAGGTATATATGTATCACCCGGATAAAAAAGAGTTCATAGCGTTGGCGAAAAAAGGGAACCTGATACCCGTTTATACGGAGATCATGGCGGACTTTGAGACGCCGCTATCCTGTTACACGAAGATCGACAGGAGCGCGTATTCTTTTTTACTCGAATCCGTCGAAGGCGGCGAAAGGATCGCGCGGTATTCGTTCCTCGGCGCCGAGCCTGCGCTCATATTTTCGAGCTGCGGCAATAAAGTTACGCTGCGCGAAGGCAAGTCCGTAAAAAATTTCGTCGCGGCCGATCCGATAGACGAGCTTAAGAAACTGCTCGGCGCATATAAGGTGGTGGATGTGCCGGGCCTTCCCAGGTTCTACGGCGGGTTCGTGGGATTCATGGGTTATGACATGGTCAGGTTCATGGAAAGATTGCCCGATAAAAATAGAGACGACCTGAATATCCCCGATTCTGTTTTTATGATGACCGACACGATACTGATATTCGACCACGTCGATCATAAGATAAAGGTCGTGTCGAACGCGCATATTAAAGGAGACCCGTCTGCAGCATATGACGCTGCGACGAGTAAGATCGATAAGATAGTCAAAAAGTTAAAACAGCCGCCGCCTGAAAAAGGAAATAGAGCTTCGAAGCGCAAGGCAGGCCCTTTGAAATTCAGGTCGAACTTCACGAAAAAAGGATACGAGGCCGCGGTGAAGAAAGCGAAAGAATATATCAGGGCGGGCGACATAATACAGGTAGTCCTGTCGCAGAGATTCGAAACGCCTGTAAGAAGCCATCCTTTCCAGATATACAGGGCGCTGCGCTCTATAAACCCGTCGCCTTACATGTACTACCTGAAGTTGGGCGATTTCTCGCTCGTCGGGTCGTCGCCCGAGGTCATGGTGCGCTGCGAGGACGGCAAGGTCGAGCTCAGGCCGATCGCCGGGACGCGCCGCCGCGGCAAGACCGACGAGGAAGACGAGCGCCTCGTAAAGAACCTGTTGGCAGACCCTAAAGAGCGGGCCGAGCACATAATGCTCGTCGATCTCGGCCGCAACGACGTAGGCCGCGTCTGCGATTTCAGGACGGTGAAGGTCTCGGAGCTGATGACGATCGAAAAGTATTCGCACGTGATGCATATCGTAAGCGACGTTTCGGGCCGTCTCTCCAAAGGCAAGGACGCCTTTGACGTCATACGCGCTACTTTCCCGGCAGGGACGGTGAGCGGCGCGCCTAAAGTCCGGGCGATGGAGATCATAGACGAGCTCGAGAATAGAAAGCGCAAATCTTACGCCGGCAGCGTCGGATATTTCAGTTTCTCCGGTAATATGGATTGCTGTATCACGATAAGGACGGTCCTCATAAAAAATAATACCGCGTATATCCAGGCGGGCGGCGGGCTGGTTGCCGATTCCGTGCCGGCACGGGAATATGAGGAGACCGTGAATAAAGCCAAGGCGCTTGTAAGGGCCATAGAGATGGCGGAGCGGGGGATAGAATGATCTTAGTCATAGATAATTACGATTCGTTCACATATAACCTCGTCCAGTATCTGGGCGAGCTCGGCGCGGACCTTAAAATTTTCCGGAATGACAAGATAACGATAGCGCAGATAAAGAAGTTGAAACCTGCCAAGATACTGATCTCGCCCGGCCCCGGCGTGCCTAAAGACGCGGGGATATCCGAAGACGTCATACGACAATTCGGTAAGCAAACGCCGATACTCGGCGTCTGTCTCGGCCACCAGGCGATAGGCGAAGTGTTCGGCGGCAGGATAGTGGGCGCGAAAAAACTCATGCACGGCAAGACGTCGAAAATATTCCACAACGGCAAAGGCATATTCAAAGGCATTAAAAACCCTTTCAACGCGACCCGGTACCATTCTCTTCTGGTCGAGCGTAAAAGTTTTCCCAAATGCCTGTCGATAACGGCCCAAACGAAGGAAAAAGAGATAATGGGGCTGGAGCACAAGACGTATCCTATATACGGCGTCCAGTTCCACCCCGAATCTATATTGACCGCAGAAGGCAAAATGCTGTTAAAAAATTTCCTGGAGCTATAAATGATACGCGAAGCCATAGAGAAAGCCGTAAAACGGATCGATCTGACCGAAAATGAAATGTACACGGCATTCGGCGAGATAATGTCGGGCAAAGCGACGGGCGCGCAGATAGGCGCGTTCGTGACAGCGCTCAGGATGAAAGGCGAGACTGCCGATGAGATAACCGGAGCGGCCAAAGCGATGCGGGAGAAGTCTCTGCGCATTTCTTCGGGCAGATCAGCCGTAGATATGGACAGGGAAGATATAAACATCGATCGCGAAACGATCGTAGATACTTGCGGGACAGGCGGAAGCGGGACGAATACCTTTAATATATCGACTGCGGCCGCGTTCGTTGTGGCAGGCTGCGGCCTTAAAGTCGCCAAGCACGGCAATCGCGCCGCGTCCAGTGTCTGCGGTTCGGCAGATGTGCTGGAAGAGCTTGGAGTGAGGGTGGATGTGGCCCCTGACCTCGTCCAGCGCTGCCTCATCGAGATCGGAATAGGTTTTTTATATGCGCCGTTATTCCATAACGCCATGAAATATGCCGTAGAACCCAGAAAAGAGATAGGTATAAGGACGATATTCAATATTCTGGGGCCTCTTGCGAATCCGGCTAACGCTACCAGCCAGGTTCTCGGCGTATATGACGCCAAGCTTACGGAAGTCATGGCTGTGGCTTTGAAAAGGCTGGGGGTTAAGCGGGCATTTGTGGTACACGGCATGGATACTCTCGACGAGATAACCGTCACGGGCAAAACGCGCGTCACCGAACTCAAAGCCGGGAGGATAAGGACTTATTATATTACTCCGAAAAACTTCGGCTTGCAGAGAGCAAGACTCGAAGATATCGAAGGCGGTGACGCCAAAGAGAACGCGGCGATAATCATGTCGGTGCTAAAAGGCGAGCGGGGCCCGTGCAGGGACGTGGTTTTAATGAACGCGAGCGCCGCTTTAGTGAGCGGCTTCAAGGCGAAGGACTTTAAGACGGGCGTAAAAATGGCCGCCGGATCCATAGATTCCGGGCGGGCTTTGGAAAAATTGTTGCGGCTTATCGAGATCACAAATAAATGATATTATCACGGATAATAGAAGAGAAGCGGCGCGAGATCGAAGAGGCCAAACGTATTAAGCCCATAGAAGAGCTTATAAACGAAACTAAGAATATATGCGTCAAAAGCTCTTTTAAGAAAAATATTTCGAGGCCGCACCATATAAATCTGATAGCGGAGATAAAAAAGGCATCGCCTTCCAAAGGTATAATACGCGGCGATTTCAATCCCGTGAAGATCGGCGTCACTTACCAGGCGCACGGCGCCAGCGCGATATCGATACTTACGGACGAACGGTTCTTCGAAGGCAAACTCGAGTATATAAAGAAAGTAAAAGAGAATGTTTCGCTCCCTATACTAAGGAAAGATTTTATCATCGATGAATACCAGGTATATGAATCGGTCGCGGCCGGAGCGGACGCCATACTGCTCATAGCCGAGCTCTTGTCGTCGAACGAGATGACAGGCCTTTATAATACGGCTTCGTCGCTCGGGCTGGATGTCCTGATGGAGACGCATAATGAGGAAGACGTGGAGAAGGCGTTGGCCGCGGGCGGCAGCATCATAGGCATCAATAACCGCGATCTCCACACTTTCAAAGTGGACCTGGCCGTGACGCAGAAATTGATACGGCTGATACCGCAGAATAAAGTAAGGGTTTCCGAGAGCGGGATACGGACATACGAAGACGTGATGTTCTTAAAGTCGCTGGGCGTGAACGCCGTCCTGATAGGAGAGACGTTCATGGAAGCCGGTGATATAGCCGCGAAGATGCGCGAGATAATGAGGTATTGATGACAAAGATAAAGATATGCGGGGTAACGAATAAAGTCGATGCTATTACCGCGTCCGGGCTCGGCGTCGATATGCTCGGTTTTGTCCTTTACAACAAATCCAAGCGTTATGTGGACCCTTCCGAAGTCGAGGATATAATAAACGAACTCTCTCCGAAGGTTTCGAAGGTCGGCGTATTCGTGAACGAAGACAAAAATAACGTGATAAAAATAGCGGAGGACGCGCTTCTGGACACGCTCCAATTTCACGGCGACGAAACCCCGGAATATTGCAGTTATTTCAGGCCGAAATATAAAGTGATAAAAGCGTTCAGGCTTAAAACAAAGGCAGACCTTAAAAAAGTGAACGATTACGACGTCGATTATTACCTATTCGATACATACCAGAGCGATTGCATCGGCGGGACAGGGAAGAGGTTCGACTGGACGATGCTTAAAGATTTCGAGTTATTGAAACCGGTGATCCTGTCGGGCGGCCTCGACCCCGATAACGTGAAGCACGCCATAAAGGAAGTTTCGCCCTTCGCGGTCGATGTATCGAGCGGCGTCGAATCCGCACCCGGTAAAAAAGACGCGAAGCTTCTGAAAAAATTTGTCGAAAATGTGAGAAAGGCTGAATAATGTTACCCGATAAAAAAGGATACTTTGACGGTTTTGGCGGCAGGTTCATGCCGGAGACGCTCATGCCGGTGCTTTATGAACTTTCGGATGAATATAAGAAGGCCATGTCCGATAATGCGTTCAAAAAAGAATACGAATATTACCTGAAAGAATACGCCGGCAGGCAGACGCCTTTATATTTTGCCAAAAGGCTTACAGAAATGATGGGCGGCGCGCGCATATACCTGAAGAGAGAAGACCTTTTGCATACGGGCGCGCATAAGATAAATAATACGCTCGGACAGGTCCTGCTCGCCAGGCGCATGGGCAAGAAGCGCGTGATAGCCGAGACGGGTGCCGGACAGCACGGCGTATCTACCGCCACTATCGCCGCATTGTTCGGCCTTGAGTGCGAGATATTCATGGGCGAGGAAGATATAAGGCGCCAGTCCGTGAACGTATTCAAGATGAAGCTTTTGGGCGCTAAAGTGACGAGCGTTTCCGCAGGGTCTAAAACGCTTAAAGACGCGATGAACGAGACGATACGCGATTGGGTGGCGAATGTCCGCGATACGTATTATGTGATAGGCACCGTTGCCGGGCCGCACCCGTATCCTATGATAGTGAGGGATTTCCAGTCTATAATAGGTAAGGAAGCCAGGCGCCAGATCATTGCCAGAGAGAACAAGCTGCCCGATTATCTCGTGGCGTGCGTGGGCGGAGGATCCAACGCTATGGGCCTGTTTTATCCGTTCATGAACGACAAAGTAAAAATGGTAGGCGTCGAGGCGGCGGGACTCGGCATGAATACGGACAAACACGCGGCCACTTTGTGCAAAGGTTCCGTAGGTGTCCTGCACGGCTCGAAGAGTTATCTTTTACAGAACGAGGACGGCCAGATAAAGATAGCGCACTCGATATCGGCCGGGCTCGATTATCCCGGGGTGGGTCCTGAACATTCGTACTTGAAAGAGTCAGGCAGGGCAGAATATGTCGCGGTTACCGACAAGCAGGCCCTCGAAGGTTTCAGGATGCTGACCGAGATAGAAGGCATCATCCCGGCGCTGGAATCGTCGCACGCGCTCTATTATGCGACGAGGCTGGCAAAAAAATTGTCCAAGAAGAAAATTATAATCGTCTGCCTGTCAGGACGAGGCGACAAAGACATAGATATAGTCAGGGGAGCGCTGTGATATGAAGATAAAACCAAACCTGCAATTTTCGGTATTGTGCGACGACGTTAGACGCGAGGACAACGGTAAATTCATGCTCATCGGGTTATTCGAAGCGATAAACGCCAAGAAATTCCCGGCTACGCACGCCGCTCTATTCGTCGCAAACAGATGGTGCAAGGGCGAGGGGGCGTTCACGCAGAAGATACGTATCGTGAACCCCAAAAATAACCAGCCGATATTCCAGACGGACGAGCAGGCATTCGAGCTTGCCGATATCGACAGGCATCATACGCTCATCTCCAGGTTCAATAATCTTGTTTTCCCGGGGCCGGGAAAATATTGGGTCGAGATATTGCTCGATAACGAGTTGGTCATAAATTATCCTATAATTCTGAATGAGGCAAAAAATGAACAGGGTAGATAAAAAGTTTAAAAAGCTGAAGAAAGAGGGCAAAAAAGCGTTCATCGCTTATATTACGGCGGGCGATCCCGCGCTCGCGATGACCGAGAGGGCGGTTCTCGCGCTGGAAGGCGCGGGCGTCGATATCATCGAGCTGGGGATCCCGTTCTCCGATCCAGTTGCCGACGGGCCTACGATACAGGCGGCTTCGCAGAGGGCGCTTAAAAAAGGGGCGAGCCTCAAAAAGATATTCGCCATGGTGCGCGCGCTCAGGCGCAAGACGGAAATGCCCCTCGTTTTTATGACCTACTTTAACCCGGTCTTTAAGTTCGGCCTTGTGAAATTTTTTAAAACATGCCGCGAAGCCGGTGTAGACGGCGTCATAATCCCCGACCTGTCGATAGAAGAAGCCGGTGAAACTATCGCTTTGGGCAGAAAGAACGTCGTAGCGACGATATTTTTGGCCGCGCCGACATCACCCCGCAAAAGAATAAAAGAGATCGCCGCCAAGTCCAGGGGATTTATTTATTATGTTTCGCTTACCGGCGTTACGGGCGCGAGAACGAAGCTTCCTCCGGAAGTTGCGGCGAACGTGAAAGCCATAAAATCTATTACCGATAAACCTGTCGCGGTAGGGTTCGGGATATCGGATGCGGCTCAGGCGCGCACGATCGCGAAATGCGCGGATGGTGTTATTGTCGGAAGCGCAATAGTAAAGATGATGGGCGCCGGCACGAAAGGCGCCCTCGGTAAAACTGTGAAGTTAGCCGAAAGCCTGGCGCGGGCCATACATGGTGAATAATAAAGTTTACGCGGTAGTTCTGGTCGGCGGTAAAGGTAAACGTTTGATGCCTTTATCCACGGCCGCTCTGCCGAAAGCATTTTTATCCATCACTAAAGACCGCAGGACGATGTTCCGCAGGACCCTTGACAGGGTCCGCGCCTTCGCCAAGGATAAGGATATAGTCGTAGTCGCGAACAAAGCGCACGCGAAATTGGTCAGGAAAGATTTTCCGGAAATAGCGCCGCAGAACCTGCTCCTGGAGCCGGCCTCGAGAAATACCGCTCCGGCCATAGCGTTGGCCGCGGCAACGGTAGAAAAGATGAGCCCCGGCGCGATAATGGCCGTGCTTCCCACGGACCAGTATATTAAGGAAGAGGAGAAATTCGTCGCCCCGGTAAAGAGCGGGATAAATTTTATTAAACGTAATCCGGATGCCATAGTGGTCATGGGCGTAAAGCCGAGATACCCGTCCGCGCATTTCGGATATATCAAGATCGATAGACGCGCCGCAGGCAAAGGCCGCGGCGGTATGTTGAAAGTTAAGAAATTCGTGGAGAAACCCGACAGGAAGCTTGCGCAAAAATATATAAAGAGCGGGCAATACCTGTGGAATACCGGTGCTTTCATTTTTAAGGCAGGTACGCTGCTCGGTTTGATCAAAAAATTGTCGCCAAGAATATACAAAGCGGTTACACATCCGTCCGGAGTAAGAGCAGGGTACAGGACCGCGCCGGACATATCGATCGATTACGCGATAATGGAAAAGGCCCGCAATATATATTGCGTCGAAGCGTCGTATGAATGGCACGACCTCGGCGGTTTCGAGAGCCTCATAAAGATATTGACGCGCGAAGGAAGGGGCTTCGAGATGAGGGGCGGAAAGGTAGTGAAAATAAGATGAGGATAATGGCGCTCGACGTAGGGACCAAGCGCATAGGGGTCGCGATGAGCGACGAACTTTTACTGACCGCGCAGGGCTCCGAAACCATATACCGCGCGAACACCGCGGCAGATATGGCCGGGATAAAAAAGACGGCCGAGGAGAATGGCGTGAGCGAGATAATCGTCGGCCTTCCCATCAGTATGAACGGGACGCACAGCGCGAAGACAAAAGAGGTCCTGGAGTTCGCGGATGGGCTGGCGAAAGCGGTGAGTATCCCCGTTAAGACGTGGGATGAGCGCCTGACGACTGTCCAGGCGGAGCGAGCGCTCCTGGAAGCGAATATGAGCCGCGGTAAGAGAAGAATGGCGATAGACATGGTTGCCGCCCAGATAATATTGCAGAACTATTTAGATTCACAAAAGAGAGGCCAAAAGTAGATGCATAAGATAAAGACGCTCGAGAATGGTTTAAGGATAGCTACGCTTCCGATGAACCACATGGAATCGGTCGCCATAGGAATATGGATAAAGGCCGGCGGGAGGTTCGAAAACGCGAAGAATAGCGGCATAAGCCATCTTCTGGAACATCTTCTCTTCAAGGGCACCGCTAACCGCGATATGATGACGATAAAGCAGGAGATAGAAGGGCGCGGCGGCAGTTTCAACGGATTCACTTCGGAAGAACATACCTGCTATCTCGTAAAAGTCCTTTCGAAAGACGCGGAGCTCGGGCTTGATATCTTAAGCGACATGGTGCTTCACCCGAAACTTGATGAGGATGAGATAGCAAAAGAGAAGGACGTGATAATAGAAGAGATCAATATGTATAAAGATATGCCTTCTCATTACGTCCATGAGATATTGGCCGAAATGATGTGGCCGGGCCAGCCGCTGGGCCTTCCTCTGGCCGGCACCGTCGAATCGGTCAGGGCAATAACGAAGGATGATATCGTAAAATATAAAGAAACGCATTATAACCCCAAAAATATACTCGTTGCCGCTACGGGGAAGATCGAAGAGGATGCGCTGGCCGGCCTTTCGCAGAAATATTTCAGGTCCTCGCCTCCCGGGCCGATATCGAAATTCCAAAAGGTCGTCCTCGAACAGAAAAATCCGGAATTTAGGCTTATCACCAAAGATACGGAGCAGACGCACGTTGCCCTGGGTTTTCACGCTATCGACAGGTTCCATCCCGATAGGCATGTCTTGAGCCTTATAAATGTCATCCTGGGGGCGAATATGTCTTCGCGTCTTTTTCACATAGTCCGCGACGAGATGGCCCTTTGTTACGAGATATCTTCCAGCCTCAGGCGGTATGAAGATTGCGGAGTTTTTATTGTGAGCGGGGGGGTCGATAATAAAAAATTGGTAAAAGCGCTTGAAATCATATTGCGGGAACTCGCCAGGATGAAGAGGGAGCCTGTAGGGGCCGAAGAGCTGAGGCGCGCGAAAGAATATTATAAAGGTCAATTGCTCTTTGCTTTGGAAGACACCATGAGCCACATGCTGTGGCTGGGCGAGAAGGTCATATCGAACGAAAAAGATTTCAGCGTGAAGAGTATCCTGTCCAAAGTGGATGCCGTGAAGCCTGAAGACCTGATCCGCGCGGCAGGCGGGATGTTAAAGAATGAAGCTATGAACCTGGCGGTGATAGGGCCTGTCAAAGACGAGAAAGAGGTCAGGAAGGTGCTTAAGATATCATGAGGGGCTCGATAAAATTATTTAAAGTATTCGGTATCTCGATAAATATACATATAACTTTTTTCCTGCTTCTTTTACTGGTCATCCCCGGCGGGATAAAATGGGTATTTCTGGTGATCGGCGTATTCTCGTTCGTCACTATGCACGAATTGTGCCACTCTCTTATGGCAAAACGTTTCGGTATCACGGTCCGCGAAATAACGCTTCTACCGATAGGCGGCATCGCTTCGATGTCGAAAATACCCGAGAAGCCCGTCCAGGAATTTCTCATATCGATAGCGGGTCCGCTATTTAATCTGGCGGTAGTGGCCGTATTTTTCTTCCCGCTCAAGTATCTCATAGGCGCCGAAAACCTGCTCCATCCGCTTTCGGCCCAGACCTGGCCGCTCACGATAGCTTATCTATACTGGTTGAACCTGATGCTGGCGGCATTCAATCTTATTCCGGCTTTCCCGATGGACGGCGGAAGGGTACTGAGAGCGTTATTGGCCACCAGGTTCAGCTATCAGAAGGCGACGAAGATAGCGGTCAATTTCGGCCACGCCTTCGCGGTGATATTCGCTTATTTCGGGATCGTGAAGTTTAATATAATACTTGTGGTCATAGCGGTCTTCATATATATGGCGGCATCCGGCGAAGAGGCGCAGGTCGACATAAAAGAAACCTTGAAAAAATTCAGAGTTCGCGATATACTGCCTCCCGATTTTATTTCTTTGACGAGCAACACCACCCTGGCAAAAGTCCTAGAGGCCATTTTTCATTCGCACCAGGAAGATTTCCCGGTTATCGACGGTAAAATGCCGGTGGGATTCATAACCCGTCATGATATAATGAGCGCGATGCACCAATACGGGACGTCGAAGTCTGTCGGGGAAGTTATGCGGAAGGTTTTTCCCAAGGTTAAGGACACGGATCCGCTCGTCAAAGTCCAGCACATTATGCACGAAAAAGGTATGAGGGCGCTGCCCGTTATGAAAGATAACGAAGTCGTGGGTATCATTACCATAGAGGATATAGGCAGAGTATACGCGATCGCCTCGCAGAAGGGTTAAAAGATGAATAAAATTTTGATCGCCCCAAGTATATTGTCCGCGGACTTTTCGGAGCTCGGGGAAGAAATAAAAGATGTTGAAAGGTGCGGCGCCGACTGGATACACGTCGACGTGATGGACGGCCATTTCGTGCCGAACCTGACCATCGGCCCTGTCGTCGTGAAGTCGATAAGGCCTGTGACCAGATTGCCGTTCGACGTGCATTTGATGATAGAAAATCCCGAAAAATATGTGGAGAGCTTCGCCAAGGCAGGAGCCGATATCATAACATTTCACATAGAAGCCGAGGACGATCCCGGGGAAGTGATAAAGCTCATAAAATATTTTAAGAAGAAGGCGGGTGTTTCGATCAGGCCTAAGACGGACCTGAAGGCCATAGAGCCTTTCCTACCGATGGTGGACATGGTCCTTATTATGACGGTAGAACCGGGGTTTGCCGGGCAGGAATTTATTCTAGATTGCCTCCCGAAGATAGAAGCCTTGCGCAAGATCTTTAAAAAGGATATACAGGTCGACGGCGGGATAAACGCGTCCACGGCGGCCGAAGTGATTGCGGCCGGCGCTAACGTCATAGTGGCCGGGACCGCGGTTTTCGGTACGAAAGATTACAAAGAAGCTATAAAAAATTTAAGAGGGGGAAGATAAATGGGCGGGATCAAATTCGGCACGGACGGGTGGAGGGCGGTAATAAGCGAAGATTTCACATTCGATAACGTCAGGATACTGGCGCAGGCGATGGCGGATTACATAAAGATCGACGACGGGCCGGCGTCCAAAGTCGGGGACAAAAGGATAGTCATAGGATACGACACAAGATTCTTGTCGGCTAAATACGCGGAGCTGATCGCCTGTGTGATCGCAGCCAACGGCATAAAGGCGATACTCGCCGAGAAACCTACGCCGACGCCGTCGGTAAGCTTCACGATAAAAGACAGGGGGCTTATGGGCGGGGTAATGGTCACGGCCAGTCATAACCCTGCAAGGTACAACGGCATAAAATATAAAGCGTATTACGGCGGTTCTGCCGGCCCCGAAATAACCAAAAAATTCGAGGAGTACCTCGGTAAGAGCGGGGTCAAGACCGCTTCTCTGGACGAGCTTAAAGCGTCGGGCATGATTACCGTCGAGGATATAATCCCTAAACATCTCGGATTCGTCAAAAAATATGTCAACGTGGGCTTGTTGAAGAAATCGCGCCTGAAATTGCTCGTCGATTCCATGTACGGCACCGGAGATGATTACATCGCCGATCTTCTTAAGGGCGGGAAGTGCAAGGTAGACGTTATACATAATGAAAATAATCCGGGTTTCGGCGGGATAAATCCCGAACCGATATTGCCGAACCTGAAAGAATTGGCGGATAAAGTTAAAGCGGGCAAATACGACCTGGGCATAGCTACCGACGGTGATGCCGATAGATTGGGCATAGCCCTGCCGAACGGCAAGATACTCACCGGCCACAAGGTCATGACGCTTTTATTCCTGCATCTTTTGGAAGACAAGAAGATGAAGGGCGGAGTGGTCCAGACCCTTTGCGGCACATTCCTGATAGACAAAATATGCAAGAAGTACGGGCTCAAGATGTATGAGACGCCCGTAGGTTTCAAATATATCTGCGAATTGATGCTGAAAGAGGACATCCTGATCGGCGGAGAAGAGACGGGCGGCGTCGCGTTCAAAAATTCTATCCCCGAAAGGGACGGCATATTGTCCGGCCTATTGATAGTCGAGATGATGGCGATGAGAAAGAAAAAGATCCTCGATATATTGAAATCGATCGATAAAGAATACGGCACATACGAATACAAAAGGCTCGACCTGAAATATCCGGACGATAAAAAAGCGAAACTGATGGATTACCTGAAGACGAACCCGTTAAAAGAAGTGCTCGGCAAAAAAGTCATAGCCCTGAATACCAAGGACGGTTACAAATTCATCTGCGAAGATTACTCATGGCTTATGATGAGGTTGTCCGGGACGGAGCCCATACTCAGAGTCTATGCGGAAGCGCCGGCCGAAAAGAAGGCGCTTGCGATACTGGAATTCGGGAAGGAATTGGCGTACAGCCTCTAATTTAAAAACGCATGGACAAAAGTTTAATACGGAATTTCTCTATAATAGCCCACATAGACCACGGCAAATCCACGCTCGCCGACCGGATACTGCAGTTCACCGGCGCGATAAGCGACAGGGAATTCCACGACCAGCTCCTCGACGACATGGACCTTGAGCGCGAGCGGGGCATCACCATAAAGGCGAGCGCCGTCCGTATCAGCTATAAGGCTAAAGACGGGAATACCTACAAGCTCAACCTCATCGATACGCCCGGGCACGTCGATTTCACTTACGAGGTGTCGAAGTCCATCGGGGCGTGCGAAGGCGCGCTCCTCGTCGTCGACGCCGCGCAGGGCGTCGAGGCCCAGACCGTCGCCAACCTTTATCTGGCGATGGAGCACAACCTTACGATAATCCCGGTCATAAATAAGATAGACCTGCCGAGCGCGCAGGTCGACAAGGTGAAGCACGAGATATCCGATATCCTTGCCCTCGACAGTGAAAACATAATCCTGGCCAGCGCGAAACAGGGTATAGGGACCGAGGACATACTCGAGGCCGTAATAAAAAGAATACCGCCGCCTAAAGGCGAGACGACGAACCCTCTTCAGGCGCTTGTGTTCGATTCGAAATTCGATACGTATAAAGGCGTTATCGTAATGGTAAGGCTGATGAACGGTGTTATAAAAAAAGGCTCGAAGATAATGATGATGGCCAAAGGCACCGTCCATGACGTCCTCGAAGTAGGCATCTTCAACCCGAGGCCTCAGCCTATAAACGGGCTCTCCTGCGGTGAGGTAGGCTATATAACGTGTAACATCAGAGACGCGAAAGACGTTTCCGTAGGTGATACGGTTACGGATGCTGAAAATCCCGCGCTTATGGCTTTGCCCGGCTACAAAAAAGTACAACCGATGGTCTTCAGCGGGATATACCCGGCCAGCTCCGCCGATTTTCTCGCCCTGAAAGAGGCCGTCGAGAAACTGAAACTCTCCGACGCGTCGTTCATATTCGAGCCGGAGAAGTCCGCTTCTCTGGGTATGGGTTTCCGCTGCGGCTTCCTGGGCCTTCTACATATGGAGATAGTCGAGGAACGGCTGGAGCGTGAATTTGACCTTAACCTTGTTGTGACTACACCGAGCGTCGTATACAGGATACTGAAAAAATCGGGCGATATAATAGAAGTGGACAATCCGATGAAGCTGCCGAATCCCGCAGAAATAGAAGAGGTGGAAGAGCCTTATGTCAGGGCTTACATAATTACGCCGAAAGAAACGATAGGTAATATATTGGAACTGTCGGAATCGAGAAGAGGTTCTTACGTTTCCACGGAATATCTGGATGAATCGAGGGCGCAAATAGTTTACGATATACCTCTTTCCGAGATAATAGTCGATTTTTACGACAAGATAAAATCCGTCACAAAAGGATACGGCTCGCTCGATTACGAACTGCTTGACTACCGTCCCACGACCATAGTAAAACTGGACATACTGATAAACGGCGAGGTTTACGACGCTTTCAGCTCGCTCATTTTTAAAGACAGGGCTTACGCCAAAGGCAAAGTCATAATAGAGAAGCTCAAAGAGACGATACCGCGCCACCTCTTTCAGATAATATTGCAGGCGGCCATAGGCGGCCAGGTGATAGCGCGCGAGACGATAAAGTCTGTAGGCAAGAACGTTACCGCCAAATGTTACGGCGGCGATATAACCAGGAAGAGAAAGCTATGGGAAAAGCAAAAGGCCGGCAAGAAGAGGATGAAGCAGTTCGGCAAGATAGAGATACCTCAGGAAGCGTTCTTCGCGGCGCTTAAAGCGTAAAGACGGGAGATATATGAAAGAACAGACGAAGATGGTGATAAAAGAATGGGTCGAGTCGATAATTATAGCGGTCATACTGGCGCTCTTTATACGGACATTTGTCGTCCAGGCGTTCAAGATACCTTCGGGATCCATGATACCGACCTTCCAGGTCGGCGACAGGATATTCGTGAATAAGTTCCTGTATGGCGCGAAAGTGCCTTTTTTAAATGCGAATCTTCCCGCGGTCAGGCAGCCTGCCCGCGGCGACATAATCGTATTCATTTCACCCGACGCGCCGAAGAAGGATTTTGTCAAAAGGCTCATAGCGGTCGGAGGTGAGAGGGTCGAAATAAAGGACGGAAAGATCATCGTGGACGGTAAGGCCGTGGAAGAGCCTTCGTCGATCAGGTCGTTTTACTACTATAACGGTGGCGATTACGGTAAAGAGGGGCAGGTCATCGATGTCCCGAAGGATTCCTATTTTGTGCTGGGCGACAACAGCGCCAGTTCTCGGGATTCCCGCTTCTGGGGTTTTGTCCCGAAAAAGAACCTGCTGGGCAAGGCCATAGTCATTTATTGGCCGATCCACAGGATGAAGACGATCAATTAATACGAAAGAGGCGATAATGACTAAAAAAGAAGGCCTGAATCTTGCGAACAAAATAACCATCGTCAGGATAGTCCTTATACCGTTCTTCGTTGCCGCTATCGTATATGCCAGATTAGAGATAGCGCTTTCGATATTCATAGTGGCCGTTCTGTCGGACGGGGCAGACGGGTTTATAGCCAGGGCGCTTAAACAGAAGACGGCGTTGGGGACAATACTCGATCCCGTAGCGGACAAGCTCCTTCTTCTGAGTGCCTATATATGCCTGTCGGTGTCTGCCAGCATACCGCAGGGTTTAAGGCTCCCTCCGTATGTGCCTATCATCGTCATATCGAGAGATGTGATAATAGTTTTAGGGTCGATCATGGTATATGTCGTGACCAATAATCTCAAAGTCGCGCCGAGCGCGGTAGGCAAAGCGACGACGTTTTTCCAGATGATGACTATAGTGAGCATTCTTCTGCAATTCAAATATTCATTTGTGGTATGGAATATAGCGGTTCTTTTTACTATAATTTCCGGGGTCGATTACGTAATAAAAGGGAGCAGGCTTTTCGGCGAAAATCATTCTCCGTCAAAGAAGGCGGTATAGATGATGGCGATTTTAATGTTCATAGTTTCGACCGTTCTGGGATACCTGATAGGCTCATTCCCGACGAGCTTTTTATTGGCGAAGGCGATGAAAGGCGTAGACATAAGGCAGGTCGGTTCGGGGAATGCCGGAGCTACGAATGTCTTGAGGTCTGTCGGCAAACTGCCGGCGCTTATCACTCTCATAGTCGACGTAGCAAAAGGTATCTTTGTCGTGACCTTTATCGCCAATTTTTTCTATTCGTACCTGCCGGATGTCGATTATGATTTCTACCGGTCGTTCTTGGGCCTCGTGGCGGTTTGCGGGCACATCTGGCCGGCATGGCTTAATTTCCGGGGCGGCAAAGGAGTTGCGACTACATTAGGGGTGGCGATAGGCCTTGCGCCGAGCGTCCTTTTGCCGTCGGCATTCATATGGCTTGTAATATTTTTTACGACAAATTATGTTTCGCTCGCGTCGATATTGGCGATGATAGCCTTTCCTGTTATAGCAATAGCTTTCGGCCAATCCATTTACTTAGTCCTGATAAGCGCGGTCATTTGCTCTATAAGCATTTATAAACACCGTGAAAATATTACCCGCCTTTTGAAAGGGCAGGAAAATAAGACGTTTCTGTTCAAATCAAAAGAAGTTTAACGGTGAGATATAAAAAAGTTAGCTATAACCGCTTGACAAATTTGTGTAATATGTTAAATTGATATAGTAATTGATTTTTGAATGCTCTACAAAACGCTTGGCAGAAGCCAGGCGTTTTTATTTTATAAGTAAACCGATTTACTAAGTTAAAAGAATATAACGCAAGGAGTAAATAGTGAAAGATCGGATAAATAAATTTTTATCATCCATAGTCCTTATCGCCTTTCTTCTGAACGGCACAATGTCTGATATCGCTTTTGGCCTTGCCCCATCTGCCCGGACTGATGATATAGCCGGGATTGAGATTTCGGACATTTTCAAAATAAGGGCTGCGCTTAAACAGGAATTGACCGCACTGGCCAATGCTTATCCCCAGCTTACCGTGGAAAGGTTACGAAATGTGCTGGGTGAGCGCCGCATAGCCGCAGGAACAGTAGGCCAACCTGCAGGCGTCCAACTTTTTCTGAACGAATTCGAGATCACTCCCCGCGGGCTTTATATAAAGCCCAAAATAAGGGACGCAAACGGCGTAAGAAGATACCATGTTCTCTTTTCTCCCACCGGCGATTTCGAGGCTCTGGTTTACAGTGAGAAAGAGAAATCGGCCATTTCACCATCCTATCCGAATGGAAAAGTACCCAAGCCTGCCATGGCTTTATCAGCATACGAATCGGCCCGAATAAATACAGCCCTGAGCCATGCCATAGCGGAATGTACGAAACTTCTTCCTGAAAACACAAAAAATAAAGAAGGCATTCTTAAGGACGCGCTGGTCGAAGACGTGGAAGCCTATGCATATTGCGTAAGAAATAATCTGCCGCTCACATTGACATTCGATCCCGCGAGATCGGGCATGGATAAGACATATAAAGATAAAAGCCCGTTCAGGGTTTCGGTTACGGTATTCGATGACGGTTCATTAGCGATCACGTCGGTCAATAGTTGCTCGGGCGAAACGGAGACTACCCTGGCTAAGGGCGGATGCAGGTGGTATCAATTCACGGATGGGGCCAAATTCGCGGCGAAGTCGGCAGAAATTCTCTCGGAGTCAGGCAGGCTTGCCGAAGCAATGGGGGATAAGAACCCATTGTGGGATGTATTCTTCGACGGCGGTAAGACGGTTTTCCTGGCTAAGCCCGGAACCGTTAAAGAAAAGATGATCAGGCAGTGGGTCGGGTCTTCGATCGCTTCCGGCATGCTTTGCGGCCTTTATATAGCCGGCCCGGATATGGGCATGGGCGAAGAAGAGATGACATGGATACAAGACGAGGCAGATAAGAATTTTGCCGAGCCTGCGATAAAAGAGAAGGTCTTAAGAAAATTAGGCAAGGACAGCATCCTTGCGACTACCAGCCGCCCTGCGTATATGGGTAGTTTCCCTCATATGCCGTGGATGGTTACAAGCCTCGGAGTTGTTGTTTCGCTGGTCTCTGTTTTGGAGGATAGCCAAGTACTGCAGCAGCATGGAATAAATGTGGATAAGGATAAGAGAACGATAGTAGTACAAGGATTCGGCGATGTCAGCAGCGGAGTTGTGAAATTACTGCTTACGACATACAAAGAGCTCGGGTTTAAAATAACGGGAGTCTCCGATATCGATGGCGCTATATATTCGGAAAAGGGTCTCGATACCGATGAGCTTATGAGGCTGAGGCTCAGGTTCGAATCGGGCGAAAAGTTCAAATTGACCGAAGCATACCAGACTCGCGAAGGGGAAGCGGTGGAGAGATATGCAGGCGATCCGGACGCTATATTGTATAAGGAATGTACAGTCCTCATGCTCGGCGCCGGGTCTAATATGTTCACAAATAAAAAAAATAATACACATCAGATAAAAGCGAAGTTAATAGTGGAAGGTGCTAACAACGCCTTCGAAAGAGGCCTTGAGAACAAGCTCCATGGCATGGGCATATTATATATACCCGGGCCTGTGGCTAATGGGGCAGGCATATATACATCTACCGAAGAGGTCATACATTATCATATGTCGAAATTGAACGGGTTGAAAGACCATGTTCTTAATGCAATAACAGATT
>JAQUSB010000052.1 GCA_028715345.1 Candidatus Omnitrophota bacterium | reverse complement strand
TATCGGCCAGCCTGTGTATCGCGCAGGCCAGGTCCTTCGTGTAAGTAGGCGAGCCGGACTGGTCACGGACGACCTTCAGTTCTTTTTCCGTTCCGGCTTTCGCTATTATCGTGTCTACGAAATTTTTCCCGCCTGCGCCGTACAGCCAGCTCGTACGTAGTATAAAATATTCCTTTAAATTCTTCCTTACGGCTTCCTCGCCCGCGAGTTTGGACGCGGCATAAATATTAAGCGGGCCTGTCTTGTCTTCCTCCGTATACGGTTCTTTCTTTTTGCCGTCGAATACGAAGTCCGTGCTTATATAAATTAAGATCGCTCCGGCGTTTTTACAGGCAACGGCGACATTTTCCGTCCCGGAGGCATTTATCCGGTAAGCCTTCTCCCTGTCACGCTCGCAGCCGTCGACGTCCGTCCATGCCGCTGCATGGATAACGATTTGCGGCTTTACTTTATCGATAACATCTTTAACGGACCCCTTATCCGTTATATCGCATTCGATGAAATTCGTTGCGCCGGCCCTTTTCGCCGGGGCCAGGTCGGACCCGACGAGATCATATCCATTCCCAAGTTCTTCGCAAAGATCCGCTCCGAGCATCCCGCCCGAGCCTATTATCAATATTTTATGCTTTTCCAGCATTCGGCCAACCGCCTCCACCACTCTTCGTTATTTTTATACCAGTTGACGGTAAGCTCCAGGCTGGACCTAAAATCGTGTTTGGGCGCCCACCCGAGAGACCTTATCTTCGTTATGTCGAGCGAATAACGTTTATCGTGGCCCGGCCTGTCATTGACAAATTTTATAAGGCTTTTATCTTTGCCGAGGATGTCCAATATCGCGCCGGTAAGCTCCAGGTTGGTTATCTCAGTGCCGCCGCCGATATTGTATACTTCGCCTGCTGTCCCCTTATGCAGCACCGCATCTATGGCTTCGCAATTATCGAGAACGAACAGCCAGTCCCTGACATTCATGCCGTCGGCATAAAGCGGCAGGCTCTTATCTTCAAGCGCATTGGTTATAAAGAGAGGTATGACTTTTTCAGGGTATTGGTACGGCCCGAAATTATTCGAGCTGCGCGTTATGATCACAGGCAGTTTGAAAGTGATAAAATAGGACCTCGCCAAAAGATCCGCGCCCGCTTTCGACGCGGAATACGGGCTGTTCGGAAGGAGCGGGTCGGTTTCCCTGAATGACCCCTTATCTATACTGCCGTAAACCTCGTCCGTCGAGACCTGGACAAAACGTTCTATGCCTTTGGCTTTCGCCGCTTCGAGCAGGACATGCGTCCCGGTCACGTTCGTCCGGACAAAATTGTACGGGTCTATTATCGACCTGTCGACGTGTGTCTCGGCCGCGAAATTCACGACGATATCACGGTCTTTTATTATCTCTTTAACGAGTTTATCGTCGGCGATATCGCCTTCGACGAACTTATATCTTTTATCCCTCGCTATGTCTTTCAGGTTCTCAAGATTGCCGCAATATGTCAGCTTATCCAGATTTATAATACTGCAATCTTTGTATTTATTGAGTATGTGCCGGATAAAATTGGAGCCGATGAACCCGGCTCCTCCCGTTATAAGCAGCTTCTTCATTTTGCTTCTTTCCCAGCCACAAGGTTATTCGCTCTTAAAAGAGACTCGAAAGTCCCGGCGTCGGTCCACCACCCGTCGAGAATGCTGTACGTGAGCTCCCCGCGTTTTATGTAAGCGTTGTTGACGTCCGTTATTTCGAGCTCGCCCCTCGATGACGGCTTCAATTCCCGTATTATCTCGAATACGTCGTTATCATACATATATATGCCCGTCACGGCATATTTAGATCTTGGTTTCTCGGGCTTCTCCTCTATCCCGATTATTTTTTTGCCGTCGAGTTCCGGCACGCCGAACCTCTCGGGGTCCTCTACCTCTTTGAGCAATATCTTGGCGCCTTTTCTCTGCTTCATAAAATCATCGACGCTGGCCTTTATGCCCTTCTCGATGATGTTGTCGCCGAGGATCACCACGATCCTGTCTTTATCGGCGAAATGCTCGGCCAGCCTCAGCGCTTCCGCTATGCCGCCTTCGCCTTCCTGGTATGCATAATTTATATGCTTAAGCCCGAACTCCTTGCCATTGCCCAGTAATCTTAAAAACTCACCGGCGTGGTTGCCGCCCGTAACTATAAGGATGTCCGTTATTCCGGCATCGACCAGCGTCCGGATAGGATAGTAGATCATCGGCTTATCATGGACAGGCAACAAATGTTTGTTGGTGATCTTGGTCAGCGGGTAAAGCCTTTTACCCAACCCTCCGGCCAATATTATGCCTTTTAACCCCATCGCTCATTTCCTCCAATCATACGGGATGTCGTTCTCATACGCGTCGAGCCTGTATTCATCGGGATCCTTGGAATTATAAGGCAGTGTCACCGTGTTTATCACTATCGCTTCCGTATCGCTCACGCATTTGAAGCCGTGATAAATATTCTTCGGGATATGAACGAGCATCGGCGTCTCCAAGCTTATCACGAAATCATCGACCTCTTTATAAGTAGGAGAATCTTTCCTCGCGTCATACAGGGCAAGCCTCATCTTCCCGCAGATACAGGTAAAATTGTCGTCCTGCTTTTTGTGGTAATGCCACGCCTTGACGACGCCCGGGAACGCCGTCGTCATATACACCTGCCCGAACTTTTTGAAGATAGCATCGTCCGAACGCAATATCTCCATAAGGCGGCCGCGGTCGTCGGGTATTATCCTAAGCTTTTTCACGACTACGCCGTCTATCACCGGTCACTTCCTCCCGATCCCGACGTAGGTGAACCCCAATTTCTTCATTTCGACCGGATCGTATATATTCCTGCCGTCTATAAGTATAGGCTGCCTCATCAGGCGTTTTATTTTTTTGAAGTCAAGTTCCTTGAATTCATTCCACTCTGTAGCCAAAAGCAGGCAATCGCTGTTCTTCGCGGCGGCATAAGCGTCTTTGCAGAATTCCGTCTTTTTAGACAATACCGCCCTGGCCTTGCCCATCGCCTCCGGGTCGTAAACTTTTATCCTGGCGCCCTCTTCCTGCAGCATCTCTATTATTTCAAGGGCCGGCGCCTGCCTGATATCGTCGGTATCGGGCTTGAACGACAGGCCCAGGACGCCTATGGTCTTTTTCGGCAAATTCCAGACGAGCGCTTCTATCTTTTTAAGGACCAGGTCTTTCTGGTAATCGTTCACCCTCTGGACTTCTTTAAGCATCCCGAAATCATAGCCTATCTTTTCGGCTATCCTTATGAACGCGGAGAGGTCTTTGGGAAAACATGAGCCGCCGAACCCGATGCCGGCATTCAGGAATTCTTTACCGATGCGCCTGTCGAGCCCTATGCCGCGCGCCACTTCCGATATATCGGCGCCTACCTTATCGCATATGTCCGATATCGCGTTTATGAACGATATCTTCGTCGCCAGGAAAGAATTCGAGGCGTGTTTTATTATCTCCGCGGATTTGATATCAGTGACCACGATGGGCGCTTTAAGGGGATTGTATAACTCGGTCAGTATATCTTTGGCTTTTTTAGACTTGACCCCGATCACTATCCTGTCGGGGTTCATGAAATCCTTGATCGCCGACCCTTCGCGCAGGAATTCGGGGTTGGACGCTACGTCGAACTTTATATTCCGCTTATTGAAGACCTTTACCGTGTGCTCCACCCACTCGCCGGTATTGACGGGCACCGTGGATTTTTCGACTATCAGGCGGTATGAAGGCATCGACTGGGCGATCTGGCGGGAAACGTGCTCCACGAAAGTGAGGTCCGCTTCCCCATTGCCCCTCGACGGCGTCCCGACCGCGATGAATATGACTTCGCATTTCCTGACGCCTTCCCTGACGCTCGTCGAGAAAAAAAGCCTGCCCTCTTTCCTGTTGCGCCTGACCATTTCCCCGAGGCCCGGCTCATAGATGGGGATCGCCCCGCTTTTGAGCTTTTTGATCTTTGCCGGGTCGTTATCTACGCATATGACGGTATTGCCCAAATCGGCAAAGCACGCGCCGGAGACCAGGCCTACATAACCGGATCCTATTATGCATATCTTCATGTCGATACCTCGGATTAATTTACAAACCCGGCATGGCCGGTGGCTGCTTCGCCGAATCTCGGGCGTGAATATGTCTGCTTCAGCCCTATAGGCGTCTGCGGGAATGCCTTCATTCTCATTACGAACCAGAAGCCGGCTTCATTATTTTCCGGCACTAAGCGTATCGTAAACTCGCCGACAAAACAGTGGAAGTCGCGGTATACCGTGTACTCCTGCTCAAGGAATGCCCCCTTAAAAAAACTGAATGTCTCATATGCCCTGACGCGCCATTTGTCGTTTATCTTATATGTGGCATCGGCCGTCACAAGGTTGCTGATGCCCCCCTCTTCTTTCTGATATTCATATCTGGTGCCTAATGTCCATTTATTGGTCACGTTCCCGTACAGGTCGACGCTCGCCGTGCTCACCGCGGAATTTTTCGTATTGTACGCCAGCTCGGAAACCGAGTAGAGCCAATCATAAGGTATCAGTTCCAGTTTAAAATTCAGGTACTGGAAATGCTGTTTATAGAGGGTGCCGGTGCCTTTCTTCATCCTGAACGCATAGTCGGAATTTATCATAAGAGTAGCCAGGTCGACCGATTTGAGCTGGCCATCCCTCATACGCTTTGTCTGGAGCCTGTTCTCGATACCCATGGCGACATGGTTCTGTTTATCTACGGCGTCTATCTCGTCGAATTGGGTCAATTTTCCCGGGTCTATGACCGGCTGGTGAGTATAGTAATAGGTTGCCGTCGGAGTAATGATATGGCGTAATTTATTTATATTGATGCCCAATACATTGGTGCTGAAGTTATATATTTTGTAGAACTTTGCGGAGCCGCTGACGCCCGCGTTAAGGACCGTCCTTATTACGTTG
>JAQUSB010000005.1 GCA_028715345.1 Candidatus Omnitrophota bacterium | reverse complement strand
ATCTTTTCTGTAACAGGGACCGAAGAAGCGTCCTCGGCCGCAGGCCGTAGTCGTTCGCCTGACGGGATCGAGGAAGTATCTTCCCCAAAGTCGTCCACAAGGTCGATCGTAAACGGCTGTTTCCTGAACCAGGCCGCTTCGAGGCCGGGGCAATCGAGATGACGTTCCTCGTCGTCTATCATCCTGAGCTCTTTCAGCTCGGCGGGAGTCAACCTGTTTTGAGGCGAGTAATCGGGGAATAAAAGCAGGTCTACGGGGTATGGCTCTTCGCCCTCTCTTCTAAATTCAAAAGTTACCGAATGATATTTACGGCCGCTCGATTCCAGCTCTTTATAAAGTTTTACGTCTTCGCTTATTTTTGCGGCGCCTCCGGGAAATCTCCTGTTGAGCGTATTGATCTCGCGCTTTATCGCGATGACTTTGTCTTCATTAAGCGCGCCTTGTCCTAAGATCAATTCTCTTAAACGGACGGCCGCGTAGAGGACATCCGCCCTCATCTTGAAATCGAGCCTGTTCCCATTGAAGAAGTCCGTTATCCTGTTAAATCTCGATTCCGTGGCAAGTGTAGCGTGTATGGACGGATCACGGCCCTGCGGCATCGCCCAGGCGATGTCGCTGAGCAAAAACGCGCACAGTAGTATCGCGGCTATCGCCTTGAATAATCCACCGTATCTATTTTTGTATATACTCATCTGCGTTACGCGGCCTCCGCGAATATTCTGGCAAGTTCGTGCAGAAGAGGAAGCTTCTCGAGCTCGACTCGGCAGGCCTTACATATAGAATCTATTATCCTTTTGACCATATCAGGCGTCAGCTCGGGCATTGTAGAGACACCTGCCAATCCCGGATCTTCAGGATCGCCGCGCATTCGGAAATAATAATATCTTGCCGAAGGAGTGTTGGCTCTTAGCTCGGCTATTGTCGTCGCGCACTCTATCCATTCAGCCCTGGGCTTGCCTTTATTCAATATATCGATCAAAGCTTTTTCTCTTTCCGCTTTTTGATTATCTTCACTGCTGAGTAGAACGCCAACCTTGGCGCCTTTCTTTTGATCTATCAGCTTCGGCAAAAATGCTGCCAACCTGTTATCGAATGCAATTTTTTCGGAAAATATAAAGGTTGAGTTATCTTGCCGGAAAATATCGGCTATTTGCAGTATCAGCGCCAGCTCTGCCATAAAATCGGTAAAATTCAGCGCACCCGGAATAATTTTAAGTATCTCTTCCAGCGCCTCATCTGCGGCCAAAGCTGCTGCATTTTCGGCGGGCCAGGCCCTTATTTCATTTATGTAGTCGTCTAGCACGTAGTCGTCCGGCGTTGCGGGTTTGCGCTGTTCAAGTACATCGGTATCTTTTAAAAGCCGATCAAATAACTCCAGGACCCGGTTGGCAAGATCTTCGCTGACACTCGAGATCGATACCAGGATATAGGGGCTCACCTCTTCTACTTCCGGGAATGATGTAAACTGAGTAAAATGATCAAAATCGGCCGTGTATTTTATATCTCCTGTGGCATTAAGAGACATAGCTACTTTTCCGCCTGCCTTCCTGTCTATCTCGTACTTTAAACGATTTAATACCCACCCCGGATTCGCATGAATGACACGGCCCGGCTTCACGGTTATTTGACGCGTAAAAACTCGTGCTTCGCCGGGAGGCGCGGTAAAACCGTCGTCTGGTTGGGTGCGCGGGCCGTTTTCGACGCCGTCGGCCGAACTCTCGGGTTTTATACTTATGCCGCCGTGCTCGACGAGCGCGCGGAAGACTTCGGCGACGCTCCAAGCCTGCGAATGCGTGCCGCCGGGACACTGCGGTAAATTGCCGTCAAAAAGTTCCGGCAAAGATCCGAATTTAAACATAAATAGCGTTAAGGGCTCGAGTATTTCGCGCGTCTTTGCCTCTATTTCGTCATTTGACGCTCCTTCATTTTTCATTACCGTGCAAAGAGCATCGACATACGCTCCTATAAGCCACGGCCATGCAGGCCCCTGGTGATAAGCCTGATCCTTTTCATGCATCGGCAGGTCCGTAAAATAATAGCCTTTGTAATGAGAGTCTCTCGGAGATAAAGTCCTGAGCCCATAAGGCGTAAGCAGGTCGGCCGTCACTGCCTTCAGGACCGATCTCTGCCTTTCCGGGGAGAGGATGTCATCGCCGTTACTTACGGCAAAGATCATGTTCGGGCGTATTGCTCCGCCATGAGGATCGCCTTCGATAACATCGAAGAGCGCGCCCTCTTTTTCATCCGAAATGCCGGAAGATTTAGGCTTGTCGTTCCAGAATTTATCGTTGAAACTGACCTTGACCTTATCGGCAAGCTTGGCGTAATGCTCCGACATTGCCTTATCTTTTCCGGACTTTTCTAATAGCCCGGCAAAGAACCTTAAATTCGAATACCACAAGGCATTTATCTCGACCGCCTTGCCGTTACGGGGCGTCACCGGGTGGTCCGCTCCATAAGGATCGGCGTCCATCCAGGTCGACTGGGCCGGAGTTACTACGAGACCGTCGGAAGGGTCCATTTTAATACTGTTAAATCGATTATAATGCATATATCCCGTGCCGTTTTCGTAGCCGCTGATCACGGCCTGCACGGCGGGAAGCATCTCGACGGCAAAATCCCAATCGCCGGTAGACACCGCATATTTTTTAAGCGCTTGTATAAACCATAACGAGGCATCCGAAGTATTATACATAGCCGATTCTTTTTTCGAGGTATCGAATATACGGTTCGGGATGAGCCCGTCCTTCTGGAACGAGCCGAACAGCCGGAATATCTTTTTTGCGTCCTCAAGCTTCCCCGTAGTGATAAGAAGTCCCGGCAGAGAAATGAATTCATCCCTTCCCCACGGCTCAAAAAACCAGTCTTCATTCGCCGCCCAGATTTCGGGAGGCCTGCCTCCAAACGGATATTTGACAAAAAGAGATGCGGCCTCTTTGAAAACTTCGGATATTTGAGCCGTAAATTCCCATACGGAGCCGGCCGGCTCATTCTTTAATGCGTTCAAAACCGGCAGACGGAGCTTTTCGGGAACACGTTCTCTTATGCGTAAGAATAATTCCGTTGTCATAGGATTGTCGCCTTCGGCGCCTCTTCTAAAACGCAGCCAGCCGCCGTGCCGCTTTGCGACCGATGCGAAATAGCTCAGGCCGTTGCCTTTTTCAAAAAAATGTTTTGACAGCTGTCTGGCGTTCCCTGTGTCAGTCAAAAATCCTATACCTTCCTTATCCGCAACGGCCGCGTTTTCTTTTAGATACACCCAATCATCGTTCTTGCAAGCCGATTGGGTGATAGTTATCTTCAGCACCGTCTGGTCGGATAACCTGAACTCTTCCATTTTCCAGCGAATATTCCCGGGCTCCAGCGCTCCTTTAGCCCTGCATATTCCGCCCTTCGCATTACCCAATATCTCCATTGCCATCTTCTCGATGGACACCCCATCCGCTTGGGCTTTGATCTCGCGGTCTAAGGAATCGAAATCTTCGATATCTATGCTGTTCGGCGTTGCCGACTCATCTACGGCTTCATCTATCAACTTCACAGGGCGCGCTAAAGCATCCATGCGCCTAAACAATTCCGGAGAGAAGTTATATGAAAAGTTAACCTCCTCGGCAACTCCGGATGCGGCAGGCATGGAATGGGTATTGAGCCACTCTTCCCTTATTCTATTTACCTGGGCTTCCAGGTCGGGTAAAGACAGCGGCGGATTTTTTTCGATCCTCTCCCGATCCGATTTGATCGCGCTCCTTTCAAATATATTATTAAGCAATTGGCCCAGGACATCCATCGGCTGTACTCCGATACCCAAAGCCCTTGAACGCATATTCCTAATACCTGCTTCTAATACCAGATCACCTTCACGCTTAACCTCCGTCTCCTGTTCGAATGAGTCCAGATAGGCTGTGTTATTCCTGTTAGCTAAAAATTCCCTGAAGCTTATTTTTGCGCTCTCCGGATCTTCCTGGGCATCTTTTATCGGTTCGGGGAATATATCAGCATCTGTAGCAAAATAATACGACATCAAGATCCTTAAAACCCTTTCTCCGCTATCTCCCAGCGACTCCTCCATGCCTTTAAAGTCTGTGTCCCGGAAAAATCTGTACACTTTTTCAAAACCGACCAGATCGACAAGAATGCCTACAAGTTTCATGCCTTCCCTGTAGTAGTAATTCCCCAGGTTGTAATCTTTACAAATAACCATTGTGAGATAATCCACTACGGACTCTTCCAGAGAAGGACAATAAAGTTTCGGTCGTCCTTCGAATTGATGTAAAAATTCATGCACAAGATGATGCCGCAATTGAGCTTTAACGTGCTCTTTACTATTTATAATAATAAAATCATGTATGGTAAGGGCCTCCCCATTATTAGTTTGCCTCTTGGGATCGCCCCATAAAACCAGAGGCAAAAGATCTATCTTAAACCCATAAAATTCCGTTAACAGGGCTCCTGCCTCCTGCACAGCCTCGTTTTGCGCCTGCGATGGCTGATAACTGCGGTCTACGATGTCCCACTCGGCATTATTCGAGATTACCCGGGATAAGAAAATATTATAAACGGCTTCTTCAAAATCCTCAGGCAGGTTCTTAGTGCTCAAGCCTCTGCGATTTTCAAGGGCGTCCTTAATAAATTTATAATTTATCCTGCGCTCGAAGTATCGCGGGTCCATTCTCTCACCCGCCAGCGCACGCCTGAAGGCCCGGAGCATTACGGATCTTTCTTCCGTGCTAACGCCTTCTTCCCGCGAGTCATTCTTCTGCCTTACGAGAATACAACAGTTCTTCGATGGCGGCGTCGCCCACCCCTGGGAACTTATGCGGCCGTTTTCGCGTATCAACCAGCGGCATTTGTATTGCACAGTCCCTGCCCTGTTAAGTCTGATCTTTCCCACAAATCTATCTTCACCGGGATTTTCTTTAATAACTTTCTCCATCCTTACCGTATTTTCCCAGCCGCCGTTTAAATCGGAACATATCCATACCTCAAGACCTTCTTTATTCAAAAACTCATCCGGCACCCTCGTTACGATATATATATCATCCCCTTCTATGGCGCTCATCGCCTCTCCGCCCATCGGATACATTTCGCCTTTATTTATTATCGCATCACTTATCACGGCGGCCTCTTCGTCTGTCTGCGTTTTTTGTGCGGAGGGCTGCAGCACAGCAGGCTTCGGCAGTCTATCCTCCGGCATCTTGTAGAATTTCGCGCCGGCAGGCGCGATCTGCACCATACCGGCCTGTGACCCCGCAAGACCGAGGAGCTTATCGAATTCCTTAGCTTTTTCCGGATCCGACGATGCCAGTATCTGTCTGATATCATCTGCCTGATCGACACCATGCGCCTTCAAATATCCTACTATCTGCGCCGCCGTGTGATCCCGGGCGAAATCCTCGAGGCTTACTATATCCCTGCCGCCGCCGATAGGCTGCGCTCCGGCTATCTTTATGTTCCATCCCATCGGATACCAAGTTGCGCCTCTATCAAAAGATGTTTCCAGAGTGTACTCCCCCGTGCCCTCGGGAACGACAAATTTAAACCTGTGGCTTTCTTTAAAATCGTCCGCATACCGACCTTCGACGGAAGAATGACTTCTTCCGTCCGCGCCTGCGCAGTGCATTATTAGCCTGACATCTTTTCCTGCGACGCGATCCGTAAAATCGACCGTCACATATACGACCCTGTTCTCCTTAAGAGGCTGCGTATTGTCATTTGTCAGCTTCGGATAGAAATCGGCAAATCCTTTCACCGCGACATCTCCGTCGGGGACAACCTTACCGGTAGGCCGGGCGTTTTCAGACGGAGCAATTTCGAATAATTGGACATTATTCGGCTCGAGCTCCACGTACAGGGACTTAAGTTCCTGCCGACGGTGAACGTGGGCGGTTTCTTCGGTATGCGCCGGAGCATAGCCGCTTTGAGCCGCCCATTTATTGTAATCACCGACAATGTCCCTGAACCTGAAGAACGTCGACTTGTTGTCAAATATCGAATCGGGATCCAGGTTGACCCTTCCCTTTGCGACCGAATTACTTATATTGGCCATTCCAAGGTAGCGCTTCCCTTCATGCTCCAGAATATACGCGGCAATAGCGCCTTCCTGGCCGTTGCCGTTCAAAGCGGCAAGAGGCTTCCGTCTGCCGTGCATAAGAGCGGGGTGCTTCAATAAGGGATGCTCATACATAGCTCTTCTCGACAAGTCTCCCTTAAAATCCCTTGGCCACTTGTCTTCGGCGTTATGTTTGCCCCAATCCATACCCGATTCTTCCCCGGAGAACATAAGTTCGGCATGGCCGCTCAAACGGCGCAGGAAAAGGATCGCGGCATGCTGCGCTCGGGGGCATATTCCTGCTATGCTGTGTTCGTCATGAGTCTCATCTAAAAGGACCGAATACAATCCCGCGCGCCTCATAAGTTCCAATTGCCGCATATGCACATTCAGGCTAAGCGCATCCTTCCGCAATACCGCCATATCATAAAAACCCCTCTCTTTATCGTATGCGAAATCGAAACCGAGAGCCAGGAGGTCGGCGTTACTTTGAGCCCCTCCGTAAACTTCCGCCACGGCAATAAGATTGGGGTATTTTTTTCTTATCCGGTTCAATATCACTTTCCACGGCTCTATGCCGCGGTAATTATTATTAAATCGCATCCACTCTTCGTAGCTTAAAAATCCTCCTACGCGGTCGAGCAGATCGTTCCTCCAGAGGCAATGCGCGAGATCGAAGCGGAGAAGTCCTGCGCCCTGTCCGTCCGGGCCGCATACTTTGGACGCGGCCTCATCGACAAGCGACGTAATTATATCGATCGCGTCCGGCGAGTGGATGGATATCTGCGCGACGTCGCCTGTGCCCAGCGTCTTCGTCCCGCCGCCCCAGCGCCTTTCCTGCGCGCGCAGCACTACTTTGCCCTGCAATGCCGGAATGGGCCGGACTTCAGGATGCCGGTTTTTCCATTCATCGTAATCGAACCAGTAATCTGATATTAATGCGGGATTCTTGTCCCTGATAACGAAAAGTTGAGGATAGCGGCGCATGATGTCGCCGACAAACCCAAAATGGTTGGTTACATGATCGCCTGCCAATTCAAGGCCGAATTTCTTTAGCCTGGCCGCAAGTATATTACGCGCGGCCTCTCCGCCCCATTCCTCGTCGATGTTGTTCGATTTAAGCGCATACGGGGACGGTCCTTCCTTGCCGAACCATGCCGCGATCTCTGCCGCAGCCGCGTCCCTTTCCTTCTCGCCCATAAGCCAGACGTGGGTATAGCCGAGGGCTTTAAGCTCCTCGAGTTTCTCATCCGTCAGGAAATCGGGGTCCGCCAGATTTGCGCCGCCCCGGCTTTTCTTCAATTCGTTTATCCTGACCGCCACATTGACCTCGTATATCCTTACAGGCTTTTCGACAAATCTCGCGGCGGATTTGCATTTAAGGCGCAGTGTTTCTATCTCCGTATCGACCCTGCTCACGATATTGCCGTACGGGTCGGGGATATAATTCCCGGGAAATATTTCGCGGCAGCGCCGGGTGATCTCATCGGCAGCGATATCTTTTTCCGTATATTTCAAAAATGCCCTGTATTTTAATTCATTGATAAGTTCATCCGGGAGACGATAAGGATTACGCAAGCTAGGAGTCCTCTGATCGTCGCCTTCGAGATCTCCGGCGACAAACTCCCGCGGCATGAAATAAGTATGTCCGTCAAAAGCCGAAGCCGCGAAGTCTTCGCCGGCCCCCAGGACTGCCCGAAAAGTAATTATAGGCATATTCCACGCATTCTCCCAGAGATCTCCGTCGCCTGCAATACCCATCTCCTCCGCCAGATGTTCCCATGACGTATAATCCAGCCTCTCCGCGACAATCTGCTGTTTGGCGAGAATGGCTTTTTTAAGTTCCGGCACCGCGCACATTTTAGCTACAAGATCTTTTTTGCAGTTATAGGTAAGAAATTCCAGCGGCACTTTGTGGTGCGTTTCGGGTTGTGTTGAACCGGTAAATTTAATCCTCGCGTCCAAACATTCCCACAGGTCGAACTCAAGCACAAACTCTTCACCATTTCCTTTGCATTGGGCAAGAGCGGCATTGCGATCCATGTAAAAGGATATTTTCGAATATGCGCCTTTAGCCCGGAAATTGAGTATGCCGTTAGTGTCGTCATCGAGCAGGATCTTCGCCGCCGTTTTAATATTTATATTGTAGTAAATACAGCGGTGGCTCCTTAGTACGCTTACTGTATTCGCTGCGCCGTTTTTCCGCATGGATAAGTTTTTGGAAATCGAACTTGCGGCGGCGGAAAACAGCCGCTTTGCCCATTTGAAAAACTTCGAAATTCTTCCCGCATCACCGTTCCCGTCTGAACCGGGCGACAAACCTTCCGACGACCTTCCGGCGCGTATTATATCGATCACTTCACGGCATGCCCCCGCAAGATCGCGGTTCCCGCCTTTTTTAGCTTCATTGGCCATATCGTCCAGCCTTGACACAAAACCGTCGGCGTCTATAAAATGTTCTTTGATATCCTGCAAAGCAAGTCTCGCGACTCTCTCCGGCGGGATCGTTCCGTCCTTTAAGTATTCGATAAGGCCGGGCTCGCCTATGCCGCCCCATCCGGTCTGATCCGGATCATCCGGCAGCGGGCGATACTTAATGGCGTCGCCGGCCAGCCAATCTTCGGGTATGTCGTCTCCATAATCTTTCCCCTCTTTCGCAGGCTTTGTTTCTGGGGGCAGCCTCCTTACCTTTCCGCCTTCGTGCGTTAAAGCTTTTCTCGGCACTTGTCCGCGCAATTTTTCAAGCTCTCCTATGGCCATATAGCCAAACATTATCCTGGACTCTGTCGGCACCATGGGATCTAGTCTGGAGCGTTTACTAAAGAAATTAACGACGGGTGATAAGCTTTTACCTTCCGGTAATGCCCTTCGTATGTTATCTTTTGCCCTTTCAATAAGGCCGCCAAACCACGCCTCATTAACAACTGTGCCATCACCATGCAGCCAGCCGTCAAAAATCGCCTTCAACTGAGACTCATCGGCCCCTGCAAGCATTAACCACGGCCCGGCGAGCGATTCCAGAGGTTCGCGCCGACTTTCCCTGGAAAGACCGGGATATAAAGCCTGATGCGCCATTAAAGGATCGGGTACAACGGTATGGCCGTAATTGAATACGCCGGAAATTAACGGCCGATCCAGGAACAACTCTTTTTCCTGAAATCCCATTTGATTCACTATTTTTATAAATTTTGAATATACAACAGGGCCGCATAACCCTAAAAAGGCATGCAGTTTTTTAGCCGATTCATAATCGCCCTCCGATACCGAATGGGGGCTGGCGGGAACATTTATAAGATGGGGTGACAAAATTATATTCAGGAACCGCGCGACTGCCGGACGATAAAATTCCAGTTCATCGGCTCCGCCCTGTAAAGCGGTTATAAGCGTGTCTATATCGCCGGGTACTAACGAAGTTTCTGCGGAGGACGCCTTCTGCGGACTATTTTCGGCATGTCCGGAAAGTATCAGCCTTACGGCCCAGGAAGAACAAAGATCGGGTAATATCCTATAGTTAAAAAAGCCTTTAAGGAATCTGCAAAGCTTAGGATGTTTGTTCAGGAGAGACTGGTAAAATCTTTCATTTCGAAGCAAACCGTATATGACATCGTTTACGAAGAAGACCGCCATAAGCATAATGCCGGAAGCCAGACCTGCGGCCAAAATAGCAAGCGACGGCGCTCCCCGGACACCCGCAGTAAGTTCGTTGCGTTTAAATTCCCCGGGGTTTACAGCGGGAGGCTTGACAAAAACACAGGACTCTTCACCCCGTGCGTCAAGTTTACCCAATGCTTCCATATCGATAGTTTCGGGATATTCGGTTATCGCAAACTTCCCGAAGGAAGAATGAATACCGCCCGGCTTAAGGACCCTGTAAATTTCCTCCAGGGCACGGTCTATTTGCGGCAAGGAAAAACTTCTGTCATCCCACGTATCAAAAACTTTGCGATCTGTCACAATATCTATGGCTCCCGTTAATTCCTGCGGCATATCAAGCACGGTCGCCCGGTATCCATATATCTTTAACCCGGAGGGAAGCTCAGACCTGTTTTCGTTAATAAGCATATCTAAGACCCCGAACGTTTTTGAGTTTACATCCAAAAGATGGATCGCCTTAATTTTTGGATATTTACGGATAAACCGCATCATTGGTGTCACATCAAAACCAAGGCCTATATAAAGAATTTCCGCACCCTCGAGATCAGATTTAAATGAAACTGCGCACCCCTTCTTATCTACTTCATCGACTATGTGCGGGATAAGCTCCTCAAGGTAATGTGTGGGAACGCCGCCGATAGGGGCGATGCCGTTAGAATCTTTTCCTTCCGCATACTTCTGCCCTGTTTCGAAGATCTGCCTTGCCGGCACCCATTTCCGGATTTTTATATGTTTGAGCGCCGGCATCTTATCGGATCCAAGAAAATCATCTCTCTGTAATTTTTCGTCAGTAACATTTTGTTCGGCCTCCCGCAACATCAGCCTGTCGAATTCTGCCGCCTTTACAGGATCCGACCTTGCAAGTATCCTTCTTACGTCCTCATCCTGTGCAGTGCTATGCGCCATCAAGTATCCGACCACCGTCTCTGCCGTATTTCCCAGAACAAACTCCTCGAGGCCGACTATATCCCTCCCGCCTCCGAGAGGCGGTTTCGGCGGCTCGACCGCTCTGACCAATAGACCCCTGAAACCGTTCGAATAATATCGTACTTTATCCCTGCTTACCCTTACCCTGACCTTATACTCTTTACCCTCCCAGTCCTGTAAAGTAATTTCTTTCTCATCCCACGCGATCTTCGGAGCAGTAAAGAGATCGAACCCTGGCATACCGCCTATTATCTTATCTGTTTCTCTAAAATTTATTCCCGTGTGATAAATTCGCGATGCACTATGAGTGTTTATAAATACATTGTAACCGCTTGCCAGAAGAAGCGGTTGGTCTATGGCTATAATGGTATTATCCGGCGCATAGCCTAATTCCTTTAACTTCTCGGATAATTTACCCGTTAAACGTTTGGAATAATCCTTAAGCTCCGGCGTGGAATAAACCTCCACTATATTGCCTTCAAAACCTTCATTAGCCGTATATCCGATAGATATGGGAGAGCTGTTTATTGCGGATGGCAAGTCGGCGTCCGGCAGCGCGAACGATCTCTTGTCGTCGTCTCCTGTAATGGGCCTTACCTGTTGGACATCGAAATCGTTTCCCTCAAATGAAAATTCGATATCGACCGGGAAGCCGAGAGCTTTTTGAAGCCCCCTAATGACATCCCTGACCCTCTCTATTTCTTCTTTAGATAAAGGAGATTTTTTTCTGCCGCCGCGGGCGGTCACCACATCGACGGTCTTCTCGCTCCACATCCTTGCGGCAATGTCGGACGTTTTCATCGCCATATATATTGCATGCGAACCCCCCTCGATAGAAAATTCGGATGGTGAAGGATAAAAACCGTAATTTATATCGTTTATAACGCCTGTTTCGCGGTCAATGTCTATTATAGTATTATTCTCCCCTATCACTGCCGACGCGCATTCGCCCAACACAGCCTCTATCGTGGTAATGCCGGCAAGGTCCGAAAAGGCTATTCCCGATTTTTCGGCAAATATATAGTCCTGATACAGCGGTCGAATTTCATTGTCCCTAAGATCCGGACCGAAGTCGCATACCGGACCCAGCGGCGCCGACTCTTCCGTTCTCAAGCTGAGATATTTTCCCGCCATACTCGACAGGAACGTATCCTCATTGAATGCCGAAGACCTCCATATCCTGTGCTCTCCTAACTCGCTTGCCATTTTGAAAAATTCGCGTTTTTCCGCGTCGTCAAGGTAATACATACTTATTTTATCGATCATGGCCGATGTAACGGTCTGTTTCGCTATTTCTAATAAAACAGAAGGCGGAACGAGAGAACCGCCATATTTGGCATTTTCGAACAATTTTAAGTAATAAGATTTTTTTAGGTGACGAAATAATTCTTTCCATTCTTCGATCGAAGCATATTTTAAAAATCCTTTGTAATTCGCGGATATAATCGACGCGAACCCCTCCTCGTCATATTTCCCCTCGATGAACTCCTCGATGAATTTCTCGAAATGAAGCTTTGTGTTGCGGTATTTTAAATCCGAGCGCTCGTACGAGCGCTCTATATCGTCAAATTCGCGAAGGGCCCTTTGCGTCTTTTCGATGATCCTCATGATCAAACCGGAGTCAGGCACGGCAAAGTTGGGTATCTTGAAACCGAGCTTTTCCGGCAACCCTAACTCCTGCAATATCATAAGCCAGGCGGCCTTGCTGCCGTATTTTACGCGTAATTCCTCAAAACGCTTCTTGACGGCGGCCGGATCGGGGGTCTGCCCCGCATCTTGCGGCTTCGGCGCGCGCCCTGGCTGGTCATTCAGCGCAGGCGATTGAAGCTGCAGGATACCGGGCAGCGGGATAGCTATATGCAACGACATGTAATAATTTCTCAGGAAATCCAGAATGGCGCGTTTGACCTTTTGATCTTCCGTTTTTTCGATAGCAGCGATAAATCTTTTTACGGAATTAACATAATCGGAATACTTAGGATTATGCGCTTTTAATTCGAGAAAATATCGGCCAAGCACAGGATCCCACCTGCCGTTATTTTCGAGATCAAAATCTTCCCAGTCGATCACCCTTGCGTCGCCTTCAAAAGCCGCGGCGAATATGCGCTGATAGAGAGAGGCTCCGAATTCTAAGTCAAGCGCGATCGAAACATTCGTTTGGTCCGTACCATTAAAACGCTTCCAGTATTCCAGGAAATCCTCCCTGACACGTCTCACTTCGGCAGAAAGCCCTGCCGCTTCTTCGCCGCCCAACTCTCCCAGCAGCCGTTCTAGCGGAACGACCAGCGGCACGGCTGCGTCACGCTCCTCCTGTGATCTCTGGAGCACATGTATGAGCTCGTGAGCAATACGGTCCGGAGTGGCAGTAAAATCGATCAAGGATACAACGTGCCGCTTACCGATCATCTCCGCTATGCCTGCAGGGGCGTACGGCCATTCTCCCTGGGTAAACCATCTCCAATACGTCAAATTACGAAATATACGGAACTCAAAATTCGGAGGGAGTGTTTTCGCAAGCCTGGTCAGAGCATATTCTTCTTCGGAAGAGATGCTTCTCATACCGGATCTTTTAGCTATTCCTACAATACTTCCTGCAGGCAGGACATCGCACATCTGCGCCCTGATATAACTCACGGCTATCTTCGTCATTATCTTAGCAGTGGACAATGTCACAATAGATCCCAGCATAAAATACATGACCGGGTCTAAGTCCGTTACTAAAGCCATCGTAATGACCGACATGGTTAAAGCGGCGGCATAACCAAATACACCTGCCGCGCCCGGTTCTATCGTCTCTATTGCCTTCAATAAAGTAAGCGCTCTGCCGGATCCCGACAAATCTCCCGTTGGTTCAGGGGTAAGATTTTCGGGTTCCGCTGGCAGTCTTCGCTCTGCCCCTTGCTGTTTCGGCGGCTCGACCGCTTGCGGTTCGGATTGGTTTGAAAGCCGGAGACGACTCAGCGTACCTATATCTTTTACGGTATCAAGCTTCGGCCTACCCGTTATCCTATTCCATTCCACGAGTTTGACTTTCATCCATTCATTCAATACGCTTGTTCGTTCGGATAATCCGAGCCCGATCATGGCTTTCGATATTAAAATGTGGTCATCTATCTGCGCATTCAATATTCTCGTCAACTTAACTATGTCATCTGTTCTGTCTTCTTCAAGGTATTCCGTATCATCAAAATATGGCAACATTTCGAATAGGCCGCCGTCACCCCACACAGCGCCGCGGTAAACTCCTTCGTCCTCGAATCCTGGATAGTTAATAGAGAGGTGGTTCCTCGGGCTACCTTTAGGCACAACACCTATCTCAACAACGCCATTATTGACACGCGCATTGAATAAAAATGATTTTGTAGGATATATACTCTCTAGCTCTTTTTTTGCCTCGGTTAAATGCATGCGAACTTTGTTAAATATAATAAAATCTTCATCCGCACTTGGCTTAGCCTGTCCCGCCTCTTGCGGTTTCGGCGCGCGCAAAGGCTGATAGTTGAGATCCGGCCCCTGATCGGGATCTTCGGGAGGAATGCTGTCCGGATGAGCCATATAATACGGATCGCCGGGTTTGCGCACCGGCTTTTTAGACGGCGTCCCGGCACACAAACTAGCCGTTTCGCGATTGGCAAACAATTTCTGGAGCTTAAGGCTGTCCCTATCGCCTTTAAGATATTTTTCCGACAGGCTTTCGATAACAACGGATGGCCTGGCCAGCTTAAATGCAGGAAAACGTTTATCCAGGCTATACCTTCCGTATAATACGAATAGCATGCCTTTTAAATTATAAGAACGACCGCCTCCGCTACTATCGAACCTGGGTTTACCTCCCTCATATCTAACGTATAGATCATTTAGCAAAACAGCGTAAGTCGTCTTAGAACTCTTGTATCTGCCGTAATTTATCGCTCCCAGATAAATAGGTTTGTCGCAATCTATAAAATATTCTTTCTCGAGTATTATCCGCTGTTCTTTGATCCCGGACAGAACTTCCGTATCCGAAGATGGCCAGACATGCTCAAGATACGTATCCACCGGAACATTATCCACCATAGCCAGGCGTCCGTTCCGGAATTCTAACAGCGTTGTATCATTTCGCGGCCGGGATTTGATGAAACGATTCTCGACTCCCGGGCACACAGGAGACTGCAGGGTGAACATACTGCTGTCTTTACATCGGTATACGCCGGGGCATTGGCTGTTATGGTTTATCCGCTCAAAAAATCTGGATATATAAAATTCGGCGCTCATACAAGCGCTTCCCCAGCCCGAATACTCATTGACGTAAACATGCCAGGCCGTAGTACGCCTTGAATTCAGGAACTCTTCGCACACCCTTATCGCCTTATTCCGGTCAGCCTTGGAATTTATATCCACAGCGCTCAAATTTTTAAAAGCTTTTATCCAGCTTACCGGATCATCCGCTTTGCGGCATAGATCCACCAGGTCATCGATGCCGATAGTTTCCGCCATCGTGTAGTCGCGGTTCATGAGCTGGGGGCGGCCGTCAAAGAAAGTTAAACCAGCGAATTCTTCGCGCAAAGCCTTGCTCTTGATCCGGCCGTGCTTTTTTATTTCCTTCTCCATTTCGCGGTTATTTTTTTCGTATTTTTCACGCAAGGATCTTACGAACTGCGGCACTTCTGCAGAAGCGTCAGGCTTATCTCTGCCGTATCCTTTCTCGAACAATTCCTTGGCCTTTGTAGAGCGCGCGCGTATCTCATGAAATAGCCGGGCGATTATCTTTCTTTTAGTTTCTTTCGCGGCCGTTTGATCATTTTTGAGTATCTCCCACTCATCATCGGAAACAAAGACCGTAATATCCTTATCGGCATATCCCCATACGCTCTCCCCTCCCAATTTTTTCGGGGGCGTTTCGCCTTTATCTAAAATTATGAGCTGGATCTTCCCACCATCTGCGATGAGGGTGCTTTTGAGCCTGATGAACATGCCTTCCGCATCAGATGCCTTTACGCATTGCCTGAAATCATCTTCGAGGCCGGAGATATACGACAGTTTTCTGGCTTTATCCGAGCGATCTTCTACGAATTTTGCTATATGTTTGTTTTCGTCAAAATTATTCTCCATCATGGTGCGGATTTGACGATAGACTGAAGGGTTGCCTGCCTGAGGGGCAAGCAGATCGGGATTTGCGGAAACTACGGAGTCGGAAAGGAAAGAAAATGCCAGCGCAAATATTATGCTTTTGGATATAATATTATGCTTATATATAAACATTGTAGAAAAATTATAACATATATTTTGTTAAGTCAATAGAAAGATAACTATCTTTTTCCTACTTAACTCAAAAAAAGAAGCAACCCTTACGGATTGCTTCTTCGAGCCTTTCGACTTTTGCCGCAGTTTTACTTGCGTATCCGGCGGCGTTTCTGCCTGCGGAGCGCTCGCTGCCTCGTCTTTCTTATATTTTTCTTCGGCATATTTTAGCCTTTCTTTTTATACGGCGAAATCACCGTAATACTGGACCGTTATATTCGTCGCTACGTTCTCACCCGACGAACTTGTGTAGTATGTAATTACGACGGGGTCTCCCATATTCAATTCAGCCAGGCCTATCACGCCACTATTACCCTTACGTATCGACATCCCGGGAGGGACCGATATCGTCATATTATTCACTTCGATCACGGAGCCCACCCAATCGATGTACGATATATTCCCTTCCGTCACTTTGCGTTCTTCGCCCTCCTGCGCGTAAGAAGGCGCGCAGGATAAGGTCAGAACCGCCAGAGCCAAGAACAATATCTTCATAGATCGTCCTCCGTAACGCAAAACAAACCGAAAAAATAGGGCCCGGTTATCCACCGAGCCCTATTAGCGTGTGTCAATAATTACAATTTGACAACGTTTGTCGCCTGCTCCCCTTTGGGACCCTGCGTGATGTCAAACTGAACTTCCTGGCCTTCTTTTAATGTCTTAAAACCTTCACCCTGAATTGCGCTGTGGTGAACGAAAACATCCTTACCCTCTTCAGGAGTAATAAAGCCGTAGCCCTTTGCATCATTGAACCATTTTACTTTTCCTTTTGGCACTTGTAAATACCTCCTTTCGGAAAAATTATAGCAAATATCGACATAAAAAAAACCGCAAGGCGAAAGCTTTCTCTACCATGCGGTCCAAGATTTTGATGCCTTCTTCACTATGGGACGAGTATACACTACGTTTCAATAATTGTCAACTTATTTTTTAAAATAAATGTAGGGAAGGTTTAAACCTTCCCTACTATGGAAAAGCAACGCTACTCCCCTATCCCCATAGCAAGAAAGTTCTTCAGCTTCCTCGACCGGGTCGGATGCCTCAATTTCCTGAGCGCTTTCGCCTCTATCTGCCTGACGCGTTCGCGCGTGACTTTGAAAACAGCGCCCACTTCCTCCAATGTCCTGGGATAACCGTCGCCTATGCCGAACCTCAGGCGCAGGACTTTCTTCTCGCGCTCCGTCAGCGTATCGAGCACGTCGTCCATCTGCTCCCTCAGCATCGAATACGCCGTCGCGTTCGCCGGCGACACCGCGCGCTTGTCCTCGATGAAGTCGCCGAAGTGCGTATCGCCTTCGTCCCCTATCGGCGTCTGCAGCGATATCGGCTCCTGCGCGATCTTCAGTATGCCGCGGACTTTGTCGACGGGCATACGCATCTTGTGCGCTATCTCTTCCGGAGTCGGCTCTTTGCCGTTCTGCTGGACGAGCGCCCTCGAGACCTTTATGAGCTTATTTATCGTCTCGGTCATGTGAACCGGTATTCTTATCGTCCTCGACTGGTCCGCTATGGAACGCGTTATGGCCTGCCTTATCCACCAGGTCGCGTAAGTGGAAAACTTATATCCGCGTTTATATTCGAATTTATCGACGGCCTTCATCAGGCCTATATTGCCTTCCTGTATCAGGTCAAGGAACGAGAGGCCCCTGTTCGTATATTTTTTCGCGATGCTGACGACGAGCCTTAAATTCGCGGCGACGAGCTCTTTCTTCGCTTTATTGAACTTGGCTTCGGTCGAGCGGACAAGCTTAAAATGTTCTTTCACGGCGGTTATCGGCTCGCCGAATTCTTTCTCGATCTTACGTTTGCGCTTCGAGAGCGCTTTGACATCTTCCCTGTCTTTTCTCTTGCGCGCGCTCGCGATCTTCGCTAAAAGCTTCGAATACTCTTCCAGGTACTCCTCGATCTTTTTGACCATCTCCTCGACGACGTTCATGCCGAGGTTCATCTCTTTTATGAGGCCGGCTATGCCCTCTTTGGACCTGGCCTTCTGCAGGCCGCTTATCAGGCGCGCGAGCTTCTTTCTGAGCTTAGCGCCTTTGAACCGGATATCCGTATTTATGAACTCTTCTTCGTTGAATTCGTTATTGAGTATCTTATCGGCCACCTCTATAGCTTTGTACTTGGAGATCCTGACCGCGAGCACCGCGTCGCGGAATTTATATTCAGCCTCTTTTATGCGCTGGGCGATATCGAGCTCTTCCTTGCGGGTCAGGAGGGCTATCTGCCCCATCTGCCTTAAGTACATCTTCACGGGGTCGTCGATGTGGGCGAGCTTCACCGTCTCTTCCTTTTCGGCTTCCTCTTTCTTCTCTTCCGGCTTTTCTTCGTCACCCTCGGCGGCCTCTTTCGTCAGCTCTTCTTCGCTGTCGACAAGCTTTATATTCTCATCGCCGAGTATGCCGAGTATCTCGTCTATCTCTTCGGAAGAGACTATATCCACGGGGAGGATATTATTTACCTCCTCGAATGTCAGGTGCCCCTTTTCCTTGCCGAGAGCGATCAGCTCGGTAAGCCCTTTAAGCTTCTTCTTCTTGCTCTGCGATTCGGCCTTGTTCAGGCTCTGAGCCAATAGTGTGCCCGTCCCCGCGCCGGGAGCCGTAATTTTCTTAACCTTTACCTTCATCTTTTTCCTTGCCATATTTTATGCTTTGCCCATCTTCATAAGTTCGTTATATTCCGTGACCAGTTCCATCACCCTGCTGTCATTTTTCTGGTTATGCGCCGCCTTGATGGCATCCTGTATCAAAGCCTTCCGCTCTTCAAGGTTGTCCTTTTTTATCCTGGCAATGCAATCGGTAAGGGCCTTGTCCTTGTCGTTCACCATTTCCAGTACGCCGACGGCTTCAGTTATCAATGCCGCCGCTTCGGGACTTTCCGACAAATGGTTGATAAGCCGCGGCGGGGTTATCTCTTTGTTCGCCTTATACAGATCGAATATCGCGTCGACCACATCGCGTATGGATGAATCTTTGAACTCATCGCTCGAAATCGACTGCGTCACCTTTCCGACCACTTTCGCTCCGTCCATCATCAGAGCAAGCATCAGCATTTCCGCGCCGGAGGAATGCCTTTTTACCTGCACGACCGGCTCTGCGTAGCGCCGCTCGACGTAATCGCCTTTGACCTTCTTCAATTCCGTCTTTATCGATTCCTCGTCGACCGACAGCCTCTCGGCGAGCTTCTTTATCAATGTCGCTTTCAGGACCGCGTTATTTATACGCGCTATCGTCGGCAGCATCTCGGCGGCTATGTTCATCTTGCCGTGCGTCGTATCGATATTGAACCTGTTCGTAAGTTTGCCGAGCTTGTAATCGAAGAGATTCTTGCTCGATTTCTTAAGACGCGTAAATTCATCGAACCCGAACTTCCTTATAAAGCTGTCGGGGTCGAACCCTTCCGGCAGTTCCGCGATATAGACATTCACGTCTTCGCTTATGAAAAGATCGAGGTTGCGCAAACTGGCCGCCTCTCCCGCTTCATCCGGGTCGTAAAGCATAATGGCCGTATTCGCGAAACGTTTAAGCAGCTTTATCTGGTCGACGGTAAGCGCCGTGCCCAAAGTCGCGATTATATTCTTTATGCCCGCCTGGTAAGGGACTATGAAATCCAAATACCCTTCCACGACGAGAAAATGGCCGCTCTTCTTTATATCGTCTTTCGAAAAATTGAGCCCGTAAAGGTTCCTGCCTTTGGAATATATGGGCGTCTCGGGAGAATTCAGGTATTTCGGCAAAGACGAATCGAGCACCCTCGCCCCGAAACCTATCACCCTGTCTTTTAAGTCAATGATCGGGAAGACAAGCCTGTTCCTGAACCTGTCGTAATGTCCGCCTTTGTCGTTAGTCACAACGAGCCCGGCCTGCGCCAGCATCGCCGGGGTGACCGATCTGGCCTTGAAAAAATTTATCAAAGCGTCCCATGAGTTGGGCGCGAAACCTATCTTGAACTTCTTTAATACTTCGTCGCCTACGCCGCGCGACCGTATATATTCTTTTGCCGCAGCGTTATTTGCCAGCGACGCCTGGAAGAACCGGCACGCCTCGTCGTTTATCTTATACAGCTGGTTGGCAAGCGCATTATTGCCCGATCCGCCGGCCGATCTCGGCAGAACTACACCGCACTTCTCGGCGAGCATCTCCACCGCTTCCGGGAACTGCAGGTTCTCGTGCTTCATTAAAAATGAGAATACGTTGCCCCCCGCCCCGCACCCGAAACAATGGTATATCTGCTTATCCGGGCTTACAATGAACGACGGCGTCTTCTCGTTATGAAAAGGGCACGGCGCTTTATAATTCCTGCCGAACTTCTTCAGCGGAACATAGCGCGAGATAACTTCCACTATATCCGTTTTTTCCTGGATCCTGTCTATCAGATCATCGGGTATCGCCATAGATGAAAGATCGATGTCCTATCTGTTTATTCGCATAAAACCTGAACATGCTATCACATTCAGCCGCGCAGAACGCCCTATCTCGTCGAGTAAAAGGTTCAAACCCAGGTTGTCGCTGGCAATGTGCCCGGCCACGATCAAATTCATATGCTCTTCTTTCGCGTACTTGTAATGATCTTCGCTGAAATGCATCCCCACTACGGTGCCTACACCGGCCTGCGAAAGCCTGGAATAGACCCTCTTCGGCCCTTCGGTGCCGCCCGTCATGTCGACGAATATTTTGCCCGCTTTTTTACCCGGCTCGCCGATCAATATGGTCGGGCCCGCGCCCTTCTTCATGCCGTCGGCGTATTCGGGTATGCGTTTCAATATATCCAGCGCATTAGATAATTTCTTAGGCTTTGTTCTGTCAAAAATTTTCTGCAGATAAGAGGCTACATGATTATCCGCGACTGTGTGCAGGCACATAAAGGGAATATCGAGAAGCCTTGCTATATCTATAGACCTGAAATGGTTAGCGCCCGCAAGCGCCCTGGATACCTCGTCGGAGCGGTCCTTTAACAGGTCGCTCGCTATATCCATAGGGATACCGAACTTGTTCAGCATGTTCGCCTGGAGGGCCATCACATCGTTCAATTTCGCCCAGGCGCGGCCTTCGGGATGGTGAGCCAGCACAAGGTCTATGGACCTGCGGTCGGATTGATTAAGCCTGTCCGCGAGCAAAAGCTCGGGCCCTTCCATATCTATGCCTGCCAGCACCGTCCTGACTTCCGTATCGGGATCGCCGTATAATATCCGCGTATCGGCGTATGGATTCGTCAGCTTCTCCTTGTCAAATGCCTTTTTGTCCGCGCCTTTTAATTTCCTGTATTCGGCGCGCGCCGCGTCGAACGTTTTCTTTATCCCGGCCTTGCCGCGCACATCTTTTTCGATACCTTTCTTAACGGCCAATTTATAAAGATCTATCAATCTCATCGTTTTCCTCGCCTCTATTTTATGAAAATTTCTTTTTTATTTCTTTACGGAAGGTTTCTCTTCGCCGGACGCAACGGATTTATCGGACATAAGGCCCGCCATCAATTCTTTGGCGCTGACCGGAACTGTGGGTAAAAATACCGAGGCTTTCTCGTAAATCGAAGGCCCTATCCTCAAAAAATATATCCCAGTCAATGAACGGTCCCTGACCGACCATTGCAAATAAGACAGCGGTATCAGCATAAGCATTATAAGGATCAGGCTTGCAAGGATAGTGCCCCTTACGATGCCGGCCGCAAGCCCACCGAATTTTTCTATTAATGGGTGCCAACTAACCTTTATGATCTTGTCTATGACCATCTTCAAAAACCTGAATAACAAGCCTATAAATACTGCCGAAATAGCAAATCCCAAAAGCTCCAATAGAGCCATAGGCAGCGCCAGCCCGTTATTATACAAAAATAATGCTATTTTGCTGTAATAATGGAGGGAGAATACGAGCATGCATACCGATCCGATAAGCGGAAGGATCTCATGGCTCAAGCCATCCTGCAAAGATACGTAACTAGTTCGTACTATTATAATTAGGATAATAATATCGACCCAATTTATCTTTGTCAGTATCTCCATAATATTCCTTAATTTATCTTATTAAAAGGAAAAAGAAGTATATCACATAAATTACGGGTTGTCAAGGGGTTGGGGCGGCGAAAATTACGCTATTTTGCCGTCTTTTAGGCGGATAATATCGTCGGTTTTGCCGGACAATTGCTCATCGTGGGTAACGATTACGAGGCTAAGGCCTATCCTGGACTTGAGATCGAATAATATTTCATATATAGATTCACTTGTTTTGGAATCTAAATTGCCCGTAGGCTCATCGCACAGTAAAATCTCCGGTTCATTTATGATCGCTCTGGCTATGGCCACGCGCTGGGATTCGCCCCCGGATAGTTCGGACGGCTTATGGCCCATCCTATTGGACAGGCCCACGAGTTTCAGCGCACCGGCAGCCCTGCCTCTTACGTTTTGTCCTTTATCTGCCGCACCCTGCCCCATGATCAGGGCCGGCATCATCACATTCTCGAGGGCGGTAAATTCCGACAGTAGATGATAGAACTGAAATACGAAACCGACGCGCTTGTTCCTTATATAAGCCCTTCGTTTATCGGGAAGCTTATAGATGTCGGTGCCACCCAGCACGATACGGCCGGACGTCGGCTTGTCGAGCCCGCCCAGTATGTGGAGCAGGGTCGATTTACCGGCACCCGACGGGCCGAGAATAGCTGTCGAGCGGGCCTTTTTAAAACCGACGCTGACGCCGTCGACGGCTTTTACTTTTTTGCCTTCGTCTTTATATGTTTTGCAGACATCCTGGGCCAGGAGAAAATGATCACTCATATCTCAGCGCCTCCACAGGATCGAGCCGGGATGCTTTATAAGCCGGATAGATCGCGGCTATGAAACTTATCAATATGCTCGATACGATTATGACCGTGATGTCATACGGCTCCATTTTTACCGGAAGTTTATCGAGATAATAAATATCGTGCGGCAGATTTATGAATTTATATGTCGCAAGGCACCAGCACGCGGTAAATCCCAAAAGCACGCCGAGCGCCGTTCCCAATATGCCGATGAAGCTTCCCTGCAGGGCGAAGACCGTCATTATGTCGGCGTTATTGGCGCCTATCGCCTTCAGTATTCCTATGTCCTTCGTCTTTTCGAGGACCGTCATTATAAGAGCGCTGGCGATATTGAAACACGCGACCATGACTATCAGGGTCAATATTATGAACATCACCGTCTTCTCAAGCTTGATCGCTTCCAAAAGGTTCCTGTTCAGGTCGAACCACGTGCGTACGTCGTAGGCGGGGCCGAGACGGACGCGCAGCGCTTTTTTGACGCCGTCCACGTTGAAGGCGTCGTCCACCTTTACGGACAATCCGGTCGTCATCTCGCCCGTCGCCAAAAGTTCCCGCGCCGTAGCGAGGTCGATATAAGCCAGGTTCGAATCGTATTCGTACATTCCCGATGTAAAGATGCCGGTGACCTTGAAATTTTTACCTTCGACCGAAAAGAGGTTCGAGAGTTTCGCTTTCCTCTCGCTTATATACGCCGGAGAGACCAAGGATACGGCGCTTCCGATATCCACGCCCAATTTATCCGCAAGCTCACTGCCCAACACTATGCCGCCGTCCTTCATGCCGTCGAGCGTCCCTCTCTTTATGTATGTGCCGAGAGAGTTGACACGGACCTCGTCGCGCGGCTCGATGCCTTTCACTATCACGCCGGCGACGCTGCCCTCTTTGCGGATAAGCGCCTGGCCGTTCAAAAAATACGACACGGCGACCACGTGTTCAACGCTCATTATTTTGCCGGTAAGCTCCTGAGACGGCTTTACGCCGTAGTCGGAGACTATTTCGATGTGGGAGTAAGTGCCGATTATCTTATTTTTCAGGTCTTCGTCGAACCCGCTCATTACGGAGATGACTATGATGAGCGCGGCGACACCGACAGCGACACCGAGTATCGAGATGAGGCTTATGAGAGATATGAATTTCTCTTTACGCTTCGCGGTCAGGTAACGCAGGCTTACGAAAAGCTTCCAGCTCATTTTAGCCTATTTCTCTTCCGTCGGGCTTTGGGGTTTCAGCTGCGGGAAAAGTATAACGTCCCTTATGGACGGTGAATTGGTCAATATCATGACGAGCCTGTCGATGCCTATACCGAGCCCGCCTGCCGGAGGCATGCCGTATTCGAGCGCGTTTACGAAGTCTTCGTCTATATTGCGCTTGCCGCCCTTGGTGCCCGCCAGTTCGTCTTCGAAGCGCTTCTTCTGCTCTATGGGGTCGTTAAGCTCCGAGTAAGCGTTCGCTATCTCCATGCCGCCCATGTATAATTCAAACCGATCCGTAAGGTCGGGGTTATCCTTTTTCACTTTCGCCAGCGGACAGAGCTCTTTGAACATGTCTATGACGAATACGGGATGGCTGCCGGCCTTCGGCTCGACGAGATCGCCGACTATATTTATGATCTGCGTCCTCGTAATATCCTTTCCTTCCATCTCTATACCTTTAGCTTTCAGTTTCTTTATCCAGCTGTGGTGGTCGTCGGACGGCGTTATGCCGAATTGCTCTTTCATTAGATCGGCGAACGAGACCCTCTCCCACTTCGAAAGGTCTATCGTCTTTCCCTGGTACTCGATCGTGGTGCGGCCGAGGACTTTCCCGGCGAGGTTCTTCACCAGATCCTCGGTAAGTTTCATCATACCTTCGCAGTCGGAATAATTTTCATACACTTCGAGCATCGTGAATTCGGGATTGTGTTTTATCGATATGCCTTCATTCCTGAAATTCCTGTTTATCTCGTACACTTTCCCCATGCCGCCGACTAAAAGCCTTTTCAGGTACAATTCCGGGGCTATTCTCAGGTAAAGGTCTATGCCGAGCGCCTCATGGTGAGTCTTGAACGGTTTGCCGGCGGCTCCTCCGGGCATCGACTGCATCATCGGCGTCTCGACCTCCGTAAACCCTTTCTCGTCGAGAAATCTCCTGATCTCGCTTATTATACGCGAGCGCGTGATGAACACTTCTCTGACTTCGTCGTTAACGATAAGATCGACGTACCTCTGACGGTACCTGGTCTCGACGTCTTTTAAGCCGTGCCATTTTTCGGGAAGAGGTTTGAGCGACTTCGCCAGGATCGTGAATTCTTTCGCGATGACCGTAGCTTCACCTGTGCGCGTCTTGAACGTATCGCCTTTCACGCCGATAAAATCGCCTATATCGAGGTCGTTCAAAAGGGCAAACAGATCCGCGCCCACGATATCCGCCTTGAAATACGCCTGGATCTTGCCCGTCGAATCTTTGATATCGTAAAATGAGCTCTTGCCGTGTGACCTTACCGCCATTATCCTGCCGGCCACGGACACGACTTTGCCTTCGCTAAAATCGTCTTTCAGGGCTTTTATCGTCGAGGAGGTGTCGTAGCGGCCGCCGTAAGGGTAGATACCTCTTTTAGAAATATTATCGAGTTTCGTCCTGCGCTGTTTTATGAGTTCGCTATCTTCCGTTATGTTAGACATCTACTTCTTCTCCTTATCCTTATTTATCATGTGTAAGAAAATATTCACTATCGTCGGGTCGAACTGTGTGCCGGCGCCTTTTTTGATTATCTTCAGCGCCTCTTTTTTCGGGAACGCTTTCCGGTAAGGGCGGTTCGAGGTCAGCGCCTGGTACACGTCGGCAACGGCTATTATGCGCGCGCCGACGGGTATCTCTTCGCCTTTGAGACCGGCCGGGTAACCTTTACCGTCCCATCGCTCGTGGTGGTAAAGTATGAGCGGGATTATGTCGTGCATGAATTGGATCGGCCGGATGATGTCGGCGGCAATCTGCGGGTGGTGTTTTATGACGTCGAATTCTTTCTTCGTAAGTTTGGCTTTTTTGAGGAGTATCTTGTCGCTTATGCCGATCTTGCCCAGGTCGTGCAGGACCGACGCCTCGCGGATATTTTCCACTTCCTCCGGGGAAAGATGGAGGCGCCTGGCAAGGTCCGTGGAATAGCGTACCGTATTCTCGACGTGCTCGCCGGTGTAGTGGTCCTTCAATTCTATCGTTTTGGCGAACGCGAATATGAATTCCACCAGGCTCTGTTTGCCGCTCCTGTTAAGCTTTTCGATCTTCTCTTTAAGGTACCTTACGTCCGTGGGCTCCAGGTCCGGCGGAACGATATTCTTTTTCGCCGACAGCGAATAAGCGGAAAATACCCTGTTGCCTCCCGCCTCTTTCACCTTCGAGAGTATCTTGTCCGCGGCATTTATCAATTCCATGCCACGCGCTATGCTGCCGTTCGGATAAGCCGCGACGGCCACGCTCAGTTTCAATTTTACGATATGTTCCCTGTTCCCGAAATTGTAAAGGCCGACCGCATCGAGTATCCTCTGGGCCATCAGCTGGGCTTTGGACATATCGACGGCGGGAGATATTATTACAAATTCCTCTCCCCCGAAACGTATGACCGTATCGTATTTGCGCACCATCTTTTTGACATATGTGGCGAACTGTTTCAGGACGATGTCGCCGAAATCGTGGCCATAGACATCATTTATAGATTTGAAATAATCTATGTCGAGCATTATCACCGAAAGCGAATGTCCGTAGCGCCTGGCGCGGTAAAATTCCGCCTCTATCACTTCGTTAAGGTACTGGTGGTTGTAAAGGCCTGTCAGGGTATCTTTCAGCGCAAGTTTTTTCATCCTCGCGTTGGATTTGACGAGCTCCCTGTTCAATTTGATGCGTTCCGCTTCGGCCTTATTACGCTCTACCAGCGTCTTCGCGTTCTCCAGCGCGATCGCGGCGCTCGCGGCAAGCCCCTGGAGCATGAATACGTCTTCTACGTCGAACGGCGCATGACCGTTCTTATTATGAATTTCGAAACACCCCAATAGTTCGCCTTTTCGGCTCAATATAGGGACATTTACCAGATTATACAAACCGAACGTCTTTTGGAGTTCCTGCGAAACGTGGCTGTCGCGCTCGGCGTCATTCGATATGTAAGGCTTTAGGGTGTCGATGACCCATCCGGGAAGCACGGGCCCCCTGTCGAAAGTATAATTTATCTGCTCGAGCTTCCCTTCCCTGGCGTATTCGGTAAATTTCATCTTACCGTCTTCTAAAAGTCCCGCCGTACCCCCCGAAGCATCCACAAGCTCCATTGCCGCGGTGACCAGCGTGCGCATAATGACCGGGATCTCCAGGACTGCGTTGACGTGCAGGCTGGTGCGGGAAAGTATTTCCAGCTGGTAATCGCGCCTCAGGAGCGCTTCTTCCTGCTTCTTACGCTTCGATATATCGCGGGCCGCGGCAAAACAATATTCGTTATTTTCGTATTCGAGATAGTTCACGCTGAGTTCCACCGGCAAAAAAGTACCGTCCTTTTTCTTATGAAGGGTCTCGATCGTGTAAGACTTCTTGTTTTTAACGTTTTCCCAGCGTTCGCGCCATGCCGATTCCGGGGAGTAGCGCGGATCGATATCGCACGCTTTCATCGATAAGAGCTCGTCCTGGGTGTAACCGAGATATTTGCACGTCATATCATTAACGTATAGAATGTGACCCTCTTTATCCAGCCAAAAAATGGCATCCGAAGCGTGGTCGATAGAGAAACGCGCCAGGTGCGATATGTCTTCCGCGGACCTTCGCTCCTCTTCGACGCCTATAGCAGAGGCTATGATCTCCATTATCTTTTTGTCATCTTCTTCCGGCTGGAAATCATACTGGTAAAGCACGCACAGGCTTCCTACATAATGTTCTCCGAACTTTACGGCGCAGCCTAAATACGTCCGGAGCCCAAAGGCGCTTATGTTAGGGTCGGTCTTCGCGTATTTCGTTTCGGGAAGGTTCTGGATCACGGTAACACCGTTCTCACCGCGACTGATCAGGTCATAGCAGATATGCCCCTCCGCGTCGCTTTTGGGATTGAAGCCCTCCGGCACTTTCCATTGGCCGCAGGTCGAGAGCGTGCCATCCTCGAGGCGGTTATATAAAGCGCAATCCGCGCTTAAAAGTTCGCCGCACAGGCCCGTGAGATGGTTTATATTTTCCGCCGGATTCGGCCCGAAAGCCAAAAATGTTTCGTTTATCCTGGTGAGGCTGTCCTCGAGTTTTTTACGTTCGCTTATGTCGCGGACTACAGACAATATGTGGTATTTGCCGCCCACTATGGCGCGCCTGAGGTTGACTTCCACCCAGAAAGGCCTGCCCGCCTTGTCCTTACAGACCCATTCGAAGAGCTGCGGCTCGCCGTCCAGCGCTCTCTTCATAAGCCTGTCGGCTTCCTGGCGGGTAAATGGGTCCTGCTGTATGCCGAGGTCGTAGATCGTGAGTTTTAATATCTCTTCCTTTGGGTAACAATACATCTCACACGCCTTGTCATTGGCGTCGATTATGCGGGCATGCTCGATCTCGCTTATGAATATGGCGTCGGAGGCAGCGTTGAATATGGTGCTGTAGGTCGATTCGCAGAAGCGGTTCAATACATCGTCTATCATCTTGCGTTCCGGCCCGCCGGATTCAAGTTCGCTGATCTTTTTGCGCAGCTCTTCCAGCTGCCTTTCCAGCTCTTCTACGGACCTCGTCTTCTCATCCATATAATTATCCTTTATATCATAATATCCGGTAATAAAGAGTATACTATCTTTTATAACATATGTCAAATCCGCCCCCGAGGTCGAAGGCTTCCTTTTATTTGATGAAAGATAAAATTGTATTTGACTTTTTTATATATTTCGTGATACCCTCTTCGGATGCGACCGGAACACATAGAAGACGATTCGCCTCTTGTAGAGGCGTGCATAAATAAGGATGCCGCCGCGTGGGCGAAGCTTGTAAAAAAATATACGGGCCTCATTTCCGCGGCCATAACCAACCGCCTGAAAAAATACGGCTTCAACCCGTTATGCGAGGACACCGAAGACATACGCCAGAATATACTCGCCTCCATCTGGACAGGCGGGAAACTCGAACAGATCCGGAACAGGAAGAGCATAGCTTATTGGCTGGCGATAGTCTCGGGGAACGCCGCGATCGAGCACATGCGCAGGAAAAAAGCACGCCGGGGCTTCGGGCTCATCCCGCTCTCGGAAGCGGAAGACGCTATTGCCGCCTCCGGAGGCGAAACGCCTGAACGTAGGGAACTCGCCGGGAAGATCGAACAAGCCATTGAGTCGTTGGCGGAAAAAGAGCGATTGGTCATAAAATTGAACTTATTGCACGGGATGGAGTACCGGGAAATATCGGAGATGCTCGGGATGCCGAAGGGCACGGTCGCAAGCCATGTAAAGAGAGCAAAGGATAAATTAAAGAAAGACCTTAAAGGTTTTTGAAATAACTTGGCCGCTCGTATAACTCGCGGCACTTAGCTAACCCCGTGGCTGAATAAACTTGCAACAAAACGACGGGCTTTTCCGTCTATATAGCGAGGGATAAAATATGAAAAACGGGACAAAAGATACGGCGGCGTCTCATCCGACGGATGTGATGCTCGCGGATTACTTGGACGGGCTTCTGTCTTGCGAAGAGAGAAGGTCCGTCGAGAGACATTTATCGGCCTGCGCCGAATGCCTGAATAAAGCGGTTTCCGCATATAGATCGGTCAAGCAATTTAAAAAGAGAAAGGCAAAAACCGTGGGAAAAATAAATTTTTATCTTCTATTCGCGATACTTGCATTTGCGCTGTCGTTCATCCTCCCCCGCCACTTCATACAGTTACTCGTGGCTACTCTGCTTTTGGGCGCGAAGTGGGTGGCGGATTCCAAGTCGACAAAGATGCTTGTCATGATACACGAAGCGTGGAAGAACGGCGGCAAGGACGAAGCGTCGGAAGTTATCAAAAGATTCGATTCCCGGATGAAGACACGCCTTTAAAGAGAACTCCGGAAGGCTCCCTATAAATGGAAAATCCCAGGTCTTTCAACCCGGGATCCACAGAAGAAGCGGTTTAACCTTTCCGAAAGAAAACCATCGCCGATCGCTTTCAGGCTTTCGCCTCCAAGTTTATTCAGCCACTTGGTGGCTAAGTGCCGAGATCCCCGATCTCGGCCTTCTCTTAAAGGTCCCGGCCGTCATTACGCCGGCGATCTTCGACCAGCTTGGTAGCGCCAACCTACTACCGGATGACGCTTCCGGTTCTCGAAGAGCCGCCCTTCCTCCGTAAGGTTAAGCCCCTCTTCTAATATTAAAAATACCATACGCATTAAGCATTTGCAATACCTATTGCACTGACTTTTTCATCGTTAACTTTGGGTTTTTTGGGGCTCGCTGAAATTATTTTAAAATAAAGTGCAATACCGCGAAACACAAAACCGTCTTCAGCGGCGAGAGGAGGTGATATCGATGACAGAAGATCTGAAGCTGACCGTTACCCGTCTGCACAAACTGGACGGGACCGGCGCTACAAAAGCATTCTGCGACCTGTCGATACTCGACTGCCTTGTCATAAACGGACTGAGGGTAGTAGAAGGCAAAGACGGGCTTTTCGTAAGCATGCCGCGCGAAGAAGGAAAGGACGGCAAGTGGTATAACACCGTCTTCCCGCTCAAACGGGAAATAAAGGACGAGATAGAGCGCGTCGTCCTGGAAGCGTACGGAGGATAAGATGCGGGGCCGGGAGAATAAGAGGATCGGGAAGATCGGCGAAGAGATGGCCGCGAGATTTTTGAAAGAGCGCGGCTGCGATATACTGGGCCGAAATGTGCGCACGCCTTTCGGCGAGATAGATCTCGTCGCGAGAAAGGACGGTATCGCGATATTCGTCGAAGTCAAAACACGTTCCTCCCCTTCTCTCGGCCCTCCTTATCTTTCTATAACATGGCTTAAAAAGAAGCACCTCGTAAGAAATGCCCTGTGGTATTTAAAAAGATACGGGTTGTCCGGCACCGATTGGCGGATAGACGTCGCGTCAATAAAATTGAACGCCCGGCTCGGCCCTGAATCCATAGAATTGATAGAGAACGCCGTGGAGGATAATGGATAATGAATTTATTACATAGATCGAAAGGAGTAAGAAGTGATCGCGAAGATATTTTCGAGCTGCGTCATAGGCGTCGAAGCTCATGAAGTGATCGTAGAGACAGATACCGGAGGAGGCCTGCCCGGCATAAATATAGTGGGATTACCGGATACCGCCGTAAAGGAATCGCGCGACAGGATAAAATCGGCCATAAAGAATTCCGGCTATTCGTTCCCGGCGAAAAAGATCACCGTGAACTTGGCGCCCGCCGACATAAAGAAAGAGGGCTCGTCGTTCGACCTGCCTATAGCGCTATCCATTCTCGCTACGGAAGGCGTGGCCGACTCTTCCCTTTTATCCGATTTCGTCTTCTGCGGCGAACTTTCGCTCGACGGTAAACTGAAGCCCATTAAAGGCGCTTTGCCGATAGCGATGGCCCTGAAAAAGACGGGCAGGAAAAAATTCATCCTTCCTAAAGTAAATTCCAAAGAAGCGGCCGTCGTGGACGATATCGGCGTCTACCCTATGGAATCGCTGAAAGACGTGATAGATTTCCTGAACGGCAGGATCCAGGCCCCGCAAAAATGCAGCACGGAGACCGTCATGAAGCGGGCCGCAAGATACAGGGTCGACTTTAACGATGTGAAGGGCCAGGAGCACGTGAAGCGCGGCCTCGAAGTCGCCGCCGCGGGCGGCCATAATGTTTTATTGATAGGCCCGCCCGGCTCGGGCAAGAGTATGCTTGCCAAGCGCCTGCCTACCATACTTTCCGATATGACGCTCGAGGAAAGTTTAGAGACGTCCAAGATACAGAGCGTCGCCGGGCTCTTACCGCCGAATAAAGGTTTAATGCTGACAAGGCCGTTCCGCTCGCCTCACCATACTATTTCCGACGCTGCATTGGTCGGCGGGGGGCCGAACCCGATGCCGGGCGAGATATCGCTCGCCCATAACGGCGTGCTGTTCTTAGACGAGCTGCCCGAGTTTAAACGTAACGTCCTCGAAGTAATGCGCCAACCACTCGAAGAAGGTTCTATTACCATTTCCAGGGTTTCAAATCGGCTTACTTACCCGTCTAAATTTATGCTCGTAGCCGCGATGAACCCCTGCCCGTGCGGTTATTTTACCGATCCGAAACGCGAATGCCACTGCTCCCCTTTCCAGATACAGAATTATCTATCGAAGATATCCGGCCCGCTTCTCGACAGGATAGACATGCACCTCGAGGTCCCGCGGCTGAAACTGGAAAACCTCACCGACAAGCGCCGGGGCGAGCCTTCGGAAGAGATACGCAAACGCGTAGACTCAGCCCGCGAAGTCCAGAAAGCGCGGTATAAAAATGACCGCGTTTATTTCAATGCCCACCTGGAATCGAAAGAACTGGAAAAATACTGCGTTCTCGATAAAGAGAGCGAGGAATTACTGAAGCTCGCCATCCTCGAGCTCGGCATCTCGGCGAGAGCTTACGACAAGATACTGAAAGTAGCCCGCACCATCGCTGATCTCGACGGAAAAGAGATCATCGAAGCTCATCACATATCGGAAGCGATCTCATACAGGAGCCTGGATAGGAATTTGTGGGGGTAAGAATATACAACTATCGTTATGTATATTGTTTTGATTATATGTAGGTCACCCTTAAGGGTGACCTACATTGTGGATAACTCGGAGGCTTTTCATGGGAAATATTAAACGTCATTTCGAAGCAGGGTATTCGTATTTCGTGACAACTATAGCACAAGAACGCTACCCTATATTTAAAGATGATAAAATGTGTCGAATTCTTTTGATAACGATCGAATATTACAAACTGATTTTAGACTATAAAATATATGCTTACTGCATAATGCCCGACCATTTGCATCTCATACTACGCCCTGTCGGAAAATATGACTTATCGTACATAATGCGGATGATAAAAAGGAAGTTTTGCAAGAAAGTATAATAAGTTAAGCAATATCAGCGGACAGGTATGGCAAAAACGTTTTTACGATGAGGGCATAAGAGATACGAGAATGTTAATGCAAAAAATAGAATATATACATAATAATCCTATCCGCAAAAACATTGCCGTATCACCTGGAGATTATCCATATTCCAGTTATGATCATTACTTCGGCAACAATAGGAATGCTTTAGGGATAGACCCGATAGATTAGTAAAGTTATCCACAAAGTAGGGCACCTTTAAAGGTGCCCTACTACTAATCTATCCTAACTCCTTATCTTTCGATAACATGGCTTAAAAAGAAGCACCTCGCAAGAAATGCCTTATGGTACTTAAAAAGATACGGGCCGGACATGAATAGGCAAATCATTAATACAGATATCATCTTTTTCATTGTGCTGTCTCCTTTGGAGGTATAGTATTTTCAGTAATAACCTCTTGCCGCCCTCCACTGAATTTTATAACATAGTTATAAATATAGCTACCCTTAACTACTCCCGGCAATGCTTCATATTCTATTTTATATTCGAGAATAAAGGCTTCTTTCCCTTCCATAACCTTTTCAAAATTGGGCGCTTCTTCATCGATCTTTATTGTGTCGTATTTGATTTGCCCAGACGACAATTCAAAGGGGCGTTCTACTAAAGGACCGCGCATACATTCCGCGTTTTGAAGGTTAAATGTACCTCTCAATAGAACGATCTCTTTCTTAATTATTTTTATATTTTCCGCGAAGCCGTGTTTATTTTCTATAGGTACTATAAAATACATCATCACCAGGCGATGGTCCGGACGGTCGCTATATGGTATGTAATTAAAAGCTACCGCTCCTATTTTTATAACCGGAATATACTCGAGTTCAAAATTCTTTTGGAGGATCTTCGTTTGAGCTTTAATAGAGGCGGCCTGGACCTTTAAGGCTTGTGTCTGTTCCTCGAGCGAAATCGACTGCTTTTCCATGGATGAACTCTGAGCAAGCATGACAATAGCCATCACGCATGTCGCAAAGCTTGCAGCAATCGCACCGAGATTCGTGATAAACGATACCCATTTCCACGCTATTTGTGGCTTCGTAAGACTAATATCGGCGCCGCAATGCGCGCACTTCTTAGCACCGTCAGGAATCCAGTAACCGCAAGATTTGCAATCTGCCATTAAGTTCTCCAACAAAAAAGCAACCCCTCTCTGGAGTTGCTCAGTTTACCTATATTATTTGTCAGAACTCATACCATACCCTTTATGACGTTCACTTTATTGATATTCAGTAATAAATTCGCATAGCTTAATTCCTAAATCTGTCAAACGAAACGATTCTTGATTATAAAGCCCGCTCCCGTCGGGATAGCGCCGCCTTCCTATTAACTTAAGATCCATTAAGTTTTGCTCACTTAATTCGGCTAACGCCGGTAACTTATGGCCTATTTTTTCTGCAATGATATTGAACCATGCCGTCGCTTCGCGCGGCCTTGTAGTTTCCTCTATGGGGGCAGAACTTCCACCAATGTAAACACTATAAGCCGTTTTTAAAAGAACTACGTCATTGCTTGTTAATTTTTTACATATCTGCATGAGCTCGTATCCGAGTATTTCATCAGGGCCAGTGGAATCTTTTGAAATTGTTGCAAAAAATATCGACTTCATAGCCTTGAAACGATCCTCATCCGGTGCTTCTTTATCTATGAACTCGAGCAACTCTCGCAATGTAGCGCGCTGCTTATCGGTTGAGAAAAAGTCCTCTTTGATCTTGCCTTTTTCGCGGTAGTGCTTTATCTCGCGGCCAAATTGCTGTAAAAGGTTACACTTTATCGCCGCCTGGACCAGGTGGCCAGCAGATAATTTATAGTCGTTCTTATCTGAAATGATCAGCCCGGTAAGGAATTCGGATATCTTTATGGTAGGTTCGCGAAGTAGCTCTGCAATGCTTTTCGGGTTTTCGAGGTCTATGAGAGCCTTGGTACCGTCCATGTGGCCATTGTAAACCTATGGGGATGGGATGTCAATAAAACAAAGGCCTGCAATAAATTAGAAGTCCTGATTCGCTTTCTCGTTAAGTATTTCTTTAAGCGAAGGGCTAATAAGATCAATTATCGTCCCCGTTCGCAGGGCAACCTTTATGCTTTCCAGGTCGATCTCTGTGGCCCTTAAAAAGAGATTATAATAATCATCATTCTGACAATATCTTGTGTTTGTTATTACATTAGCAATATTAATCGCATTATCTTGATTCATAAATTCCTTTTATTTTTTCAGAATTTACTAGTCTATTTTTCAGAGCTTCGCATCTAACGGTTGAAAGCTTGTCGATCGCCGTCGTAGAAAGAAAATCTACCTTGGAAGAAGTTATAACAGCTATGTCGGTAGATGGGCCGACTCCAGGTGCTACTTCAGCGCTCTTTTTTGCAGAATAAATATTGTATATCGTTTGCTCAAGCGCCGTATTTTTATGCTGACCGTCGAGAGAAAGTAATATTGCTGAATGCAACGCACCGGAACCTATCGCCCTAAAGCCAATCCTATCGCACCATTCCAACCAGTTTCCACCAGCTATACCAGAATAATATATTCTAAAAAGATGCGCTCCTGTGGAATCAACGCCAGCTATGATGAACTCAACTACATTAATACCGAAGGTCCAGAAAAGATTGTCTATGTTCATATATGCCTGTAAAGGAATTTGCTGCGCGCCATTTTGTTTATACTCTGCCAAAGTAAGGCCGCGCGGCCGTAGAATAACGTTTTCTGCCCTTTCAGTATGAACCTGAAAATAAACATTCTTCAACGCTTCAGCGATCTGTCGAATAGTAGCGCCGGACTTGCCAGTAACGATGGAGCGTGTTTTTTCTATAACTTCAGCAGCAAGAAGCGAATCTCCCGCCGACATTACTACGCAAGAATCGGTTAACGGTTCTATTTTCTTTTCATGATCAAATTCTAAGCTAAGACCGGGGGCGGTGATCTCCCTATCTGCCGCCACAATGCAATTTTTACCTTGATCACACAATGCACCTATACAAATCGTCATGATGATCTATCCTCTGATTTTATCGTAACACTATTACGCTAACGACCTATTCTCGTCTCTGGATCCTAGCTTAAGTATTTCTTTGGCTTCTTCAATTAGTCTCTTTAATTCCTCATCACGCTTACTACGCCGTTTTGATCGGCTAAGATACCTTCGCCATCCATTACAGGTCCAAACACTGCAATCCCCTTTATACATCGGAAGATCCTCGATGCCCCAATCGTATGTCAATATATCTTTTATATCCCACTTTTCCATCGTAGCAACATGTATTGCGTCTGAACTCCCAAGTCGGTATTTTGGCATAACCGATCCAGCTCTATTTATTATTTCTTCATCAATAGGCATGGATGTCCAGTTCTTAAATCTTTGCAAGACATCCATAAACTGTTTTTCTGCCAACTCCACAGTGGGGTAATATTTTTGTATTAAATCCGGATGCAGCTTAAGCACTCTATTTATACTAATATTTTTACCGTAGTCGTTTCTTATGCATATTGAAGTAACAGCGCATTTCAATTCAATCTTCAGGATATCAGAGAATATGAGAATAGGCTGCTTATCGACATCTTTAGCCATCTCGTCGATAAACCCCATAGATTCCTTATGGAAAAGCTGCCCATCAACTAGGGCATCTACAATAAAACTAGTATCAACATATAGAATGGGTGGGATAGGCCTATCAGAAAAATTCTTATAGGATGAACTATCTGGGCTCATCGTCCGCAGATAAGATCCCGGGTGCAGGAAGGATACCTTGTCTTGATAGATCCGCAGATTTGCGATAATGGTTTAGCCGTGTGAATATTGTTCTTATAGACTGTGACACCGGCACTCTGGGCTTTTTTAATAAACTGCTCTTGTATTTCTTTATTGGTTTGCGGACGTGTCATCTTATCGCCTCCTCTCCATAACATAAAAATAGCCGCGGATTTTTTGGCTATGCACTACTTTGGCGGGTTTTAACATATGTTTTCTTTTAAAGCTTACATTACTTTATAGCATTTGGCAAGCTTCGATGTCAAGGTTTATTTTACTGTCATTTTTACCTCGACCTTTATCCCTTCGCCCATTTATTTCACGTGAAATATTAACTCTTCGCACTTCAATTATCCGACGAAAAGCGCCGAATATCTGGTTATATTTCATCTTAAAACCGCCTCTATCTCGAAGGGAATCGTCGTATTTCGTCCACAACGTCCTATTGATAGGGCCGCCCAGCTCAGGCAAGAGCAAAGCTTGGGGCACCCTTAAGGGTGCGCTACTTTGTGTATAAATCGTAATTTGTGGGATGAAAGCCGTTACAGCGTTCTCACTATCTTTTCAAGCTCGTCCTTTACCGACGAGGGAACGTCCGTATAGACGCAAAGTTTTGGTATGTAGGCGCTGACGCCCAGTTTCTTAGTGCCTTTTATCGATTTGATATCGGGATTTGCCGTGAACATTATTACGGGTAATTCTTTATCTATCTTACGGATCTGGGCCAGGGCTTTCAGGCCGTCCATGTCGGGCATGACATAATCCAGGATCACGATGTCGGGCTTCTGGGCCTTAACGATATCGACACACTCTTTGCCGTTGGTCGCAGTGACGAGGTCGTACCCCCAGTCCGTTATATGAAAACTCATCACTTTCAAAAAATCCGGCTCGTCGTCCACCAGGAGAACTTTGACTTTTTTCATTTCGGATCCCCCATTTACGGTCGGGCTTATTTCGTCCCGCTATATTTTATCTTCATCGCGATTATCAGGCAGATCAGCGCGAACGTTATGCCGTTCGCAAGGATGACCGGCCATTCCCGTATAATTATACCATACACAAGCCATAAAAATACACCGCAGGAAAAAATAGCGAAAGTCGCGAGCGAAAGCTCTTTGGCGTCTTTCATCTTATAGATCTTTATCACCTGCGGTACGAAAGATATAGTGGTCAAAGCCCCTGCCGTCATCCCCAATATTAAACGTTCCATTTTTTGCCTCTCAATGTTATCAAGAAATAACCGAAAGCTATGAATACACAGATATACGCGAACAGGTCGCCGTAAACGTTGTAAAAGGTACGCGTCTTCGTAAGGGTTATCTCGCGTATCGCGTATCCCTCGACGAACGTAGACCCTTTTTCCGACCCGACCCCGCCGACCATGGCGCCTTTCTGGTCGATAAAACACGATACCCCGGTATTCGCCGCGCGGACCACATTGACCCTGTTCTCGACCGCCCGGAATACGGAACTCTGCGCGTGCTGGTACGCCGCGCAGGTCTTGCCGAACCATGCGTCGTTCGTTATGTTCACGAGAAAATTAGCCCCTGCCGACACGAAACGCCGCGCCAGATCCGGGAATATGTCTTCGAAGCATATGAGCGCGGAGAAGCGCGCCTTCTTTATCAAATGGAGCGTGCGGTCTTTATCTTTGGCGCTTCTCTTTATGAAAAAGTCGAAGACCGTATAATTTTTACCGGCGGAAAAATCGCCTATGGGCGACGGCGCGAAGTTCTCGACGAACGAAAGGAGCGCGCGCAACGGAACGTATTCGCCGAAAGGCACAAGATGGCTCTTGTCGTAGCGGCCGGCTATTTTGCCGTTCTCATCGATAAATATGGCGCTGTTATAATAGGCGTCTTTTATCGCGGGATCTTCCCTGGGCGAACCTGCCAGGATAGGTATCTTTATCTCGCGCGCAAGAGACGTCACCCTGTCGAAAAGGTCGGGCTCGGATTCCATGAATCCCGGCACGGACGTCTCCGGCCATATGATAAGTTCCGGGTGCCTGAGCGCAGCCTCCCGGGTCAAACGTTCGTATTTATTCATTATGGTTTCCCTGAAAGAAGGGTCCCATTTTTTGACCTGCGGGATATTACCCTGGACGACGGCCACGAATACTTTCTCGCCGGTAAATACATTCCTGACTCTCATCGTCCCGTAATAAAGGGCGGCAAAGACCACCAATAAGGCTATCGCCGCGGCCTTTAAGTAGTAATTTTTTTTACGCAGTTCCTTGATCGTTATATATACGGCGATATTGACGAGCATTACCAGAAAACTTACGCCGTACGGCCCTGTAAGGTCGGCGATCTGGATGACGGGCAAAGTAAAACTCTGGGAATAACCGAGGAGGTTCCAGCCGAAACCTGTTATAAAATGGGAACGGACAAGTTCAAGCGCCGTCCATACAGACGGCACCAATAATAGAAGCATGTAAGTCTTGGGTGTCTTAAAATAATGGCTGCACGCGAGCCCGAAAAGCCCGAAATAAAGCGCGAGATACAGGACTACTATTAACATTCCCGGCAGCGTTACATGGATAAGCCAGTAAATAGTGCCTAAGAAAAATATTATCCCCGTAATATAAGAGATCACAAATGCTTTTACAGGTTTTTTATTTTCGATCGCGAAGAAAAGCGGGACAAAACCTATCCAGGCGAGAAATTCGAAGTTGAAGTCGGGGAACGACAGCACAAGGAGAGCGGCCGACAAGACAGGAAGGAATGTTTTAAGTTTTATTGTCCGCAGCATTTTTTATATTTTTTACCGCTGCCGCAGGGGCACGGGTCGTTCCTGCCGACCTTAGGCTCTTCCCTTTTATACGTCGGTATGTTTTCCCTCGGCAGCTGTCCTTTATAAGAAGCCGCGCCGCTTTCTTCTCCCATCGCGCGGACGTCCGAAAACTGGGTCTTCTCTTCGTGCAGGAGCTGCTGGCGGGCAGGATTGAATACAGGCGCCTCTTTCTCTTCTTTCACCGTCTTTATCTTGAAGAGGTACTCGAGCGTTTCTTCTTTTATGCGGCTTATCATATCCATGAACATCGCGTATCCTTCGTGCTGGTATTCGACCAAAGGATCGCGCTGGCCGTAAGCTCTCAGGCCTATGCCCTCTTTAAGGCTGTCCATAGCGTATAAGTGATCTTTCCATTTCGAATCGACCACCTGCAGGAGTATCATCTTCTCCATGTACCTGGCCAGGCCTTTACCCATGGAATTCTCTTTATCTTCATACGCTTTTTTCATCCTCTCCAGGACCATATCGCGTATCTCGGCGCTTCTTAACTCGTCGAGCTTGATGTCGTCCGTCTTCACGGAAAAACGCGAGTCGAGATACTGCCTGAATCCGTCAAGATCCCACTGGTCTACGCTCACCTTGTCGTTTAAGTACGCGTCGAGCGCGTAATCGACCACCTCTTCCATTATTTCATAGATATATTCTTTAAGATCGGCGCCCTGCAAAATTTTCCGGCGCTCTTCGTAGATCACTTCCCTCTGCCTGTTCATCACGTTGTCGTACTCGAGGAGGTGCTTGCGCACTTCGAAATTGTGCTGCTCAACGCGCTTCTGGGCGGTCTCGATCGCCTTGGTGATGAAAGGGTGCTGGATGTCCTGGCCTTCCTCCATCCCCATCTTGTCCATCACCATCTTTATCCTGTCGGAGCCGAATATCCTCATCAGGTCGTCCTCGAGCGACAGGTAGAACCTGCTCGAGCCCGGATCGCCCTGGCGGCCGGAACGTCCGCGCAGCTGGTTGTCGATGCGCCGCGCCTCGTGGCGCTCTGTGCCGAGGACGTGCAGCCCGCCCTTCTCGGCCACTCCCTCGCCGAGCACGATGTCCGTGCCACGGCCGGCCATGTTAGTCGCTATCGTGATCGCGTAAGGCGCCCCCGCCTTCGCGATGATCTGCGCTTCCTGCTCGTGATATTTGGCGTTCAGGACGTGGTGAGGCACGCCCATCCGTTTTAAAAGATTCGATAGATGCTCGGACTTTTCTATAGATATGGTGCCGACGAGGACCGGACGTCCTGCCTTGTAAAGCTCGGCGATCTCGGCGCAGACGGCGTTGAACTTTTCCCTTTCGGTCTTATATATTACGTCGGATAAATTGGCTCGCTTCATTTGCCTGTTGGTCGGGATGACGACTACGTCCAGCCCGTATATCTTGCCAAACTCCACGGCCTCGGTCTCGGCGGTACCCGTCATACCGGCGAGTTTTTTGTACATCCTGAAATAATTCTGAAATGTGATGGTAGCGAGCGTCTGGTTCTCGCGCTCGATCTTGACGCCCTCTTTCGCCTCTACGGCCTGGTGCAGTCCGTCCGACCAGCGCCTGCCCGGCATGAGCCTGCCCGTAAATTCGTCCACGATCAGCACTTCGCCGTCCTTGACCACGTAATCGACGTCCTTCTGGTAGAGCGCGTGGGCGCGTATGGCCTGGTTTATGTGGTGGGCCCATTCGGACTGGATATCGTCATATAGATTTTCGACGCCGATCAACTCCTGACAGCGTTTGACGCCCTGCTCGGTAAGGCTCACGGTGTGATTTTTCTCGTTCACCATGTAGTCGATATCTTTTTCTATGTCTACGCCTTTATATTTGGCGTCGATCTCGTCCTTATCGGTTATTTTCTTGCCCTTAAGGCGGGGGATTATTTTATTTATGATGTAATACTTATCGGTAGATTCTTCGGCGGGCCCTGATATGATGAGCGGCGTCCTCGATTCATCTATAAGTATCGAATCTACTTCGTCGACGATGGCGTAATTGAGCGGACGCTGGACCATATCCTCCAGATTCACGACCATGTTGTCGCGCAGGTAGTCGAAACCGAATTCGTTATTCGTCCCGTATGTGATATCGCAGGCGTATGCCGCCTTTCTCGCCGCGGGATCCATATCGTGCTGTATCGCACCGATCGTGAGGCCCAGAAATTCATACACCGGCCCCATCCAGTTCCTGTCACGGTTGGCCAGGTAATCGTTCACGGTGACTACGTGAACGCCTTCGCCCGTCAGCGCGTTCAGGTAGACAGGAAGTGTGGCGACGAGAGTTTTGCCTTCGCCTGTAGCCATTTCGGCGATCTTGCCCTCGTGCAGGACGAGCCCGCCCAGAAGCTGGACGTCGAAATGCCTCATCTTGAGTACGCGCTTCGCGGTCTCGCGTACCACCGCAAAGGCCTCGGGCAGGACATCCTCGAATATCTTATTCTTTACATCGCGCGCCTTCTTCTTTATCTTCTCTTTCTCTGCAGGCGATGTCGACTCCTTAAAAGCATTGTCGAGCTCTTTTAACTCATCCTCATAATCTTTGCGCTTAGCGGCGATCTTGGCCCTGAATTCAGGCGTCTTCGCTTTCAATTCATCGTCCGAAAGCTTGGAAACCTGGGGCTCCAATGAATTTATCTGTTCTACTATCGGCCTAAGATGCCGTATGGCGCGTTCGTTCTGGGTGCCGATTATCTTTTTCAGTATATAGTTGATCATTATTTGCCGGTCCTTTGCTCCTTTGCCCACTTAAGATACGCTTCGATGAAATCGTCTATCTCACCCTCTAGCACAGCCTGCGCCTTGCCCGTCTCAAAATCGGTCCTGTGATCTTTTACCATCGAATAAGGGTGCAGGACGTAAGAACGTATCTGGCTTCCCCACGCTATCTCTTTTTTCGAGTCGTAAGCGCTCTCCTGCTCCTTCATTTTCTTCATCCGCTCGCGCTCGTACAGTTTCGCCTTCAATATCTTCATCGCCGTCGATCTATTCTTAAGCTGCGAGCGCTCGTTCTGGCACTGGACCACGATGCCGGTCGGGATATGCGTAATGCGCACGGCGGAATCGGTCTTATTGACATGTTGTCCGCCTTTGCCGCCCGCCCTATACGTATCTATCTTCAGGTCCGCTTCTTTTATGTCGAGCTGTATGTCGTCGGATACTTCGGGTATAATATCTATGGATGCGAAAGAAGTGTGGCGCCTCTTATTCGAATCGAACGGCGAGATCCTGACGAGACGATGGACTCCGGTCTCGGATTTCATAAAGCCGTAGGCGTATTCGCCTTTTATAAGCATCGTCGCGTTCTTTATGCCCGCCTCTTCACCCGAGAGCTGGTCGATGATATCGATCTTAAAACCTTTCGACTCCGCCCACTTTATATACATCCGCAAAAGCATCGCAGCCCAATCGCACGACTCCGTCCCTCCCGCGCCCGCGTTTACGCTCAGTATGGCGTTGGACCTATCGGCCTCATCGTCCAGGAGCGTCCTGAATTCCAGCGCGTCGAGCCGCTTAATTATGCCGGCGAGGTCATTTTTGAAATGTTCTAAGGATGATGCGTCTTCCGGCCCGGCAATGGATATCACGTCCTTAAGGTCTTTAAATTCGCTTTCGAGTTTTATGAAGGGCTCTATATCCGATTTAAGCGCTTTTAATTTTTTGAATAATTCTTTAGAGCGGGTTTCGTCATTCCAGAATCCGTCCTTGGACGACTCATCTTCCAGAGAGGCAATGTGTTCGCACTTTTTGCCTACCTCAAAGATAACCTCTGAGGTTCCTGAATTTCTCCTCTAATATATTTATTGTTTCCTTAAGCTCCGCGATCATATTTTCCTTTATCAAATTACAACGTAGGACAGGTTTAAACCTGCCCTACGGCTTATTGATCATAGCAACGCTGCCCCGCAGTCTATTGATTATAGCAACGCGCCTTAAAACAGTCAACGCCTTCCTTCGCCAGGAGGCGCCTTTTGGCCTTCAGGCCGCGCGCGAAACCGCCTATGGAGCCGTCCGAGCATATGACCCTGTGGCACGGGACAACGACAGGATACGGGTTCTTATTCAATGCGTTGCCTACCGCGCGCGCCGCTTTAGGCCTTCCGACAGCACAGGCCGCCCATTTGTAACTGCGCACCTCGCCTTTTGGTATCTTTAAAAGGGCCTTGTAAACCGCTTTTTCGAAATCGCTTAAATTTTTATTTTTCAAAATGACCGACAATATCCCGCGCCGTTTTTTCATCTTTTCCTTTTTCTTTCAGGTAAAAGTTTTTTAGAGCGCAGTTTCCTGTGGTAGGCTATGGCGAACCTGTGCGCTTCGTCCCTCACCCTCTTCAATAAATGCAAGGCCTTCGATTCTTTTGGCAATACGATAGGATCTTTTTTGTCCTTTGTGTAGATATGTTCGAATTCCTTGGCAATGCCGATCGCCGGAATATCCGCAAGGCCCAGTTTGTCGAGTTCGCCCAAAGCGGCCGCCAGGTGCCCTTTCCCGCCGTCGATCAATATGAGGTCGGGCCGCACCCTGCCGGGCTCCGACAGTTTCGAATATCTCCTGCTGACTATCTCGCGCATCATCGCGTAATCGTCTATCCCGGGGACAGTCGCGATCTTGAATCTCCTGTACTCGCTCTTCCTGGGCCTGCCTTTATAGAAGTAGACCATAGAGCCGACGGCTTCTTGTCCCATTATATTCGAAACGTCGAACGCCTCTATTTTTTCCGGCGGTTTCGTTATCCCGAGTATCCTCCCGAGCTCTTCCATCTCACCCAGAGGCTTATAGCTCACCGAGTCTTCTTTTATCGTGCTCAAAGCCTCGATCCTGCCGCGCAGCTCGGCCGCTTTCTCAAAATCTTCGGCGCGTGACGCTTTCGTCATCCTCTCGGTCAGCGCTTTCAGGAGTTCCGCCTTGCGTCCTTCCAGGAATAATTTGAGTTCGGACACGACGTCGGCGTATTCCGCATCGGTCACTTTGCCTGCGCACGGCCCGAGGCATTGTTTAATGTGATAATTCAGGCAGAGGCTTTTCGGCATCTTCCCGCAGGTCCGCAAAGGGAACATCTGCCGCAATAACACCACCGCTTCTTTAAGAAGTTTCGCGTTCGCGTAAGGGCCGTAATACATCGACCCGTCGTTCACTTTCCTGCGGGTAATAAAAAGGCGCGGGAACTTTTCGTTCACCGTCAATTTAAGCATCGGGTAGCTTTTATCATCGCGCAGGGCGATATTGTATCTGGGGGCTAACTGCTTTATGAGGCTATTTTCGTAGATGAGCGCTTCGGCTTCCGTCGAAGTGGTCATATGCTCGATATCGGCTATAGAGGAAACGAGCTGGTCTATGCGTTCGTTAAGCCTTCGGTTCGGATAAAAATAACTCGATACGCGCTTTTTAAGGTTCCCGGCCTTGCCTACATACAGGACCCGGCCTTCGGCGCCCTTCATTATATATACGCCGGGCAGAGCCGGGAGGGCTTTTACTTTCTCTTTGAGATCCATAAGAGGAGGTCTTTCATCTCTTTTACGCCGAATATATAACTTGCCGAGAGGAATACCGTTATCCCCATGATTATCGACCCGGCGAGCGTCAGGAACGTGAAATTCACCGCGCGGATCACCACTATCTGCAGCGCAATGGCCATTACGATACTGGCGAGCGTCACTCTAATAAAAGAATCGATGACAGCCCTCGTCCCGAAATCCCCCAGGCGCCTGCTAAGCAGGATATACAGCGCGAAAAAATTGAAGACGGCCGACGCGGAAGCTGCCAGGGCCAGCCCGCCGAGCTTCATCGGGAACATCAGGATCACGCTCAGCACAACGTTCAAGAGCAAACTGCCCAACGCCGTCTTTACCGGCGTCATCGTGTCGTGCATCGAATAGAACGTGTTGACGAGGACTTTTATTCCGCCGCAGGCAACGAGGCCTACCGCGTAGAATAGGAGCGCTATCGACGTTATCTCGGTCGAGTAAGCGGTGAACGCGCCGCGCTCGAACAATACTCTGATGATGGGTTCCCTGAAAACTATGAGCCCCACACTCGACGGCACAAGTATGAAAAATAAAACATTGAGCGAGAACAGGAGAGTGTCTTTAAGCTTATCATGCTCGTTCAGCGCCACGTGCCTCGACATCATAGGAAGCAGGGCCTGCGCCAGCGCGATGCCGAATATCGCCAGGGGCAGCTGCCAGACCCTGTTCGCGTAATACAATGCCGCCACCGCCCCCTCGCCCGCTATAGCCGAGAGCGAGGCAAGTATAGTGCTGATGAATACATTGACCTGGTAGACGCACGCCCCGAGGGAGCGCGGGATGAGAAGGAGCCCTATCTTTTTAGCCTGAGGATGGGAAAATTCGGCGGTAAGCCTTGGCCTCCACCCGTTCGCGTATAGCGGCGGGAACTGTATTGCAAGCTGCAGAAATCCGCCCGCAAGGACGCCGGCCGCAAGCCCGAATATGTTCTCGCCGAACCAGACGGCGCAAAGTATCATAGAAAGGTTCATTATGCTGGGGCCGAAAGCGGGCGCCGCGAAACTGCGGAGCGAATTCAATACCCCCATAGCGTATGCCCACAGTCCCACCAGGATAAGAAACGGAAAAAGGATGCGGGTAAGCTTGACCGTTATCTCGAATTTCTCGATATCGGCTGAAAAGCCGGGCGCGATGAGCCGCACTATGAGCGGGGATAACAATACGCCCGCTACCGTCAGCACCAGGAGCACGACGAACATTATATTAAGGATAACCTGCGCCAGCTGGAAAAAATCTTTCTTCCCTTTTTTGGTCAATTCGTCCGTAAGGACGGGCACAATAGCGGAATTTGCCGCGCCCTCCCCCACGAGATCGCGCAAAAGGTTAGGTATGCGGAAAGCTATGACGAACGCCTGGGCAAAAATGGCCGTGCCGAAGAACCGGGCTATGACGATATCCCTCACAAAGCCCAGGACCCTGCTTGTAGCGGTGGCAAAACCAATGACCCCGGTCGATCTTATCAGGTTTTTTTTACTCATACAAAAATATTGACCTCGCATTATTTACATGCTATAATCCAAAACTCATTAAAAGGAGAACAAGATGCCAAGAGAAAGAACCGCGTACAAAGAACTCAGAAAAGCCAAAAAGAGACATTTTAAGAATATCTCTACAAAATCAGACCTGAGGACTTCGGTAAAGAATTACGAAAGCCTTGTAAAAGCGAAAAAGAATGAAGAAGCTAAAAAAGCCCTGTCATCTCTTATTTCGAAACTGGACAAGGCCGCGTCGAAAGGGATCATCAAAAAGAATACGGCAGCAAGAAAGATATCCCGCCTTATGAAGAAGCTCTCACCTCAAGCCAAGGCATAATTTTATAACCGCGAATTCCAGGGCAACCGCCGGATCATACCTCGAGCGTTTGATGTCAAGGTCGGCCTCTAAAAGTGTTTTTATCTTCGCCTCTATCCCCGCGAGCGTGGACGCTTTAAGCTGTTTTAAGAATCTGTCGTAATAACGCTTGTTTATCCTGAGCGCGCCGGCGATCTGCGTTCCGGACGTCCCTTTCTCGAAAAGCACCCTGCCCCTGAACAGCCTTTTCATCTGCCAGCACAATAGCCCCACTATCTCATAATGCTTTTTGCCCGAAAGAATGAGATCCGATACTATCGACAGCGCTTTTTTCAGGTCATTTACCTCGATCGCATCCGTAAGGTCGAAGGCCGACGCGGTTATATGCTTGCCGGCCGCGGCCTCTACGTCTTCGGCTTCTATCCTGCCCCGTTCGCCCACAAAAGAAGAAAGTTTCTGCAGCTCCTGAGATACAGAGCCCATATCGGGGCCGTAAAGCTCTTTAAGCGCTTTCGCGCCCTCGGGACTGATGCTCTTTTTCAAAGGCTCCAACATCTGCTTTGTGCGCGCCTGGAACTGCTGGTCGGTCAGCTCTCCGAACCTGACCGGTATTACATGGCGCAGTATTTCGGGATGATCTTTTAAAAGAGAATCGTCTTCCGCGTCGATGACGAGATATGTGTATTTATTCGGATTTTTTATATAACTTATAAGGCGGGATAGATCTTCATCGGAAAGTTCTTCGAAATTCTTTACTACTGCAAGCCTCTTCGGCGACATGAAAGGGACCGTCGAGATGTAATCGAGTATGTCGCGCGAGCTGTCATCGCCGCAGTCGAACACTTTGTAGTCCAGGTCCCGCGAAGAACCTTTAAAAATGGGACCGCCGAGCTTCTTTATCTCCTGCTCTTTGGAATAACTGTCGGCGCCGGCGAATAAAAAAACTGAAGGCTTCGAATTTACCATACCTCAACGGTTCTCTCCACTATCCTTCTGGCGAGATCTTCGATGGCGGAGGCAACAGCGGCGTTTTCGCTTCTTGCCAGGCCGCCGGTAGTCATATAGGTAGTTTCACCGGCAAATCCTTTTTCGCTCCACATCAATTCGCCCGTCTTGGCATACCTTACTTCGATATTGACTATAAGTTTTATCCTGTATTCTTCGATATTTTCGTTCGTATCATAACGCAGGGCGCCCCTGTTGAAATCTATGAGCTCGCCCGTCAGTATCAGGTCCGCGTTTTGCGCGCTGGCTATTTTAAGAGTGCCGTCCGTAAGGAATTTATTTATGACGGCCGTCGTTATCTCGATCTCCATGCCGGGCCTGTACCCCCTGTACATCCTGACGTTGCTCTGTTCGGCCGCGACATTGATTCTATTCTTAAAATTATCTACCCTGATGGATTTGATATCCGACGGAAGCAGCGATTGAGTCGTATATCCGCAGCCCGCCATAATAAATACAGCGATCATCAGCAAACAAATTCTTTTCGAGAATAAAGGCTTCATCGATATCCCTTTAATATTCCGTTTTCTCTATCAGGTCGTCGTTATTCTCTTCCCCGCTCTCGTAAGCGGTACTTACATCGGGCCTGGGTTGCGCTGCCTTGACCTCATTTTCGTCGGTAGTGACCCTTATCTCACTGGGCTTTTCGGAATCGTCGGCAGGTATAGTAACGCTCTCCTGGACTTCCGGAGCCTTAGCCTCTTCGGCTATGGTTTCTTCGGGTTTAGTTTCTTCTGTTTTGGCTTCTTCCGCCTTAACCTCTTCTGTCTTTACCTCGGGTGCGGTTTCCGCAGGCGCTGCCGGTGAAGTTTCTACAGTAGGCGCGGCTTTAGGCTTATCGAAACTGAGCGGCGTCCATTTTTTTGTTTTAGGCGCTTCGGCTACGGCCTGTTTAGTTTGTGCCGACCCCTTACGACCGAAAGGATTCCAAAGTTTTAAACCTTCCGATCTGGGTTTCCCGGGCGTTTCCGCGGCAGTTTCCTGAGCAGTTTCTTTAGGCTTAACCTCTTTATCGAAACTGAGAGGCTTCCAGCCTTTAGCTTTCGGCGCGTCCGGCACAGCTTCTTTCGGCTGCGCAGACTTGGACGATTTGAAAGGATTCCAGAGCTTCATGCCTTCGCCTTCGGGTTTAGCCTTAGCCTCTTTATCGAAACTGAGAGGCTTCCAGCCTTTAGCTTTCGGCGCGTCCGGCACAGCTTCTTTCGGCTGCGCAGTCTTGGACGATTTGAAAGGATTCCAGAGCTTCATGCCTTCTGACTTAGGTTTCACGGCAGTTTCGGCGCTCGCTTCCGGGGCGGTTTCTTTAGGCTTGGCAGGCTTCATAAAACTGAATGGCGCCCAGCCTTTTGCTTTCGGCTTTTCGGATACGGCTTCCGCGGGCTGTGCCGCTTTTTTAGAGCTGAAAGGATTCCAGAGCTTCACGCCTTCCGGTTTCGGCCTCTGCGCTCTTTCCGCGGCGATCTCCTCGGCGGTCTTTTTAGGCTTGGCCGGCCTGATGAAATTAACAGGAACGGATCTCTTGGGCTTCTGGAGCTTCTCCGTCAAATGATCTATCTTGGCCCTGGCCATTTCTACAAAAGAACTTTCGGGGTAAGTAGCAATTATATCCTTATAGTAAATTATGGCTGCCTGGTAACGGTGCTGTTTTTCGTAAAATTGCGCGGTCAGGAGCGACTTTTCCGCGGCCCTGTCCTTAAGCCTCTGTATCGTCTTATCGGCTTCGCTCGTCAGGGTCCTGTCCCTATTCTCGCGGCTGAAGTCCTCGAACGCCTTGATCGCCCTTGCGGTAGGCTCGGCGTCGTATGCGGGCTTCAAGGCGGCCTTATTCGCGCAATCGGCAACTTCGAACTTAGCCTTATCGGCCAATGCCGACGCAGGATAGTCATCCAGCACTTTCTGGAAAGCCTGTATAGCTTCATCATAGCGCTCGCCTTTTTTCAGCGCCTGCCCCATCCTGAACTGGGCTTCGTCCGCCAGGCGGCCGTACGGGGCATTCTCCACCACCTTCTTATATATTTCTATAGCGCGGTCGAGAGATGTCAGGATGTCCGCACCCAGGACTTTCGGGCTCTCCTTTGCCACGAACATATTGGCTATATTGAATTCCCTGGCCACGATCTCGTCCATATTCTCTATGTGCGGGAAATTATCTATGGCCTTCTGGTAATTCTGGTACGCGATATAGAATTTATTCATATTCTCGTAACAGAGGCCGACATGGTATTGCGCGCGGGAAGCGTATTCGGAATATTCGTATTGTTTCGTGAGTTTTTCGAATTCGGCGGCGGCCCTCTGGTAATCCTTGGCCTTATAAAAAGTCATCGCCCATTCGAATTGTTCCTTAGGGCTGTCTTTGACGGCATTCTTGGGATTTATGAATTTTTTCGTGCCCGGGGTCCAGACCCAGTAAGCAAGGGCTGTCTCGGAAAATAGGAACAGAAATGCCATACCAGCAATTATTATGTTCCTGGCGATGATATTTTTTCTCATTAATATTTATTCCTATATTGTCGGGATATTATTCGGTAAATCCAGATTTGAGATTATACCACGCAGAGGAGTGATTAGTCAAAACTATTAAAGATTTTTACAGGCTGGCGCCTGTAGCGTTGTTGACGAAGTCGACTATCTGAGCCTTATCGTCTTTCGCGACCTCGAGGAACTGGTTACCCAGTTCATATTGGCCGCCGGTGGGCAGTCTTCTGATCCAGGCAACTTTCGAAATGACTTTGATGGGTTTAGGATTATTCGGGAGAGTTATATTAAGAACAAGACGGCACGCTAAAGACATGAATTCTTTGGAGCTGAAGCAGACTCCGCCCTCGCCAATATTTTTGAGAAGAGAGCCTTTCGGTATTTCTGCAGATTTTCGCAAATCCCTATACTGCAAACCTAAACTGGCGTCCACCCTTTTATATCTTCTATTCTCCTGCGCCTGATTATAATTTTGCATATATCGGCAGCTCCTGATTTAAAAAATTTTAGTAAAAAGACACAATTTATTCAACAAACTATACCATATAAACATAAGTTTGTCAAGGTAAAATATAAAAAAGTTAGTTTTTATTAGCGATATTTACTTTCATGAAGGGCGGCCTATCTACTGCGGAAATCTCGATCGCACCGTCTTCTTTTGTCATGTAAGTCTTTGAATTCGAGGTATTTATGATATTCAAAGTTTCCTTTGACGGCATGCCGTACTTGTTCAAATTGCCAACGCTTATAACCGACACGCTCGGAGAAACAGCGTCGATAAACTGCGTTATTACCTTGGCGCTTCCAAGGTCGCCGCCGTGATGCGGGATCTTTATTACATCGGATCTTAAAAAATTTTCATACGTTATGATACGCGAAACGGCCCTATCTTTTATGTCCCCGCAAAATAAAGCTCTGAAATTTTTGCCGGATAATTTCAGGACGAGAGAATTGTCGTTGGAGTCGGATATTTTTTTGTCCTTTTCCGGGTTCAGCACGAACATTTCCGCGCCGCCGGGGAATTTTATTATATCCCCTTCCCTGACGGTAAGCCTGCGTATATTTTTCCCCTTCACCAGGCGAAGGTATTCGTTATAAATATTTTCGTTCTCAGCGCCCGAAGCGCCGCTGTCGATCACGCACCCGATCTTGAAATTTTTCAGTACGTAAGGAATGCCGCCGGTGTGGTCATCATGGAAATGCGACACCACTACCGCGCTTATAGTTCCTATGCCCTTGTTCCACAGAAGCGGAGCTACGACAGATTCGCCCATATCCGCCCTGTCCTCTTCACCGCCGGGGCCTGCGTCGATCAGCATATTATTACCGCCCGGGAATTCGACGAACGCCGAGTCCCCTTGCCCTACATCCAGGAACGTGACCTTAAGGCTGCCGGCGCTATCGCGTATCAGGCTCGCCCATACAAAAATATTCAGCACAACAAGCGCCGCGATCACGGTGCGCTTTTTCGGCGGAACGATAATGAAAGATACCAGAAAGTAATAAAAGATGACGGCTGCCGGCGAGAGTTTGCCCACCCTGAAAAATGCCATAGGCATATTTGCCATGAAGCTATTTGCCGCGAATATGGATCGCTCGAATAGCTCGAGCCCCTGCGCAATAAATGCGGCCGCGCCCGCCCAGACAAAACAGGCTGCGAAGAATACGAACGATACCGCCACGAGGAGAAATAGCGCAGGGACGGCTATGAGGTTCGCGACTATAGAAACGGGAGAAAGGATATTGAAGTATGAAGCGATGATCGGGAAGCTCCCTATCCACGCCGCAACGGAAACGGATATCCCGACGGTAATATACTTATACGCCCGCGCCGGAAGATCCCATGGATTCTTTTTAAATTTGGCTTCCGGGAAAACGGCGTATATTTTCGGCGCGAATATTATCGTGCTCGCCACGGATACGAAAGATAACTGGAAACTCGGGTCGAATAATTCCTTCGGGTTCCACAGAAGTATCGCGAGTGCGGCGAGCGATAACGAATTCAGGATATCGCTGTCCCTGTCTATCAGGTAGCCGATGACGTATATCGCGAACATTATTACGGCCCTCGCGACGGGAGGGTTCGCTCCGCCGATGAAAGCATATACGGCAAGAAGCGACGCGGTAACGATGAGGTTGACTTTTCTCGGCAGGCCGAATATTCTGAATATGGCCAGGAAGACCAGGGCGATCAACCCCACCTGGAGGCCGCTCACGGCGATCACGTGCACCGTCCCGGTCTTTATGAAATCATCCTGTATGACGTCCTTAAGCCCTGTCTTATCGCCTACGAGGATGGCTTTCAAAAATCCGCTGTAAGGCATCGCCATATATTCATCTATAAGCGCCAGCATCTTATGCCTTATTTTGTAAGCTGCGGTTTCCACGGGGCCGGCCGCGTCTTTTTTGAATATCTCGACGGTATTTCCTTCGCCCACCCTGAGGCGGCAATAGATATTCTTTATGGCCAGGTATTCGGCGTAATCGAAAAGACCCGGGTTCTTTAGGCCGTGCGGCTTGGATATAACGCCCTGCAGAATGACTTCGTTGCCGAAAAAGAGAGGCTGGGTCCCTCTGGAAAATATGTCGGTCTTTACAAGGCCGCTCGTCTTGCGCCACGACCCCCCGCTTTTAAGCATCGAGGCTTTGAGCGTAAAGCTCGTCTTTATAGCTCTATACGGGGTCATGCTTATGACGGGATCGTCCGCGATCGTCCCTCTGACCAGGACTTTAGCGCGCTCGTCGGACGGGATGAAATTCGATATATTGTCGGCGGCGAGAATATTGGAATTGATATAAACTGCAGCGCCGGCGAAGAATACGGCCAGGAAAAACGAAACGAGCGATATCTTTCTATTTTTGGACAGGACGATCGAACCTATGACAAAAATAGCGGACGGGATAATGCTGTAGAGGAAAGAAAAGTGGAACGTCCTTGCCGCCGCTATTCCGAGGCAGAACGGAATGAGGATGTAAAGGATCGGTCGCTTCATAATTACTCTGCGGTTACCCGGGACTTTATCTTTTCGAAGAGTTCGACGCCGACGCCTTTCACACTTTTAAGGTCGTCTATGGACGCGAAACCGCCGTGCTGATAGCGGTATTCCACTATGCGGCCGGCAAGCGTAAGGCCCACGCCCTTTAACTTCATAAGGTCTTCGGCTGACGCGGTATTGATATTTATCTTTTCACCGCGCGAAGTAATATCGCTCTGTATATTTTTATAGTCTTCGGGATTGAATTTTTCTACGGTTATTTTGGCGGGAGGTTTTGCCTTGCGTATCGCGGAGACCGCTACGCCCAGAATAAGAGCCGAGACGAGAAATATCAGTATCGCCCGCTCGGCCCGTTCAAGCTTTATCATTTTATTGGACTACCAGGTTTACCAATTTCTTCGGGATGACTATGAATTTTTTTATCGCTTTGCCGGATATCCAGGTATTGACTTTCGGATCGGCCAGGACAAGCTCTTTCAATTTATCTTCGCTTATGTCCGAAGGCACTTCCACCTTCGAGCGGAGTCTACCGTTCACCTGGACGGGGATCGTAAGGACGTTCTCCACGATAGCGGCCTTGTCGTAAGACGGCCATTTGCATTTAAAGATGCTGTTCTCTTTACCGAGCGACTGCCACATCTCCTCTGCTATGTGAGGCACGAACGGCGAAAGAAGGATAACGATGCTCTCTATGGCTTCGGCTAAAACGCCTGCTCCGTCGCCCGGAGTGGCGGCCTCGGCATTCATCGCGTCGGTAGTTTCGTTCACCAGTTCCATTATAGCGCTGATAGCCGTATTGAAATGGAATCCTCCGTCGAGATCCTCGGTGACTTTTTTTATAGTCTGGTGGACTTTGCGTTTTAAATCCTCGGCTTCTTTTGATATCTTAGCGCCCGACGCGGCCCGGCCTTTGGCTGCGGGCCGTTTTTCCACCAACCGCCACACCCTTCCCAAGAATCTATACGAGCCTTCCGCGCCCCTATCCGACCACTCGGCGTCTTTCTCCGGAGGCCCGATGAATAACGTGTATAACCTCACCGTGTCGGCTCCGAAATCTCTTATGAGCGCGTCGGGCGACACGACGTTCCCCTTCGACTTCGACATCTTTGCGCCGTCTTTTATTATCATGCCTTGCGTGAACAGATTTTTGAACGGCTCATCGAAACCGACCATGCCTATATCGCATAAAAATTTCGTTATGAAACGCGAATACAAAAGGTGCAGTATGGCGTGCTCGATGCCGCCGATATATTGATCTACGGGGAGCCATTTATTCACAAGATCGGTATCGAAAGGCTTGTCATTCATCTTCGGAGTGATATACCGCAAAAAATACCAGCTCGAGTCGACAAAAGTATCCATCGTGTCGGTCTCTCTTGCGGCCGGGCCTTTGCACTTCGGGCATTTGGTATTCACGAAATCTTTGACAAATTTCAGCGGCGATTCTCCCGTCGGTCGAAACTCCACGCTCTCCGGCAAAAGCACCGGCAGGTCTTCGGCGGGCACCGTCATGACGCCGCACTTTTCGCAATATATCATAGGTATCGGCGCGCCCCAATAACGCTGGCGGGAAATGAGCCAGTCTCTCAGCTTATATTGAGTCGTCTTTTTACCGAATTCCTTCTCTTCGAAATAATCGGCGATCTTTTTCATAGCAACCTGCGAGGTGAGGCCGTCGAACTGCGCGGAATTCACCATGACGCCTTCTTCGGTGTAAGCCTCTTTCATCGTTCCGGCGTTAAGGCTCTCTTTAGGATTATCTATGACGACCTCGATCGGAAGTTTATATTGTTTGGCAAAATCAAAATCACGCTGGTCGTGCGCGGGAACAGCCATTATAGCGCCTGTGCCGTAGTCCATCAGGATATAGTTCGCGATCCATATGGGCACTTTCTTGTTATTGACCGGATTTATGACATACCTGCCGGTGAAAACGCCTTCCTTGGCTATCTCGGCCTGGGAGCGTTCTATCTTTGATTCGTTGCGCATCTTCTGGATCGCCTTCAGGACCCCGGCCTCGTCTTTACATCCTTTAATGAGCGTATTGACAAGCGGGTGCTCGGGGGCTAAAGCTATGAAAGTCGCGCCGTAGATGGTGTCGACCCTCGTCGTAAAACATTTAAGCGTCCGGTCCATACCGTCGATCTTAAAGTCTATCTCGACGCCTTCCGACTTCCCTATCCAGTTCGCCTGCATCGTCTTTACGCGTTCGGGCCACTCGGTGAGTTTACCGAGATCCGCCAGGAGCCTATCTGCATACGCCGTTATCTTAAAGAACCACTGCTCGAGCTCTTTCTGACTAACCTCCGTAGAGCATCTTTCGCAGGCGCCGTTAACGACCTGCTCATTTGCGAGGACCGTTTTGCACGAAGGGCACCAATTGACGAACGCCTTCTTCTTGTAAGCCAATCCCTTCTCGTATAATTTTACGAATATCCACTGCGTCCACTTGTAATATTCCGGCAGGCAGGATATCACTTCCCTGTCCCAGTCATATTCGACGCCCCATTGGTTCAGCTGGCGCTTCATCGTGCTGATATTATTTAAAGTGGATGTCTTCGGATGGATACCGCCTTTTATGGCGGCGTTCTCCGCCGGGAGGCCGAACGAATCGAATCCCATAGGCGCCAGGACATTGAAGCCGCGCATCATCTTATAGCGCGCGACGACATCGCCTATGATATAGTTGCGTCCGTGGCCCACGTGAAGAGCGGCCGACGGGTACGGGAACATCATAAGGCAGTAATATTTGTTCGCGGTATTTTTGGTGTCGATATTGAAGAGCCTCTGCTCGCGCCAGAATTTCTGCCACTTCGGCTCTATCGTATTAAAAGGATAAAGTCTTTCGTCTTCCATGATAACCTTTACTTTTTTATTCCGGCCATTTTTTTAGCTATGGCCATATTTCTCTTATCGTCTTTATCTGTATCCTTCGGCGTTTCCATTATGAAGGCCGCGTTCTTTAATCCGGGGTGGTTTATTATCCGCTTCAATCCCGCGCCGCCTATTTCGCCTTTACCTATATGCTGGTGCCTGTCGACGCGCGAATCTATTTGTGAAAGGCTGTCGTTAAAATGTACTACCTTTATCCTGTCCAGCCCCAGCAATTTATCGAAATCTTTCAGCGTCTTTTCAAGGCCCGCCTTATCTTTAACATCATAACCCGCTTCGAAAGTGTGCGCCGTATCGAGACAGACGCCGATCTTCGCCGGATCGGGCTGGGCCTCTATGATACGTTTAAGATGCTCGAACCTATAGCCGATGCCGTCGCCCGAACCCGCGGTATTTTCCAAAAGTATCATCGTCTTCGGGTCCGCTTTTTTACTTATCTGCCTGAGCGCGTCCGAGAACCTCCTGATGCCGTTATCCTCGCCGCTGCCCACATGGCTGCCCAGGTGCGTTACGAAATATTCTGCGCCGAGGGTGTCCGCGCGTTTCAGGTCTTCTATGTAAGCGCCGATCGATCTTTCGTATAAATTGTCGTCGGGCGTCGCGAGATTTATTATATACGGTATATGGATAACTACCGGGTTTATATCGTACTTCTCTTTAAGGCGCCTGAATTCTTTTACGTCGGCCTCATCGAGTGCCGTAACCTGCCAGCCTCTGGGATTACGGCTGAATATCTGCATCGCGTTACAGCCGAGCGCCTTCGCCCTGCCGAGCGATTCGTAAATATGTCCGGCTATGGAGACGTGCAGACCGATCCGCATATTATCCGATGGTGCCGAGGGAGGGAGTTGAACCCTCATATCCGTGAGGAAATCGGTTTTTGAGACCGACGCGTATGCCAGTTCCGCCACCTCGGCGAAGTCGTTTTTGGAATTGGTGGAGCTGACGAGAATCGAACTCGTGATTACACAATGCCATTGTGTCGTGATCCCTCTTCACTACAGCCCCGGGAAATGCCGTTTATTATAGCAATTTTCGCATCATTCCGCAAGATGCAAGTCAACATAGGAAGCCAGAAGCTCCCTTATCTTTTCGGGAGGGACTACCGCAAAATAGTGGTCCACTATGGCGTGGCCCATCTCATGTGCTATGACGGAATCGGAAATGTCTTCCTCGGAAACATATATCGTATTATATTTATTTACGTAAAAAGCCTTAAGGTCTTCTTCCGTAGGCGTGCCTGCGGGAAATATCTTCGCGTATTCGGCCTCGAGCGCCTCCCTGGTCCTGAATATCCTTATATTCACATGTATATTGGCCGGCCTCATGTCGAGGATCGCCTGCGCGTGGCGGAATAAGGCGTCGAGCTGATAGCGCATCTTTTCTTCCGACGGGGCTGCGTCGCCCGGTATATCGCTGTCGAAATACGTGGCGCGGCTTTTCAGGCGGCGTTCCATAGCCTCGACGTCGGCGCCCGGCAGATAATAGACGGTCAGGTACCCCGTCTCAAGCTTAACCCATTCCGGCTCAACCCCTCCTGCCGGCATAGGCGCATCATCCGCCGCGAATATCGAAAAAGGGCTTATGACCGTAAAAGCTATTATTAATACGGGCGCGAAAATTCTCATCATATTACGTTCTGAACTTATCCAGTTTTGTTTTCAGCGTTTTTATCTTTTCGCGCACCTCGGGAGGAAGGCTGCCGCCGGCAGACTCAAGGTCGGCCAACGCCTTCTTCAGCCCGCCTATTTCATCACGCAGGAAATGGGCCATCTCGTTTAAGCTTTCGGCTATGGGCCTGATCTCGTCCCCCTGCCTTAAGTTGAATTCCTGCCTCAGGTTCCCGGACGTTATCTCATTTATATCCTTCTCTATCCTGTAAAGAGGGCCCGCGATCTTATGCGAGGTGAAAAGCGTTATGAATATGGCCGCTATTCCGGTGATCATTATCACGACAAACCCGCTCAATAATACGGCCGGCAGGATGTAGTCGGCGGTGCTCTTTATCACAAGCCTGAGATTTTCGAATGAAGTCGTAACGGTGGCTTTCGACATCAGGTATATGATGCTTCCCGATACGGCCGAGCCCAGAAGGACGAGAAGACAGAACTTCAGTATAAAATTTCTCTGGAAATCTTTCTTGATGTAATAATTCCTTCTTCTGTTCTTATTCTCTTCCATCGAGGCCTCCCTCTTTGATCTCTACTTTATCAAGGTTTTCCTTATATATCTTTATTTTCGCGGCGTTTCGGACATCCGCTATCCACTTACTTATCTCCGCGCGCAATATCTGCTGCCGTGTTTCGAAAGGCACCTCCGGGGAGATGGCCTTGGAGAATTCGTCGATCTTCTTCTTCATCAAAAGTTTAAGCAGGGCCTGCTCCCAATACCTTTCGATCTCCCTCATGAATTTCCGGTCTTTATCGAAATTAGATCTCTGGGCTTCCTGCAGGAGCACTTTTTTGGTTATGAGCTCGTTCAGCGCGCGCTCTTTCGCTTTTTCTTTATCCGCGGACTGGTAGATCTTCGGCGAAATAAGCGTTACCTCGTTCAGGAAATCGCTCTCGGTCAGCTCGTAGCCGTTCACCTTCGCGACCACGCTCTTTTTTTCGCAGGTGCCGCTATCGGAATGGGCGCAGCAGCCTGCCAGGGATCCGAGGACCATGATCATCGATAAGAACTTATAACGTTTCATAACACCCCCTATTGTCAAAAAATAAAGCCGGCATATTGTCATATCTGCCGGCTTAGTTTAACCATCGATCTTTTCCCAAAATTACGGCTCCTTGAATATGCCTATCGCCCTGACCTTATTATAGCGGGCTTCTATGAGCTTGTCTTTCGGCACATCCTTTAACGCCGCTATATCCTTTTTTATTATCTTTTTGATATTTTCCGCCACCTCTTTCGGGTTCCTGTGCGCGCCGCCTAATGGCTCTTTCACTATACCGTCGATAACGCCCATATCGAATAGGTCTTTCGCGGTAAGTTTGAGCGCCGCCGCGGCATCGGGTGAACGCGAGCGCTCTTTCCACAATATCGCAGCGCAACCCTCGGGCGAGATGACGGAATAGTACGCGTTCTCGAGGACATAAACCTTATCTCCGACCCCCACTCCCAGGGCGCCGCCGGACCCGCCTTCGCCTATCACGAACACTATCACCGGCGTCTTGAGGTCTGTCATTTCGCGCAGATTGAACGCGATGGCTTCGGCCTGGCCCCTCTCTTCGGCCCCTATCCCCGGATAAGCGCCGGGAGTATCTATGAAAACCACGACGGGCACATCGAATTTCTCCGCCATCTTCATTACGCGCATCGCCTTACGGTAACCTTCGGGATGGGCGCTGCCGAAGTTCCTCTCCAGGTTCTCTTTGGTGTCTTTGCCCTTCTGATGGCCGATAACGACGACCTTGTCTCCGTTAATTTTCGCGAACCCGCATATCATTGCTTTATCGTCGGCAAAATGGCGGTCGCCGTGTATCTCGATAAAGTCGGTCATCATCAATTCTATATAATCGAGGGTATAAGGCCTTTTGGGGTGCCTGGCCAACTGCACTCTCTGCCATGGCGTGAGATTATCGTAAACGTCTTTCTTTATATGGGCGAGCTTCGCTTCTAGCCGCGTCACCTCTCCGGATATATCGATATCCTTATGGGAAGTGAAGCCTTTGAGCTCCTCTATCTTCCGCTCCAGCTCCATTATAGGCCTCTCGAAATCGAGGCCGGGTATATGACGTGTAGCCATATCGGACTTTCTTTTTTTAGTTACGGGATCAATCTACGATGACCACTTCGGTCCCGACGGGTATTATCGAGTATAATTCTTCCACTTCGGCATTTCTCATCCTGACGCAGCCTTCGGTGACGCTCTTACCTATAGATTCGGGCTCTACGGTGCCGTGTATGCCGTAGCCCTGCTTGGACAAGCCTATCCACCTGGAGCCCAGGACGTTCTTCGGGTCCTTGGCGGGTATCATACCGCCTGTCGAGGGATACCACGGAGGATCGATAAGCTTATTCGTCACTTTGAATGTCCCGACGGGAGTGCAGGAGTTTTTTCCTGTCGAAACCCTGTAAGTCTTGAATACATCCTGGTCGGCTTTCAATGTCAGGATGTTCTGGGATTTATCCACCGCTATGCTGAATTTCGCTTTCGCTATCTTCAGTTTCCTGCCCACTTTTACGTTAGCGTCTTTAAGGCCGTTGGCTTTCATTATAAGCTCGACAGTAGTGTTGAATTTCTTCGCGATCTTAGTCAGCGTATCGCCTTTTTGTATCTCGTAAGAAAAAGAGTCGGGAGTAATGACCGGGGAGAAGAGCATCTTCACATTCAAATTGTCCAGGGCTTCCTGGGCCTTCGATACGTTGCCGGAGCCGGGAAATTTTTCCAATACTTCCTGATAGATCTCTTTGGCCTTTAAAAGTTCTCCCTTCTTCTCGCGATCGGCAGCTTCCGTTAAATAATCGGATTCGGGACGAGCGCTCACTTTTACTACGCTGCTTTTTGTTTCCGCCGCCGCGCTCACCTCTTCCTTTGGCGCGCCCGCACGAGTGATTATCCCGTAAGCTAAAAACGCGGCGATCACCGACATAACGATTATGAGAGCTATTATGAGGACATTTTTATTCAAACAGTACCTTCTTTCTTATCCTTTATTTATACAGCAGTAATGATATCACAATACCCAGAAACGCCCCGGCAAATACCTCGACGGGCGTATGGCCTATAAGTTCTTTCAGCTGATCTTCGTCCAGCTTCTTCTTCCAGTAAATGTCGTCCAGCATCTTATTGAGTATCTCCGCCTGTTTGCCCGTGGCAAGGCGGACACCCTGCGCGTCGAACATCACTATGAGGGTGAATATCAGGGATATGGCGAACAGCGCCGAATCGAAACCGTAGGTGACCCCGATCGATGTGGCAAGGGCGGAAACCCCGGCGGCATGGGAACTCGGCATCCCGCCGGTGCCTATGAACCAGCGGAAATTGAACCGCTTCTCCCTGAATACGCCGAGCGCGACCTTTATGCTCTGCGCTATTATCCAGGAGGCGGCAGACGCCCAGAATATATAATTTTTACTGAATTCTACGAAATAGTTCATATACCTTGCTTATGTATTTAGCGGATATTATAATATAAGGGTTCCCGAAATTCAACGATAAAAGAAAGGAGCATATATGGCAAAGAAGTTGCTGTTTTTTGCGGTTATCGCTTCCCTCGCACTGGGCCAAACGGCGGCAACGGCTGAAGGAGGGCTATGGCGTATAGGGCAGGATAAAGGCTCCATTAAAGTATATGTCGGGGAACCGGAAAATCGATCCGGGCAAAATAAGATCGTAAAGATAGACTTTAAAAAAGCTCTGGAATCGGCGCTCTTGAACCGTAAATCGGTGAAATTCGAGCTGGCTAAGACCCCGCAAGAAAGCGACGTCCAGATCTATTCGGTCATTAAAAAATTCATGTACATGGAAAGAGGCCCCATCAAACCCACTCCGGGGTTAGGCACTACCCTTCTGGACATGGCGGCATCGGCGACTATGAATTACGCGGAGATGGCAGTCGAATTCGCCGTAATAAAAACCGATACGGGTGAACTTGTCTGGAAAGAACTGCTCAATCCGCACATAAAAGAAAAGATGAGCGCCGAGGACAGTATACCGCTCATTTCGAATAAGATCGCGTCGAATTTTGTATGGAAGTGTTTCGGCAAGCCTTCTGATTAATTATCCACAAAAGTAGCGCACCCTTAAGGGTGCGCTACTGAGTTAGCTGAGTTAGCCTCTTATAAGGGCCATCGCCTCGGCGCGCGTCTTCTCGTTCTGGCGGAAGACGCCCCTGACGGCGCTGGTGACCGTCAAAACCCCCGGTTTCTTCACTCCCCTCATCGACATGCAGAGATGTTCGGCTTCTATCACGACCAGCACGCCCTTGGGCGAGAGTTTCCGCATAATAAGATCGGCGATATCCGTAGTGAGGCGTTCCTGGACCTGCAGCCTTTTGGAGAAAGCATCAACGACCCTGGCGAGTTTGCTTAAGCCCGTAACTTTGTTATTGCTGGGTATGTACGCCACGTGGGCGCGCCCTATAAATGGGAGTAAATGGTGCTCGCATACGGAGTAGAGCGGGATGCCTTTTAAGAGGACTATCTCATCGTGGTCTTTTTCGAAGACGACCTCAAGCTCTTTGGCCGGGTCTTTATTTGTGCCGCCGAGTATCTCTTCGTACATTTCCGCTACGCGGCGCGGCGTATCGACGATGTCCTTACGTTTCACATCTTCGCCGACCGCGGACAATATCTCCCTTACCGCCTTCTCTATGCGCTTCTTATCCATCTATAACCTCTTTCTTAAGTTTACTTTCCTATACAAAACCGGCTGAATATCCTGTCGAGGATGTCGTCCGAGACCGATTTGCCTATTACCAGCCCGAGATAAAATATCGCGTCCTTAAGGTCTATGGCGGCCGTCTCAAAAGAGCCGCCGCCCTTATCGAATTCTCTTTTTACAGATAACATAGACCTGTAAGCCTTGTCAAGTGCATCCTTGTGCCGGGCATTGCTGACGACTGCCCCCTCGCCCTGGCCGAACGAGCCTCCAAGCACCATATTATGTATGGTTTTCTCGAGCGCGGCGATATTATTTTTATTCTTAACGGATATACCGACCACCGTGTCGGCCCTGAATTTTTCTTTTAATTTGCAGATATTCTCTTTTTTCGCCAGGTCGGTCTTATTAAGGACGACCAGTTTCTTTTTGCCGGCGACCAGATCGATTATGTCCTTATCCGCCTTGCCTATAGGCGCGGAGGCGTCGAGCATCAGGATCACTATGTCCGACAGTTTCAGATATTTTTTACTCTTCTTCACTCCCTCTTTTTCCAGGATGTCCTTGGTGTCCGATATGCCCGCCGTGTCGACTAAACGTATCGGTATGCCGTTTAAGCTTATCATCTCTTCTACGGCGTCACGTGTAGTGCCGGGTATAGGGGAAACTATGACCCTGTCCCTTTTCAGAAGCAGGTTCATCAGGCTCGATTTGCCGACATTGGGCTTGCCGCATATTATCGCAAGCACCCCTTCCCTGAATATCATGCCGTTATCGTAACTCTTTACAAGGCCGCCGAGCCTTTGTGTGACATCGTTCATTTTATTCGCAAGTTCGTTCCGCTTCGATAATTCCAGTTCCTCCTCGGGAAAATCTATAGAGGCCTCTATCTCGGCGGCAATATTTATAATTTCCTCACGGATATCGTTAACGGTCTTCGAAAGCTCACCTTCAAGCTGGCCCACGGCGACTTTAAGAGAGCCTTCGGTCTTCGCCCTTATCACATCGAGCACCGCCTCTGCCTGGACAAGATCGATCCGGCCGTTCAGGAAAGCCCTCTTCGTGAATTCGCCGGGTTCCGCCATGCGCGCGCCGCATTCCAGCGCCAGCTCCATGATGCGCTTTACCGCCTGTATCCCGCCGTGGCAGTTTATCTCGACGATATCTTCTTTCGTGTAGCTCTTCGGGGCCTTCATCACCGTCAACAGGACCTCGTCGATCACCTTCGCGGAACCTGACCGCGTATCGATAACGTGGCCGTAATGGACGGTGTATGTGGTAAACCGTGACGGCTTCCGGCCGTCTTTGGCCTTGAATATTTTATCAGCTATCCCGGTCGCTTTATCTCCGCTCAAGCGCACGATGCCTATTCCGCCCTCGCCCATCGGCGTCGATATCGCGACTATCGTATCTTCCGTGCTGTGCCTAACCATAAATAATCTGTCTCGCTTCCCCCACCACAAATAACGAACCTGTAATTAAAATAATGTCTTTAGCGCCCGCCATGCTTTTTGCCTTTTCGACAGCCTCTTTTACGTTATCCGTTAAATGGATATTTTCGCCTTGCGGCATCAATTCTTTTATTTTTCCCGGGTCGGCGGCCCTTTCGACGATCTTAGCTTTTGTAAGTATAGCCATATCGGCCTGAGGCAGAAGCTCGTCGAGGATGCCCTTAATATCTTTGTCTTTCGAAACCCCGAATACTAAGATGAGCTTATCGTATTCGAATATACGCTTTACTGACAGGGCAAGCGCCTTCGCGCTGGCGCGGTTCTGCGCGCCGTCTAGGATAATGCGCGGGTTTTTCGAAACGACCTCAAGCCTGCCCGGCCATTCGGCGTTTTTGATCCCGCGCCTTACGGCGTCGGGGCCTATTTCGATATCGTGGAATTTCAGCGCCTCGGCCACCCCTATGGCTGTAGCCGCATTCGCCACCTGGTGCGGGCCGAGAAGCGCCATTTCCAGTTTCGGGTAGTTGCCGTTAAGTCCGGCGACCTCAAAGATCTCTTTTTCTTCCGTAAAACCCAGCTCTTTAAATCTTATATCAGTACCGGTAAGGATGGCTTTAGCGCGCTTGTCCCGGCAAACTTCAGTAATAGCGGCCAGCGCCTCTTCTTCCTGCGGGGCGATCACGCAGACAGAACCGTCCTTGATGATGCCGGCCTTTTCCCCGGCGATGGCCGTAAGCGTTTTGCCCAATTTATCGGTATGTTCGTAACTTATCGGCGTTATGGCCGAGACGAGCGGCTCCAATATGTTGGTAGCGTCGAGCCTCCCGCCCAGCCCGACCTCGAACACCGCGAGATCGACTTTCTTTTCGCTGAAATAAAGATACGAAAGCGCGGTGTAAACCTCGAAGAAGGTGGGCATGTCATCGCTCATCTTGTCCGTGATATTTTTTATCCGGCCCAGGAGGCGAGCGATGTCCTCTTCGCTTATAAGTTCGTCGTTTATCCTTATACGCTCGCGGAAAGACACAAGATGAGGCGATGTATAGAGCCCCGTCTTATACCCTGCTTCTTTAAGGATGGAATAAACTATCGCCGAGGTAGAACCTTTTCCTTTAGTGCCGGCAATGTGGATGGATCCGAAATTTGCCTGGGGGTTCCCAAGGTCTGCTGCCAGGCGCCTGGTCCTGTCGAGATCAAAAGACTTATCGCAGTTGTAGTTATCGCGCCTTTCGTAATTCGTGAGTGAGTCGAGATACTGAAGCGCCTCTTCGTAATTCATTCTAATGTTTAAAGTGCCTGACTCCGGTAAATACCATGGCTATGCCCAGTTTATCGGCGGTCTTTATCACTTCCGCGTCGCGGATCGATCCGCCGGGCTGTATGATAGCCGTGATCCCGCCCTGGTGCGCCTGCTCGATGCCGTCTTCTTTCGGGAAGAACGCGTCGCTGGCTAAAGTCGAGCCCTTAGCCTTCGCGCCGGCTTTTTTGCATGCGATCATCACGGAATCGACCCTCGACATCTGCCCGGCTCCGACGCCTACGGTCTTGGTGCCGCGGCATAATACGATAGCGTTAGATTTTACGTGTTTGGCTACCGCCCAGCCGAACATTAAAGAGGCGAGCTCTTCTTTAGTAGGTTTGATTTTAGTAACGAATTTAAGGTCGGCCTCTTTCAATATAGCCGTGTCCCTGTCCTGTATGAGCATGCCGCCCAAGACCTTCTTCATGTCTTTATCGGCGTTTGCGCACTTAGCCCCAAAATTTTTCACTTCCAGAAGGCGCAGGTTCTTTTTTACCTTCAGAGCCTGCAGGGCCGCATCTTCATACGACGGCGCTATTATACATTCCACGAAATCCGCTTCCGCAAGTATCGTCTTAGCCAGGTCCGCGTCCACAGGCCTGTTGAACCCGACGATGCTGCCGAACGCGCTCAGCTTATCGCAATCGAGCGCGTCGAGATATGCCTGCGCCGGGCTCTTCGCGGTCGCCGTGCCGCAAGGGTTGGTATGTTTTATGATGGTCGCGGCCGGTTCATTGAATTCTTTTACTATCTCGAGCGCGGCGTTGAGATCAATTATGTTATTGAACGACAGCTCTTTGCCGTGCAGCTGGACGGCGCCGGAGATGCTCGGCTCGGCCGACGCTTCGTCTTTATAGAACGCCGCCTTCTGGTGAGGATTTTCCCCGTATCGCAAGTCCTGTATCTTTTTGTAATTCAAATTTAAAGTTTGCGGGAAATTTTCGCTCTTCTCTTCCGCCTGAACGCCGCCTTTATTTAAATAATTGTATATGGCCGCGTCGTATGCCGAAGTTTTCCGGAAAACTTTAACGCCCAGCTCGACTAAAAGTTCTTCAGGGATACTCCCGCCCGTCTTTTCCATCTCGGCGGTGACTCTGGCGTAATCGGCGGTGTCGCACAGGACGCAGACGGACCTGTGGTTCTTCGCCGCGCTCCTCAGCATCGACGGCCCGCCTATGTCGATATTCTCTATCGCTTCTTCCAGCTTCACGCCGGGCTTCGCGACGGTCTTTTCGAACGGGTAGAGGTTAACAACAACCATATCTATAAGGCCGATATCATGCTTTTTCACAGTGTCCATATGCTCTTTATTCTCTCGCAGCGCCAGAAGCCCGCCGTGCACTTTAGGATGCAGCGTTTTGACCCTGCCGTCGAGCATTTCGGGAAAACCGGTATGCTCGGAGACATCTTTTACCTTTATACCGAGCGCCCTTATCGCTTTGGCGGTGCCGCCCGTCGACAATATTTCGACGCCGAATCTATCCAGGACCCTCACCAGGCCTTCGAGGCCGGTCTTATCCGATACGCTTATTAACGCCCTTTTAACCTTCATTACTTTTTCGCCTTTCCCTGATTCGCTACCGCTTCCATTGCTTTTTTGACCTCTTCCGGGTCGCCGAGATAATAACTTTTTACCGGCTTTAAGTCGTCGGTCAGTTCATATACGAGCGGCAGCCCCGTCGGTATATTTAAGCCGACTATGTCATTATCGGAAACATTGTCCAGGTATTTCACGAGCGCTCTTAAACTATTGCCGTGAGCGGCTATTATCACGCGGCTGCCCTTTTTAACCTCGGGCGCGATCGTATCGTGCCAGTAAGGCAAAAACCTCGCCACCGTGTCTTTCAGGCATTCCGTAAGCGGCAGTTCTTTCGCGGTCAGGCCCTTGTAGCGCGGATCGGAGCCGGGATAGCGCGGGTCGTTCTTCTCGAGCTTCGGCGGAGGCACGTCGTAGCTCCTGCGCCAGACGAGCACCTGGTCTTCGCCGAATTTCGCGGCCGTCTCTGATTTGTTGAGCCCCTGCAGGGCGCCGTAATGGCGCTCGTTGAGCCGCCATGAGTTATAAACGGGTATCCACATGAGGTCCATCTCGTCGAGGGTGCTCCAGAGCGTCCTTATCGCCCTCTTCAGGACGGACGTATATGCAATGTCGAAGACGAAGCCTTCCTTCTTCAGGACTTCGCCTGCTTTCTTAGCTTCGAGCTTTCCTTTGTCGGACAGGTCGACGTCAGTCCAGCCCGTGAACCTGTTCTCTTTATTCCACGTACTTTCGCCGTGACGCAATAACACCAGCTTCTTCATCGTCTTTTTCCTTTCGATTTGGAAAATTCATTTTAACACAAATCTCACTTCTTGAGCAAAATTTTTCGGCCGTAAGCGAAATGTGCTGTGCCAAAGTGGTTCGCAAGGACGTGCGATTTTTATCCATGTAAAAATCGCACTCCGTAAAATTGCTCGGACCCTGCCGAGCAATTTTAAGGCCTTGCTTACCACTTCGTCACAGCCCATTTAGTCCACAGTAAAACGAAAAATTTTACAGCAGGGCGCTCGATACGGTGTCGCAGAAGAGAAAGCCTTTGCGCTTCAGACAGATGCCGGTCTGTATTTCGCCTTCGGCCTTATACTTGATAAAACCGTCCTCGATGAGTTTCGGCAGGGCCTTCTTCTCCAATTCACGAAGATCGAATCCCGTCTTGGCTCTGAACCAATCGAAGCCGATACCGTCCCTCGTGCGTATCTTCACGGCGGCGGTCTCTTTTGCGCTCTTCAGAGGAGAGAGCTTTTCGCTGAATTCCGTAAGCGCCCTTCCCGTCCTCGCTCTGTCCATATACTCTTTTACGTCCGAAACGTTCCTCGAACGCACCCCGTCGATGTAAGAGACCGCGGACGGCCCCAGGCCGATATAAGGGTTGTTATCCCAGTAGTTCATATTATGCTTCGATCCGCAGCCTTCCTTGGCGAAGTTCGATATCTCATACTGTTTAAAACCCCGCAGGCCGAGGATGTCGATGGCAGCTTCATACATGGCGGAAGTAATGTCGCTATCGAGAGGCAGGACGCTCTTTGACAGGACCGCCGAATATAACGGCGTACCCTTTTCGTACGTGAGCTCATAGCATGATACGTGGTCAATGGGCAGCCGGACCATTCCGTCCAGTTCCTTTTTCCATGAATCGGGAGTTTCGCCCCAGACGCCGAAGATGAGGTCGGCGCTGATATTTTTGAAACCGTATTTATGCGCCGACAGGACGGCCTCCTGCGCCCGGGCGGCGGAATGGAGCCTGCCCAGTTTCTTAAGTTTGCGGTCGTCGAGGGATTGCGTCCCTATACTGAGCCGGTTTACGCCGAGACCGAGCATCGTCTTTATCTTTTCATCGTCCAGGCTTTCGGGATTCACTTCTACGGTAAATTCGCCGGACGAGATCGTAAGATCTTTAAGCCGTGCAAGCAGTTTCTCAAAAATTTTACGGTCAAGGGCGCTCGGGGTCCCGCCTCCTATATAGATAGAATGGAGCGGGCCCTTTATTCGTTCGACCTGCGAGATGAGGATATCGGTAAATGCGGACGCGCTCGCCGCGTCATATATGCGGCTGTAGAAATTACAGTAGATGCACTTTCTTTTGCAGAAAGGTATATGGATATACAGGGCAGGTCCCATACGAACTATTATAGAGGAAGGCGCTCCATAAAACAAGTAGGGCACCTTTAAAGGTGCCCTACTCTGCGTACTATAAGCTATCTCTTATTTCTTGAAATCGTTAATGACATCCTGGACAAATTTGCCCGCGATATCCTTGCAGCCCAGCCCGAAAGCCAGCGCTATACCGATACCTATCGATATAAGGATAATGTTCACGGCCAATACTATCAATGTCGAGGCTATCTTCAGCTGTTCTATCGCGATAACTACGGCGAATATTACGATCAGCACTTTCGCCATTTTCGCTATGGCAGACGCTTTTTTAAGTCCGGCATTCCCGGCAGTCGTCCGCACTACGTTGGCCACGAAGTCAGCCACGAAAGCTCCGACTATAAGAATGAATATAGCGCCGAGTATATTCGGCACATAGTCGACCAGCCTTGACATGAGGTCAGCGGCAACGGTAAGGTTCAGCGTACCCAATGCGGTAGCTATAACGACAAGGATTATGATCCAATAAATGACTGCGCCTATCATTTCAGATAATGTCAGCTTTATTTCTCCGTGCGCAAGTATATTAGATACCCCTGCTTTATCGCTCGCCATATCCAGGCGGATAGCCTTAAGGACCCTTACAATTACGGCTTCTATAAGCTTGGCTATGAGCCAGCCTAAGACAAGGATGACAATCGCGCCTGCAATGGCGGGGATATAACCCCATAACTTTATAAGCATTGCCTTTACAGGATCAACCACAACGAACGTCAGCCACTCCATGCAACACCTCCCTTATTTTATAATCCACTACTATAATGTATATAGATTATTAATAAAGTTTACCACAAATTGTCGTTTTGGCAAGCCCAAGAGCCGACTTTTTTTACTAACAGGTTTACCCGCACTTAGAATATCCGCACGATCTGCATACCATGCAGCCTTCTACGTGCCAAAGAGCTCCCCCGCAATCCGGGCAGACGCCCACGATGTTTTCCATCTTTGACCTGGTAGACTTCTTAAGGTCGGTGGATGTATTGCCGTTAGTCTGCGCCTGCGGCTTCTGGCCTGTCTCACCGGCAGATAAGTCGGCCGGAGGGGTCTCTTTTTTCGATTCGATGATTATGCGCTCAAGGACGCGCGCTATAGCGTCGCTGCAGGAGAATATCCTGCCGCCTTTCTCCCAGCTTGGAGACGGACACCTTATACCGCGCAGCTGTTCTATGATGGAATTGGTATCTATGCCGCTTCGCAGGGCCAGGGACAAGAGCCTGCCCAGCGCTTCGAGCTGGCTCATGGCGCATCCGCCTGCCTTACCCATGGACATGAAGACCTCGAACGGCTGTCCGTTCTCATCTTCATTTATGGTAACGTAAAGGTTACCGCAGCCTGTCGCTATCTTGGTGGTAGTGCCTACGGTGACATTGGGCCTGGGCCTCGGGCTTATCTTAGCTCCCGCCGCAGGCTGTTTAGTCTCTTTCGAGGCCGGTATACTCAATACCTGCTCGTCTCTCGAATGGTCCCTGTAAATGGTGACGCCCTTACAACCGCCTTCGTAAGCAAGCATGTAAATGGTGCGGACATCCTCGAGGGTAGCGTCCTGCGGAAGATTGACGGTCTTCGAGACGGCATTGTTCGTGTATTTCTGGAACGCAGCCTGCATATTTATGTGCCATACCGGCTCTATGTCATGCGCCGTTACGAACAGCTTCTGGACATCTTCCGGTATTTCGCTTAATGAATGGAGGGAACCCTTCTGCGCTATTATATTCATAAGCTCGGGGGTAAAGAAACCTCGTTTCTCCGCCACCTCCCTGAAATAAGGATGGACTTCGATGAGCTTCGTATTGTCCATTATATTCCTTATATAGGATATCGCGAAGACCGGCTCGATGCCGCTGGAGCAGTTCGCTATTATCGAAAGCGTGCCTGTCGGAGCGATAGTGGTCAATGTGGCGTTACGCAGCGGCCTGGCCCCGGGTACATTATATATGCTGTCCTTGAAATTAGGGAAAGCGCCGCGCTCGCGGGCCATCTCCTGCGACGCCGTCCTGGAAGCGTCGAGAATGAACTTCATGATCTTTTCCGCTATATGTATGGAGCTTTCGGAATTATAACTGATACCGAGCATCAGGAGCATGTCGGCAAAACCCATAACGCCGAGCCCTATCTTGCGGTTCGACTTAGTCGTCTCCTCTATCCTCTTCAGCGGGTACGCGTTCATGTCTATGACGTTATCGAGGAAATGGACCGCCTTTTTGACCGTCTCGCCCAGTTTTTTCCAGTTGATCTCGCCGTTATTCACCATCCGCGCGAGGTTTATCGAACCGAGGTTGCAGCTCTCGTACGGCAGGAGCGGCTGCTCGCCGCACGGGTTGGTCGATTCGATCTGGCCGGATTTCGGAGTCGGGTTGTCTTTATTCATCCTGTCGATGAAAATTATGCCGGGCTCGCCGTTCTTCCACGCCATCTTTATTATGAGATCGAATACATTTTTGGCGTTAAGCTTGCCGGCGGATTTCTTCGTGTGGGGGTCGATCAGGTCGTATTCCTGGTTCGCGACGGCTTTCTTCATGAAATCTTCCGTGAGCGCTACCGATATATTGAAGTTCGTTATCTCTTTGTCGTTCTCTTTGCAGGTTATGAATTCGAGTATATCGGGATGGTCGACCCTAAGTATGCCCATGTTGGCGCCGCGCCTGGTGCCGCCCTGCTTCACCGCCTGGGTGGCGGAGTTAAATACCTTCATGAAGGATACCGGGCCGCTGGAAATACCGCCGGTCGAACGGACGCGCGAGTTCTTGCCCCGCAGCCTCGAGAAACTGAAACCTGTGCCGCCGCCTGATTTATGTATGATGGCAGTGTCTTTTATCGTTTCGAATATCGATTCCATAGAATCTTCGATCGATAAAACGAAACACGCGGAAAGCTGCTGGAGGTCGCGGCCCGCGTTCATTAATGTGGGCGAGTTCGGCAGGAACTCGAGGGACGTCATCATCCTGTAAAACTCTTCTTCTGTCCCGGCCACTTCCGCTTTAGTCTTACCGTAATGCGAATCGGCTGTCGCAATATTCTTCGCGACCCTGCGGAACATGTCCGCGGGAGTTTCCGTCACCTTGTCGTTCTCGTCTTTTTTCAGGTACCTTTTCTGTAAGACCTTTACCGCATTTTCCGACAACCCTAAATTCCCATCACGCGCTTCTTCCATTTCCTTACTCCCCCGATTTAAAAACTTCTATAAATAAAAAAAATGACCGGCTCCTGCATCCCGGTCATAGAATATATCACAGATGGTCCGATAAGTCAAATAAAAATACTATATATTGTGGTGCGAAAGTGCGGAAATACTATTAGTAGTAGCATTGCCTTCGGGGGAAATTTTCATTTTTCTTGCAGTGAATGCAGTATATCACAAGAATTTTTTTCCCGCAAGGAAATTATTAAAAAAATTTTTCGCGAGCAGGAGAAATTCCCGTAGGGATTCGTGCCGAGCGGGGCGTAAAATTTCGAGCAGATGCGAGAAATTTTCCCGCAGCGAAATTTTACATGGTTAAAATTTCGCGTCCCGCGAGGCACAATCCCGAAAGGGAATTTCTCCCGAAGATAAAAATTTTATTTCGCGGAAGTGTGCTTGCGGGATTTGGAGGTGACGTAGAAGTGCATGTATTTGCCCAGCATGAGACGCGTCTGCGCGTCGATGGCGGGCGTCGAGCCCATGAAAGCCACGACCAGCGGCGAGAGCAGCCACTGCAAAAACATGATGATCCGTTTCTGCGGCTTCACGTCTTTAGGCCTCGGCGGAAGAAGTTTCACGCTTATGAACATGCAAACGAATATAGTGAAGAGCGATACCCTGAAGAGAGCCGCGGCGATACTCGGGAGGTTATAACCTATGGCCGTCTGCCTGAACAGGACGCCGCCGAATATCAAAGGAAGCGGGGCTATGAATGTTATGATGATCGCCCATACTGCCCACGTGTAATGGCTTTCGAGTATATGGAAAGCGCGCCTTATCTTTTTCGTAACAGGTATCTTCTTATTCTTCATGAACCCAAGCATGACGTAAGGGAAATTTTCCACGCCCCATGCCCACCGCCTCTTCTGCTTATATTGTTTTATTATCGTCTGTATTATCCCCTTCTCCGTCGCCACGTCCATCGAGACCGTGACGTACATAGGAATGACGGCGTAATTACCGTTGAAATGGAGGAAACATTTCCAGTATATGGCGGAATCGTCCGATATCATGTCGATCGGCCAGTAACCCACCTCCACAAGCGTCTTGAAACTCATACTGTGGCTGGAAAAAGTGACGAATTTCTCGACCCTCATAGTCTCTATCATCTGCATGAAACTCGAGCCGAGTTCGAGCAGCCTCGCTATGGAGCGCGCCTGCCATATATTATTATTGTAGACCGGGATCGGCTGATAACTGGAATGCGTCCTGGCGGGATTCGTGATGTAATGATAGGCCAGGCAGCCGAAATATTCCTTCTCGGCGCAGGTATCCGCGTCGAAACACGATATTATCACATGCTCGTAGTCGATCTTCTTCGAATCGACGAACTCCTTTAGCGCCCTGGCGCCCCAGGTAGCGTTGGCCCCTTTGACCTTTATTTCGCCCGGAAGGTTATCCGGGTGGCGCGTCACTATAAAGTGGAAGAAACGGTCATTGAATTTGTCTTTAATGCTTATGGCGTTGCGCCAGACCTCGTCGCCTGCCCTGGCCTCGACGCTTATGACCACTATCATCTTGTCCTTGGGGTAATTAGCTTTCTCCAGGGCTTCCACGGACGGCACCAGTATGTCGAGCCCTTCTTTATAAACCGGGAATAGGACGGCGTGATAAATATTTTTATATTCCAGCCCGTCAACGCACCCGGCGGCCTTCGACGCTTTAAGCCAGTCTATCTTCTTCTCTTTACCGAGCCGGTGATAGGCGAATACGAGCAGGAGCGTCAGGTAGCATATCCTTATCACCCAATAGAGGTCGAAAGTTATTACGAACATCGCGACCCAGACCGGCCGTATGAAGGCAAGTATGAAAAGTCCGCCCAGGGTCGACCATGTAAGAGCTCCCGGGATTATCTCAAAAAGGCGCCTGTAGAATTTATCTTTTTTCATGCGCGGTTTCCGTATCTCGTTTTACCAGAAGCTGCATCAGGTAATCGAAAAATTTCTGCCTTAAGTCCAACCTGTAAAGATAATTCCCGCCTTTCGAGAAATTACCCCTCCCCCTGTCCATAAAATAGAGGGAGCCATTGTCCATGTCATAAGCGACTGAGTGCGGCGGAGTCTCGAATTTGTATAAAGTGGCTATATTGCGCCTCGTCCCGCCGCGCAATTCGACTACGTTTATGTATCTTTCGGTGACGACTATTATATATCCCGATCCGGAGTACCAGAACACATCCACTATAGGCTCTTCGGCGGTCAAAACGCTCTCGACGCGCGCGCCTTCCCCGTTTGCGGCTTCGCCTTTGTCGAGATTCCAATATATCACCGCTATCTCGCGCTCGTTAAAACAGAGCAGCTTATCCCCGTCCGGCGAAAATCTTTTCTTTTTGATCTTTTTAGGCCACTTC